>JACCZE010000230.1 GCA_013696105.1 Planctomycetota bacterium | reverse complement strand
GACACGGTCAGGCCATCATTGCTGGCGATCGCCGAGCCGGTGAGCGTGATGCGGCCTTCGGCGCTGGGCGTGAAGGTGCACTGGCCACCGATACACGGGACGCTCTGGCCATCGCTGCTGAGCACGCTCAGGCCGTCGATCGTCCCGGGGCTGGCATTGGCCGTGACCGTGACGGTGACCGAGGCGTTCTTGGTGAAATGGTCGCCGCTGGTCGCATCCTGCTGATCGCCGGTCAGACCGCCGGTGATGGCGATGGTCACCGCTCCGATCACCGGGGCGACGGGATCCGGATCCGGATCACCGTTGCCACCGCCGCCGGTGATGGTGATCAGGAAGGTCTGGACCGCGCTGAGATCGATGCCGCCATTGGCGGTGCCGCCGTTGTCATGCAGGCGCACCGAGACCAGGGCCGTGCCGGCGGCGGACGGGGTGAAGGTCAGGGTGCCATCGGCGGCGATGGCGGGCTGCGCCGCGAAGAACTCGGGATGATCGTTCGTCACCTGGAAGTCGCGGGCCTGGCCCCCTTCCCCGGGACCGGCGGAGATCGCGGTGGCCCACGCCGGTACGGTCTGCGCGCCATCGCTGACGGCGACGGTCAGGTCGGGTCCCTTGGCGAAGCTCGGCGCATCGTTCACGCTCGCCACGGTGATCGCGACGGCGACCGGATCCGAATCGCCGGCTCCGTCGCTGGTGCGGTAGGAGAACGCATCGGGGCCGGCGTATCCGGCCGCAGGCAGGTAGCTGAAGCCGCCGTCGGCGGCCAGATCCAGGACGCCGTGCAGCGGCGCCGCGACCAGCGATGCCAGCAGCTGCGCGTCATCGGGGTCGATGTCGTTGGCGAGCACGCCGTTGGCGGCGGCGATCACCAAAGCCGTATCCTCGAACGCGGCGTAGGCATCGGCGACGGCGACCGGCGCGTCATTGACCGCGGTCACGGTGATGGTCGCGGTCTGCGCCGCGCTCGCGGCGATGCCGCCGTTGGCGACCCCGCCGTCATCGTTGGCGACGATGGTGATGATCGCCACGCCGGTGGCGTCGGCCGCTGGGGTGAAGCCGAGGACTCCGGCCGGCGACAGCGCCGGCGCGACCGCGAATAACGCGCCATTGTCGGTGGTCACGCTGAACGACACCACCTGCGCCGCCTCATTGGCCGGACCGGCGGCGATCGCCGTCGCCCATCCGCTGAGCGACTGCGCGCCCGCGTCTTCGAGCACGGCGATGTTCGCGCCCTTGGTGAACGACGGCGCATCGTTGACTGGGGTCACGGTGATGGTCGCGGTCTGCGCCGCGCTCGCGGCGATACCGCCGTTGGCGGTGCCGCCGTCATCGTTGGCGACGATGGTGATGACCGCCACGCCGTTGGCGTTGGCCGCCGCGGTGAAGCTGAGCACACCCGTCGCCGACAGCGCCGGAGCGACCGCGAACAGCGCGGCGTTGTCGCTGGTCACCGAGAAGCTTACGACCTGCGCCGCCTCATTGGCCGGCCCGCTGGCGATGGCGGTCGCCCAGCCGCTGATCGACTGCGCGAGCGCATCCTCGAGCACGGTCTGATCCGCGCCCTTGGTGAACGACGGCGCGTCGTTGACCGCGGTGAGGGTGATGCTGAACGTCTGCGCCGGGCTGAGATCCACGCCGCCGGTGGCGACGCCGCCGCTGTCCTGGGCGCGCACGGTGATCACGGTGGTGCCCTGGGCGTTGGCCGCGGGGGTGAAGCTGAGCGTGCCGGCCGCGTCGATCGCGGGCGCGACGCTGAAGCGGGCCGGATCCGCGGCCGTCACCTGGAACGCGATCGTCTGCCCGGCTTCGTTGGCGGGGCCGACGCTGATCGCGGTGGCCCAACCGGCGACGGTGGCGGCGGTGGAATCCTCGAGCGCGACCTGGTCGGCGCCCGTGGTGAACGAGGGCGCATCATTGACCGGCGTGACGACGATTTCGAGGCGGTGGTTCTGGCTGACGTCGACGCCGCCGTTGGCCGCGCCGCCGTTGTCGCGGGCGTTCACCCACACCACCGCGGTGCCGTAGGCGTTGGCGGCGGGGGTGAAGGTCAGGGTGCCGGCGGAGGATACCGCGGGCTGCACCGCGAAGAGCGCAGGCAGGTCGACGGTGACCTGGAACGAGACCGTCTGATAGGACTCCGCGGCGGGGCCGGGGCTGATGGCGGTGGCCCAGCCGGCGACGCTGACCGCGCCGGCGTCCTCGGCCACGGTCTGGTCGGCGCCGCCGGTGAACGACGGCGGCGCGTTCACGCCCTGGTTGATGGTGTAGGACGCGATCAGCGAGGCGCTCTCGGTCCAGCCGATCTTGAACGCGCGCGCGGTGATGGTGGCGCTGGCGGCGAGGCGGATGGGACCGGTGTAGGCGATGCCGGTGGCCTGGTCGGGCGTGACGCCATCAAAGCGGTAGAAGATCGCCGAGCCCGGCGTGGCGCTGGCCAGGGTGACGTCGATGGGGCCCGGGTGGACGATGGCCGGATCCTGGTCCGCGGTCGGCTGCGCGACCTGGAAGGTGTACACCCCCACCGCGACCGCGCCCTCGAAGTAGCCGTTGGCGAAGCCGCGCGCGCGCAGCGTGGTGTTGGCGCCGATGGCGACCGGAGCGCCGTAGGTCGGGCTCGCGGTGGTCGGTTCGGAACCGTCTACGGTGTAGTGGAGCGTGGTGCCGGGCGTGGTCGAGGTGATGGTGACCGCGGTCGGCGCGGTGAACGACCCGGGCAGGGGCGAAAACACCGGCGTGGCGCCGACGTTGTTCACCCCGGTGATGATGTAGGTGACCGAGACCTCGGCGCTGGCGACGCCGTCGAGGAAGGACTGCGAGCGCAGCGTGGTGGTGGTCGCGAGTTTGATCGGCTTTTCGTAGATCGGTGACAGCGGCGTGATCGCCGAGCCATCGATGCTGTAGCGGGTGGTAAAAATCGAGCACTTCGGCACATCCGCGATCGACGTCTTCAGATGCGGACGCCAACCGCGGCGACCCGCTCCTCGGTGCGCTTGACGCGGTCCCAGGCGCTTTCGACGAAGCGGTCCTTTTCGGCCGAGGTGTGGGCGTCGGCGTAACCGGGGATGACGCGGGCACCGCGTTCGTCGTCCTGGTGCTTGCTCTGCTGGACGAGCTTGGCGTTGTCGCGTTCGATCTCGACCAGGCGGCGCATGCGCACGTCGAAATCGGATTTCGGCAGGAAACGGTCGGCGAGTTCGTGGGCGATCTCGGCCGAGCCCGGGATCTGCAGGTTGCCTTCGCGCTCGTTCAGGAGCAGGCGCAGGGCGTAGCGAGTCAACGCTTGGCCGTAGTACTGGATCGCCTTCAAGCGAGTCGCTTCGCGTAGGAAGTTCTTGCCGATGCCTTCGATGTCGGTGTCGAGGTAGGCGGTCTTGATCGTCTTCACCGCGGTGAGGCGGTCGTAGGCGTCCTGCACCAGGCGCATGATGTGCGGACGCAGGACCTTGTAGTCGATGTCGTGCCGGCGCGAGTGGTCGCGCTGGCGGAACTTGAGCTCACTGCGCACCAGGCCGTAGGCGTTGGAGTACAGGCCCCACGCCGGGATCAGCTCGTTGTAGGCGCGCGGGACCTTGGCCGCCTCGTCGATGGTCTCGGCAGGGACGGTGATCAGGCTGAATGGGAAGCGCACCCGCTGCGGCAGCGTGCTCACGGCCATGCCGATGACCATGTACGGAGCTTCACTGAAATCGGTGGGGAAGCGGATCGCGCAGCCGAGGCCGAAGAACGCCCCCTCACCGGGCCAGATCTCTTGGTCGGGGGCGCGTCCGGTGTGGTTGGAACCCACCATCGCGCCGTAGGCGATGTTGCCCTTGCCTTCGGGCCAGTAGGCGGCGATGAGCAGGCTCTGGTGATGGAAGCCGACGAACGGGCCGAGCAGAGTCGCGGTGACCTCGCCCTTGGAGATGGTGGTGTTCGGGCCGATGACGCTGCTCTCGACCGCAGCGTGCTCATCGGCGGCGCTGTGCTCGAGCATCGCGCTGCGGCGGATGATGGCGTTGCCGGTGATCTTCACGCCCCATTGCAGGATCGAGTCGGTGACGGCGGCGCCGCCCGTGACCTCGGTGGGTTCGTCGACGCTCGAGAGCACGGTCGAATTGGAAAGATCAAGGGCGTTATCGACCACCGCACCCATGCCGATGTAGGCGTCGCGGACGCGGTTGCTGTGCAGCACGCGCGCCTTGCGGCGGACCCACGCCACCGGGCTCTTCACCGCGGCGGTGTATTTCGCCACGGCGTCACGCAGCGCGGCTTGGCCGGTGGCATCGCCGCGTTGGCGCGTCGCCATGGCCAGGGTGTCGACGGTGCCCTCGGCCCACATCGGGACCTCGCGGCCGCCAGTTTCACCGGCCAGGGGCAGCAGCTGTCCACAGCCGAAGGAGGACGATCCCGTGCAGGTGATCGAGCCGACGTCGAACAGCACCGCCTCGCGTTCGATGATCAGGTTGGCGGCGAAACGCACGTTCTCGAGCAGGCAGTCGTTGCCGATCTGGCAGGCGACCAGGGTGCAGTCGTAGATGCCGGTGGGCAGTGAGAGGCCGGGCGAGACCTCGATCTCGCCACCGAAACGGCCGACCACGCAGGCGCCCTTGAAGTGCGTGCGGCGCACGCGGAAGCTATCGAAATCCTGCGCGACCTGCACCAGGTTCCAATCGGAGGCGCGGCAGCCGCGGTCCTCCATCACGGCGATCTCCTCGCGGGTGAGCTCGCGCAGCAGCAGGCCGAGGACGTTGTCCTTCCGCTTGGCCACCTGACGCGCGGCTTCGACCAGCTCGGAGTTCGCGCCGATGCGCGCCGCGAGCTCCACGAGGGTCTTCGGCGCATCGGGCACCTTCAAAACGGACAGGCGTCCGGTGGCGGCAGAGTCCGGTTCCGCCGATGTGATCGGCCTGGTGCTCATGTCGCGCGCTCGAGGTGCCGCGATTCGAGCTTGGACGCGGCGTCGCGGTCGACCACGACGGTGAGGTCGCGGTGACCGGTGAGCAGGCTGGCGGGCACGCCCGGGCCGACGCGGCCCTCGACCATGCGGTGCAGCGCCTCGGCCTTGCCCAGGCCGGTGACGACCAGCAGCACGCGCGTCGCCTCGAGGATCGTGGTCATGCCCATCGAGATCGCGCTCGCCGGCGTCGCATCGAGGTTGCGGAAGCGCTCGCCGCCGGAGATGGCCGCGAGCGTCGACGGCGTCAGCTCGACCAGGCGCGTGCGGCTCTTGGGTGAGCTCCCGGGCTCGTTGAGGCCGACGTGGCCATTATGCCCCAGGCCCAGCACGACCAGATCCAGACCGCCGCGCGCTTCGATCAGCAGATCGAAGGCCTTGCACTCGGCTTCGAGATTGGGGACGTCGCCGCGGGGCGTGAAGGTCTGCTCGCGCGGGATGTCGACCTGCCGGAACAGGTGCGCGTTCATGATCGAGCGCGTGCTGCGACGGTCCTCGGGCGTCAGCCCGACGTATTCGTCGGTCGTGAAGGCGGTGACCTTGGCGAAGCTGAAGCCGCCGTTCTCATGATAGCGGCAAGCCAGCTCCTCGTAGGCGAGCAGGCTGGTGCGGCCAGCCGACAAGCCGAGCCGGATGCGCGGATTCTTGGCGATCGCGGTGACCAGCATCCCGGCGATGAGATCGGCGGAGGCCTCGCGGTTCTCGCAGACGATCAGCTTCATGCCTTGGTCCTGATGGTTATGTAGCGTCTAGGCGCCCGGGTACTACCCCCGGAGAGGGAAGGTGGCACGGGCGACTCCGGCGCGTTGGTGGTGGATGGTTGGTGGTGACCACAAAGCACCCAACCACCAACCACCAACCACCAACCACCAACCGTCCGCCGCCCCGCGCGGACCTAGATGCCCTTCTTGACCATGAAGGTCAAGAGATCGACCACACGGTTGCTGTAACCCCATTCGTTGTCGTACCAGCTGATCAGCTTGAAGAAGTTCGGGTTCAGCTCGATCGAGCTGCCGGCGTCGTAGATCGAGGACCGCACATCGTGGATGAAGTCGCTGGAGACGACCTCTTCATCGGTGTAGGCGAGGATGCCCTTCAGGTAGGTCTCGCCCGCGCGCTTGATCGCAGCGTTGATCTCTTTGAGCGATGTCGCCTTCGCGGTCTTGAAGGTGAGATCGACGACCGACACCGTCGGGGTCGGCACGCGGAAGGACATGCCGGTGAGCTTGCCCTTCACCTCGGGAAGGACGAGCGCGACCGCCTTGGCCGCGCCGGTGGTCGAGGGGATGATGTTGGTCGCCGCGCTGCGGCCGCCCTTCCAATCCTTCTTCGACGGGCCGTCGACGGTCTTCTGCGTGGCGGTGTAGCTGTGCACCGTGGTCATGATGCCTTCGGTGAGGCCGAAGCCTTCCTTGATGATCGCGTGCACCAGCGGTGCGAGGCAGTTGGTCGTGCAGCTGGCGTTGGAAACGATGTGGTGCGCCTTGGGGTCGTACTTGTCGTTGTTCACGCCCATGACGATGGTGATGTCCTCGCCCTTGGCTGGGGCGGAGATGATCACCTTCTTGGCGCCGGCCGTGATGTGGCCCTTCGCCTTCTCGGCCTCGGTGAACAGGCCGGTCGACTCGATGACGACATCGACCTTGAACTTCGCCCACGGCAGCTCGGCCGGGGTCTTGGCGCTGACGACGTGGATCTCTTTGCCGTCGACCACGAGGACGTCGTCCTCGGCGATGTCGGCGCCGGACTTCTTCGAGGACACGGTCCCCGCGAACTTGCCCTGGACCGAGTCGAACTTGAGCAGGTAGGCGAGGTTGTCGGCGGGAACCACGTCGCCCACGGCCACCACCTCGATATCCTTGCCGAACAGGCCCTGATCGTAGAGGGCGCGGAAGACCAGACGGCCGATGCGTCCGAAGCCGTTGATCGCGATGCGGGTAGCCATTTATGCTCCGAAGTCGAGGTGAGCGCGGACTTTATCCCGGTGGGGGTGAAAGCAACCCGACGCTCAGCTGCGGACCAGGACCGCGACGTATCCGCCGCCACGCCAGGCGTCGGGCCACGAGAGTTGTTCCATCAGCAGCCGCCATCCAACGAGGCGATGCGCGATCGCCTGGTTCTCGCGCGGGACCAGGCTGCAGGTGCTGTACACCAACCGGCCGCCAGGGGCGACCAGCGCCGCGCCGGCGCGCAGCAGCGCGCCCTGCAGCCGCTCGAGCGAAGCGATCTGCTTGGGCTCGTAGCGCCAGCGCGCTTCGGGTCGGCGTGCGATGACGCCGGAGTTCGAGCACGGCGCATCGACGAGCACGACATCGAAGGCCCCCGCGGCCAGGGCCGGAGCGCAGCCGTCCTGCGCGAGACGGATCGCCGGCTCGCGCATCGAGCGCAGCTTGACGATGGACAGATCGGCAGCGATCACGCGGCAGCCGCGATCCGCGAGGGCGACGGCCTTTCCGCCGGGAGCGGAGCAGCAATCGAGCACCAGATCGCCGGGGCGCGCGCCGCTCATGCGCACGACGTCGCCCTGCGCCGCGTCCTGGACCACGCATATCCCGTCGGCCACGGGTCCGCGCAGCGCCTCCTGCGGATCGTCCCACCAGGTCAGCGCCCCATCGCGCTTGAGGACGCTCGCGCCCGACGGCTGAGGCCTGCCCGGACGGGTGCGCGTGCACAGATGCGGCACGAGATTGAGGCTTGCGAGCGCATCCTCGTTCCCGTCGGGCAGCACCGGACGCAGATCGTCCAGCAGGCGATCGGGCACGCTGTGGCGCACCGCGGCCTGATCGGGCTGGTCCTCGGCGGCGATACGACCCAGCGGCCCATCGCCGATGCGGGTGTCCTGGCGCATCTCGGACAATCGCCGCATCACCGCGTTCGCCACCGGAACCAGCTTGCGGTGGCCCGCGCGTCGCAGCGACTCGACGGTCTCGTGCACGGCCGCATGCGGAGGAACACGGTCGAGCGCGAACAGCTGGTGGCAGGCCAGGCGCAACGCGATCATCAGCGGCGGCGGCTGCGGCCCGCGCTTGAGGAAGCGGGCGGCGAGGTGATCGTAGAGCCGCTGGTAGCGCACGGCGCCGAGCGCGAGTTCGCGTGCGAGTCCCGCATCGCGATCATCGAGCGCGCGCATGCGATCGAAGCGCTCGTCGAGCCGGTCGATGCGCCCGCCGGAGAGATCATCGAGTGCCTGGAATGCTGCGTCCCGGGCGGAGGTCGCCTGGTCGGTCACGCGGCGGTCATTTACGCTGTTTCACCAGCTCGTCGTTGACCAAACGCAGCATCGTCTTGACGTCCTGGTAGTGAACGTCGCGTTCGAGGAAGGTCTCGACATTGTCCTCGCTCCAACTCGCCTTCTGCGCGGCGATATTGAAGGTGTTGACGTCCGCCTGGAGCGCCATGAGCTTCGTCCGGGCATCCTGGAGAGCGGCCGGATCCTTGCTCTGCAGCGCGGCTTTGGCGGTGGTGGCTGCCGCCTTGACCTCGGTGCGGATCTTCTTGGTCAGGTCCTCGACGATCGTCTGTGGCGTCCTGGGTCCGCGATTGCTCGCCTTCACGATCACCAGGACGCCGATGATCAGGATCAGGACGCCGGTGACGGCGCTCATGATCAGGATCTGCTGGTTGCTGGATTTCCCCCGCCGCGAGGTCGACTTCCCGGGCTTGCCTGCGCGCGACGCCGAGGTCTTGCCTCGTGCGCTCTTCTGCGATTTGCTCAGGCGATCGCTGGATTTGTGCGCGATTTCGGTGTCGGGAGAGGACGGGATGCGCGTCTCTTCCTTCTCGCGGTCCGTGTCCGGCGCGTCCTTGCTCGATTCGAATGGGGATACGCCCGGAGCGGGGGCGGCCGTGGGCGCGAGGATGGATTCCGCGCCGGTGTCATCCGGCTTCTGCGGAACCGGGGTCTCTTCGAGGTCATCGTCATCGGACGACCTGGACTCGTCCACTGGCTGACCGAGCGCAGCGAAGCCGGCGGCGGTGGACGCCAGATTCTGATGCAGGATCGGGACCTTGGCGGTGGCGGAATCATCGTCGAGATCGGGAACCCCTTCGACGACATGTGCCGACAGGTCGGCGCGCATCACCACCGGGGCTACGGCCGCGGGCTCTTCCTCTTCCTCGACGGTGCGCGCGCGATCGCGGGCGACCGCGATGATCGGCGACGAGGGTCGCTGCGCCGCGCGCTGCTGGTCGGCGTCCTCTGCCACCCCGGCGCCGACGGCCGCGAGCACCGGGGCCTGGCCCTTCTGCATCCAATCCTTGCCGTGGCCCAGATCGATGCAGGTCGCGCAGATGACATCGTTGCGCCGGCGCATGCCATGCCCGCTGTGGAGGTCGACATCGGTGACCCTCACCCCGCAGCTATCGCAGAAATACACATTCATGCCGCGAACCCTCGAGCGACCGAAAGCGTACTTGCGACATCGCGATCTCTAGGGGTATCCGGCGAACGATCTCCGCGATTGAGTGACACCCGGCTCATCGCCTGATCACCCGTTGGGCGTTCAGGGCGAAGACCTCGAGGGTGGTGTCGGGGTCGTGGCCGGACTGGCGCAACTGGCGTTGGGCCAGGATCATGCCATGGAGCAGCCGGGACAGGGTGGCCTTGCCGAGATCGCGGGCGCGTTTTCGCGCATAATAGAGGTTCGACCGACCCCGCATGCCCGCCCACGCCGCGGCCTCGGCGTCATCGCTGGTGTCGCAGCAGGCGATCAGCTTGCGCGCCTCCGAAGTCAAGGCCGATAGGGCCTGCTGGGCTCCGATCCCCCCGCCTGCATGCAGGAGGCTGATGGCCCGCGACGCCTGACCTTCGAGCACGGCGGCCGTGAATTCGTAGATCGGACGCTCGGCGGTCCCGTCGGTGACCGCGCGGACGGCTTCCACCGTCAGCGGCGTCCCCCAGCAATACAGCACGGCGGTATCCACCGTCGCCAGCAGCGCATCGATATCAGGTCCGACATGCTCGATGAGCTCATGGGCCACCTCGCGCGGACGTTCGACGCCATGGGGAACACCGGCCAACCGACCCGTCAGCCACTCGCCGACGTCTTTGGGACCCGGGCTGCCAGGCAGGTACAGGACCTCGCGGGCGGTCAGCGCCTTCGCGAGCTTGGACTTGCCATCCAGGGCGCTGGCGACCAGCAGCAGCACGCCATTGGCGACCGGCTTCGCGACCGCGTCGGCGAGCAGTTCGTTGTGCCGCTTGAGATACTTGTCGTCTGCGCGCACCATCCACAGCGCCGGCGGGTCGAAGAGCGACGGCGTATCGAGGTCCAGGAGGAGGGTCTGCAGATCGGCCGGTTCGCTCGAGCGCTTGACCGGCCCGGTCCAGTCGGCGCAGATCTCAGCCAGAGCCTCGTCGCGCAGCCGCGCGCTCTCGCTGACGATGGCGTGGACGCGCGCCGAGGTCAACGCAGCCATGAGCGCCTCGCGCTGCGATCCCGGGGCGGTAGCGAGCGGGCATGGCTCTCATTGCGCGGAATCAGACGGGGATTCATAGGCGGAAATGCTCGCCCAGGTACTCTTGGCGCACCGACTGATTGGCCACGATCTCGGTCGGGGAGCCCTCGGCGAGGTTGCTGCCGGCCTTCATCACGTAGAGGCGGTCGACCATGCCGAGGATGGCTTCCGCATGATGGTCGGTGATCAGCACCGCCACGCCCCGTTTGCGCAGGGAGTGGATGATCGCCGTGATATCGGCGCGGCTCTTGGGGTCGACGCCAGCGAACGGCTCATCGAAGAACAGCAGCTTGGGCTCGACCACGAGGGCCCGGGTGATCTCGAGGCGGCGACGTTCCCCGCCCGAGAGGCCGCGAGCGAGATTGTCGCGCAAGTGGTTCAGACCGAGTTCGTTCAGCAGCTGATCGACGCGCTTGGCATGTTCCGACCGCGGATAGTGCTGCTCGAGGATGATGCGCACGTTGTCGGCGACCGAGAGCTGCGAGAAGACCGTGGGCTCTTGGGCGAGATAGCCCATCCCCAGCCGAGCGCGCGCGTACATCGGCATGCGCGTCACGTCGCGCCCATCGAAATGGATGGAACCGGCGTCCGGCCGCAACAAGCCGACGACCATCCGGAAGGTGGTGCTCTTGCCGGCCCCATTCGCGCCGAGCAGGCCGACGATCTCGCCGGGATTCACCCACATGTTGAATCCGGAGACCACGAAGCGGTTCCCGAACCTTTTTGACAATCCGTTCACTGAAAACAGATTCATTGTGGAGAACTCGAGGGTCCACGAGCATCGCTGCGATCGCGCGCAGGCGTGAAGACCCGGGACCGAGCCCCTGATTCAAGCCCTATATATGGGTAATAACTCATCTTATGCTGTATTTACAGGGCCTTGGGGATATCTCCCCCGAACAAACGTAACACGCCGCGAGAAGCTGTTTCAATTGCATCTCATGGTGGAGAACCGGGGGGAAACCGGTGAGGGCAGCCGTTCGGGTCATTTCACCACCCGCCAACGATTGGGCGGCAGGACGACAGCGATGGCATGCCCGCGCAGATTCACTTCCGGGACCCACCCCCAGGCGCGTCCATCCCAGCTCGTGGGACTGTTGTCGCCGAGCATCAGGTAGGCGCCTTTCGGCGCGGTGACCGCGGTCTCGGGGCTGCATCCCCAGGCGGACACGTCATCATTGGCCTTGAACTGCAGCCGGATCCGGCCGATGTCATCGAGTCTGCTCTGCTGCTTGTCGCGCTCCTCGCTCGATAGGCGATCGCTGGCGAGCTTGGCTTCGAACGACCGCCTCTCGTCCACGGCATTGGTCAGGACCCAGCTGCTGGTGTAATGGATGTCGCGCTCGACGGTCACCTCGGCCAGGGAAAGAGAGCCCTCACCTTCGACCGCGAACTCGGTGCGCAGGCGATTGGGGTCGACCTGGGGTACGTCGACCTGGGCCTTCTCCATCCCATCGACGGCGACGACGAGCCGGTCGTCGAGATGGATGATCGACACCGCATGACCGACGAGCTGGTCGGCCCCCTGCGCGAGCGGCTTCTCGGATGCGAGTTCATCGGTGCCGTGGAGGGACCAGCCGTTCTGGGTGACATGCAGCCGTCCGCCGAGCTTGCGGCCATGACGGAGGATGAGATCGCACGCACCGGTGAGCGCAGCGATGCGCGCGGTGATACGGACATCGCCGACCCACTCCTTCTGATAGTGGTTCAGCTGGGTGCCGTACCCGCCGTTATCCAGGTCCGCGCTGGTCAGGCGCTGCACCTCCCAGTGATCGAGGTCCCAGATGTTGCCGATCACACCACGATCGTAGGTGAACTGCGGACGGGTCATCGCGACATCGACCACCATGCCGTCATCGGTCGATGGCAGGCGCTTCACGCGCACCGCCCCGGGCTTCACGTAGAGGTTGCGGAACGGCTGGGTGAAGGCGACCGAGCCACCCGGGACGAGCGTGAGGTCGATCGCGCTCCCGTCACGAGCGGCCACGGTGCTGCCGCCGCTCCCATTCCAGGGCAGGTGACCGGCCTGCGCGCCGGAGCGATAGACTTCATGCCACAACGCTTCCTGGACTTTCGGCGGCTTGCGAGCCACCTGGAAACCATCGCCCTGCTTGAGGTACACGTTCCCGTTCGCGATGAAGAAGGTGTCTCCTGGCAGGATGACGCAGCGCTTGACGAAATTCCGATACATCAGCGGCTTGATCAAGGGCTTGTCGAGCCGCTTGCCGTCCGCGGCCACGGCGGGACGCGCGTCGTTGTTGCTACCCTCGATCTCGGGCTGGGGAAACTGGAACACGGTGACGTCCCAGCGATCGACGCCGGTGAAGCGCACGAAGAACTTGTCGACGACGACATGGTCCCCCTTCAGGAAGCCGGGGTCGCCGTAGAGCATCGGCTCCATCGATCCGGTGGGGATGCGGAAAGCTTCGATCACGAAATGGCGGATCGCCATCGCGACCAGGAACGCGAAGATCCAGTTCTCGCAGGTGCGGTTCAGCCACCGCTGACCCTCGGGGAGGCGAGCCTCGTAATCGACGGGTCGGGGGGCGGTGGAGTCCATCGCGCGCAGTGTCCTCGCGCAGCAGGCAGTGCAACGCCAGAGCCGATCACGAGCGGTAGAGGTCGCGTTCCTGCGCGAGCATCCAGCGTTGGAGCCGCCGGGTCACCCAGGCGTCCTGTTCACGTGGAGGCAATCGCCGCGGAGCGATGAGCGGCGATCCGAAACGGATCTCGAGCCGGCCGCCGGACAGCCGCGGCACCACCCCTCCGCGCGGCCAGCAGAACTCGGTACGATGGACGTAGACCGGCACCACGGGGACACCGGCGCGGCGGGCGAACAGCGCAGGGCCGTCGCGCATCGGACCCACCCTGCCCGATCGCGTGCGCGTGCCTTCCGGGAACACCAGGACGGAGATGCCCGAGCGCAGACGCTCCACCGCCCCCTTCATGCTCGACATGCCGGGATGCTCCCGATCGACCGGGATGCCGTGCATCATCCCGAGGATGAAGCGGAAGAAGTGGTTCTTCCAGAGGTCCCCGCGCGCGAAATACGACAACGGTTCGCGCACCCACATGCCGACGAACGGCGGGTCGAAGAAGCTGCGGTGGTTCGCCGCGTACACGCAGGGCGTCGCGTCCGAACCGCGCGCGCGCCTGACCCTGGTGCGGAAGGTGAACAGCACCAGCGGACGCAGGATGAGCATGCCGACGGACTGGATCAGGCAGGTCGGGATCGGATGCACCGCGAAGGCCATGGGGCGAGAATCGATGGTGGTTCGCGCAAGGGAAGGGAGGGCCTGGGGGATACGTGCTCCGTGCTGGAGGGACCGTGCTCCGTGCTCGGTCCTCCGTCCTCCGTCTCGTGGTCGGAGGCCGGTCTCGTTGATGGGTATCGGCGCGAAGGACGAACTCAAAGGAGACGGAGCACGGAGAACCCGGAGACTCGCTGTCCTCGGTAACTCCTACGGGGAACGTGCTCCGTGCTCGGTCCTCCGTCCTCCGTCTCGGGGTCGGAGGCCGGTCTCGTTGATGGGTATCGGCGCGAAGGACGAATTCAAAGGAGACGGAGCACGGAGGACGGAGGACGGAGCACCCCTGTCCTCATTCCTCCTTCTCGGGTTCCTTGCGATAGCGCTCCTCCAGGACGTTCGAGAAGTCCACACTGCGATAGCGGCTCGGACCGGTCACCAGGGTGGTGAAGCTGAACATCGCGTCCTCGCTGCGCGGCACGCGGATGAAGGGCACGCCGTGGTGTTGGGCGGCTTGCGCGTCGAGCGGGCTGTCGCCGATGAAGACGGCGTCTGCCGCCTGGACCTTGAAGTCGCGCAACGGCACATCGAGGCGTTTGCGCGTGCGGCCGCCGTCCAACGGCTCTGATGCATTGCCGGCATGGTAGATGGCGGTGATGAGATGACGCAGATTGGCCTGAGCCAAGGCTGCTTTCAGCAGGTCCTCGCCGGCGTCGCTGACCACCACCACGGGCACCTTGGCATCGCGGACGAAATGGCGCAGGAAATCGCCGATGCCCTGCCTGGGCACGTAGCGCCGGTCATCGAGCTCGACGAGAGTCTCGAAGCAATCCATGAGGATCAGCTTGACGTCCTTCGAGATGACGGTCTCACCGCCGAACTGGGGCATCCCACCAGTGTCGATGGTGGGCGATGCGAGCAAGCGCGTGCATGCTGAGCCGTCGTCAGTCGAGGCTGGCCTGCTCACCCGTACGGATGACATCCAGCACCTCGGCCGGGGTCTCGGCGTTGCGCAGGCGGTCTTCGACGTACTCGCTGTTCTCGAGGATCCCGGCGATGCGCGCCTGCAGGCGTTGATGGACACGGGCCATGCCCGCGGGCGTCAGCAGGACGAACAGGAGATTCGCGCGCTCGCTGGTGCCCTCCACCGGGATGCCTTCGTCGGAGCGGATGAAGAGCAGGATCGGCTTGGGGAGCCCGGGAATACGCGCGTGCGGCAGGGCGACCCCCTTGCCCAGGTAGGTACCGGCGATGCGCTCGCGTTCGAGCACCGCCTTGATCACGGTCTCGGTATCCTGGCCGAGGTCTCCGACCGGGATCCGGCCGAGCGCGATGCGGATCGCCGCCGCTAGGGTCTTCGCTTCGACTCCGAGCACGATGCGCCCGGTGGTGATGACATCGCCGAGTTCTATCGGAGCATCGGCCTCGAATTCGTCAGTCACCGTGCCGATGATCTCCTCGATGATGTCTTCCATGGTGATGAAGCCGGTCCAAACCCCCTCGGCACCGATGACGATGGCGACGTGGGTGCGCCGGCGCTGCATGTCCGCGAGCAGGTTCTCGAGCGGAGTGGACTCGGAGGTGATCAGGTAGGGCCGGGCGAGCTTCTCCAGATCGGGCTCCGCCGCCGGCTGCAGGAGCAGATCCTTCACGTGGATGATGCCGAATGGCTTCTCGGCGTGCTCATTGTCCAAGAGCGGGAACCGGGAATAGCGGTAGCTGCGCAGCACCTCGAGATTCATGTCCCAGGGCGCATGCTGGTGGAGAAAACGCACGCTCGTACGGCGGCGCATGGCGTCGACGACCTTCAACTCGCCGAGCTCGAAGATGTTCTCCATGAACAGCAGCCGGCGGAACGACATCACGCCGGTCGATTGCGAGCGGTCGAGGATGATGCGCAGCTCGTCCTCGGAATGCTCCTCGCCCTCGCCGGTCTTGTGCAGGCCGAACACGCGCAGGATCAGCTGCGAGGCGCCGTTGAGCAGCCAGAGCGGGACGAAGAAGATCGCGCGCGAGACGCGCAAGGGCACGGCCGTCCAGGTCGCCGCGCGTTCGGACAGGCGCAGCGCGATGAGCTTGGGGATCTGTTCGCCGAAGAGGATGTGGATCGCCGAGACGATGAAGACGCCGATGACGGTGGCGATGGTGTGCGAAACCTGTTCGGAGTAGGCGCCCGCGACGTTTTCGACCATCGGCTGGATCAGCATCTTCGCCATCGGCTCGCCGACGAAGCCGAGCGCGATCGAGGCGAAGGTGATGCCCACCTGGCAGACCGACAGGTACTCGTCGAGGTTCTCGTTGATGTGCTGGACGAGCTTGGCGCGGGCGTTGCCCTGGTTGACCATCTCCTCGATCTTGGAACCGCGCACCTTGACCGCGGCGAATTCGGCGAGCACGAAGAATGCGTTCAGGAGCAGCAGCACGGCGGCTGCGATGAGATAGAAGGCCAGCATGGGGGGCAGCAGTGTGGGTCCGGGTCCCTTACTGCAACCAGGCGACTGGCCCCCTGCGAGCGGCCTCACCCCTCCATGATGCTCAACGGTCGCTGCCACGCCGCCTTCAGATCCGCCAGCGGGGCGCGGCAGGCGCCACCGAGGCCGCGGATCACCAGCTGCGGCCCGGCGGTGACCTGCCCGATGACCGCATGCGGGACATCCGCGAGCAGCCGCTCGGCCTCGGCCAGTCGCGCTGCGGGGACGGTGATGACGATGCGGCTGTTGGATTCGCTGAACAGCAGCTGATCGAGTCGCGCGATGCCGTCGCGAGGCGCGCGGTCCGCGTCGATGTCCATGCCCAGGCCGCCGGAGAACGCCATCTCGGCGAGGGTGACGCCGAGGCCGCCATCGGAGCAATCGTGCGCGGCCGAGACCACGCCGGCCTGGCAGCACGCCGATACGGCCTCGAGCATCGGCAGCGAGAGGGCGCGATCGAGCTTGGGCACGATGCCGCCGGGGACGCCGAGCATCGCCAGGTACTCGCTGCCGCCGAGCTCGTTGCGCGTGCGGCCGACGAGGATCACCGAGTCGCCCGCGCGTTTCGCATCCATGGTCACCGACTTGGCGATGTCCGGCATCACCGTCATCGCGGTGATCAGAAGCGTATGCGGAATGCGGATGGTGAGGCCGTGGTAGGTGAACTCGTTCGAGAGGCTGTCCTTGCCCGAGATGAAGGGCGTACCGAAGTACATCGCCAGGTCGTAGCACGCCTGGCACGCGCGCACGAGCGCGCCGAACACTTCCGGATCCGTGCACTTGGCCCAGCTGAAATTGTCGAGGATCGCCACCTGCCCGAGCGGCGCGCCGACGCAGACCAGGTTGCGCAGCGCTTCTTCGATGCCGGCTGCGGCGGCGTGGTAGGCGTCCCAGTCGCTGAAGTTGGTGTTCAGGCCGCAGGCCACCGCGACCCCGCGGTTATTCCCCACCAGCGGAGCGACCACCGCGCCATCGCTGGGTCCGTCGTGGGTCGCACCGACCAGCGGCTTGACGATCGAACCCGCCTGGACCTCGTGGTCGTACTGGCGGATCACCCATTCCTTGCTTGCGACATTCGGCCGCGAGAGCACGCGCGCGAGCGCGTCGGCGATGTCCGCGCACGGCGGCAGGTGCGCGTCGGCTTCGGCGTGCGGCGTGAAACGCGCCGTGCGTTTGAGCCGCGGGACGCCGTCGTGCAGGAAGTGCATCGCGAGATCGCCGACCTGTTCACCGTGGTAGAACAGCTCCAGGCGGTGGGTATCCGTGACGATGCCGATCGCGGTCGCATCCACGCCTTCGGCGGCGAAGATCGCGAGGGCCTGCTTCAGTTTCGCTTCGGGAACCGCGGCGACCATGCGCTCCTGCGACTCGCTGATCCAGATCTCGGTGTAGCTCAGTCCGGCGTACTTCAGCGGCACGCGATCGAGGTGGACATGGCATCCGCGTTCGCCCGCCATCTCGCCGACGGCGCTCGATAGCCCGCCCGCGCCGCAGTCGGTGATGGCGCTGAAGCAGCCCGCATCGCGGGCCTGGAGCATGGTGTCGAGGACCTTCTTCTCTTCGATGGCGTTGCCGATCTGCACCGCGCCGCTGGACACCACTTCGGATTCGTGGGTCAGCTCGGCGCTGCTGAAGGTCGCGCCATGGATGCCGTCGCGACCGGTGCGGCCGCCGATCACCAGGATGTGGTCGCCGACCAGTGCCGCCTTCTCGACCGCCGCGCGCGGGATCAGTCCGGCCGTGCCGCAGAAGACCAGGGGATTGCCGACGAACCGGCGATCGAAGCGGATCGCGCCGTTGACCGTGGGGATGCCCATGCGATTGCCGTAGTCGCGTACTCCGGACACCACGCCGCGCATCAGGCGCCGCGGGTGGATGGTGCCGGGCGGAAGATCGGCCGCATCCGCATCGAGCTCGCCGAAGCAGAAGACGTCGGTGCTGAAGATGGGCTTGGCGCCGACGCCGGTGCCGATGACATCGCGGACCACCCCTCCTAGACCGGTGTTCGCGCCGCCGTAGGGCTCGATCGCCGATGGCCGGTTGTGGGTTTCTACCTTGATGCAGACGCCGTAGTGGTCATCGAAGGCGATGACCCCGCTGTTGTCCTTGAAGACCGACAGGCACCAGGGGGCAGCCAGCTCGGTGGTTGCGCGCGCGATGGTCTGCTTGAGCAGGTTGTCGATGACGATGGTCGCGGTCGGGCCGTCGACCCCCGTCGGTCCGGTATACTCGACCACGCCTTTGAGCGTCTTGTGCACGCAATGCTCGGACCAGGTCTGGGCGAGGGACTCAAGCTCGATGTCGGTGGGTATGCGTCCAGCGGCGCGGAAGTGCTCCTGGATCGCGCGCATCTCCTCGAGGGTGAGGCTGAGCGTGCCGGCTCGCGACAGCTCGACCAATCCGGCATCGTCGAGCTTGGCGATATCGACCTCGGTCCGCGGGTGGCGGTCGGTGCCGCCGGGAGCCTTCAAGCGCACCGGTTCGGACGGGTCGATGGCGACCTCTTCGATCGCCTGGTTGGCGAGGGACTTCCAGGCCAGTCGCGCGAGATCGTCGTCGCTTCCGCCAGCCAGCTCGACGCGGGTACCGACCCGCACCAGGGTCAGCGTGATGCCGAGATCGGCGGCGCCCTTGATGATCGAGGCTTCGACGGGATCCATGACCCCGGTCTTGCGCTGGACCTCGATGACCCGACGACCCTGCACCGGAGGCGGTGTCAGAACGGCGCGCTCGATCACGGGGTCGCAGAGCAGGGTCTCAGCCAGCCTGGTCGCAGCGCGGACGTCCACCTGCCCCTGCACCAGGTAATAGCGACTGCGGCGGATATCCCGGATGTGGTCCAGCCCCAACAGTTTCGCTTCGTGCGCCAGGTGGTGGTCCGTCGCTGGCGAGGCCGCGACGATGTCGATGCGATGGGTTGCCATGGGTGCGGCGGTAGTGTGGAGCGCCGGTGGGGGCGGCAAGTCGTGGCGGGGTGGCGCCGGAGGGGCGCCGGGTTGGTGGTTTGTGGTTTGTGGTTCACCCGTCGGCCCGTACCAACCAGGGACGTCCGTACGCTCCTGACCACCGACCACCATCCACCAACCACCGGCCCCCATCCTCCCATGCCCGATCCCTTCAAAGCCTACGATATCCGCGGCCTCTATCCCCAGGAACTGGACGAAGACCTCGCCTACCGCATCGGCAACGCCACCGCCCAGGTCCTCGGGCTCGCGGGCAAGCGATACACGGTCGGACGCGACATGCGCGTGTCCGGGCCGATGCTCAAAGCCGCATTCATCAACGGCCTCGTCGATGCCGGAGTGGTGGTCGTCGACGTCGGCATGCTGTCGACTCCCGGCGTCACGTTCGCCATGCACCACCTGGATACCGCGGGCGGGGCCCAGATCACCGCCAGCCACAACCCGGCCGCCTACGGCGGTGTCAAGATCACCGCGCCTGGTTTCAAGCCGGTCGGCGCCGGGACCGGCATGGAGGAGATCGAGGAGGTCGCCCGCTCGAAGAACGTGATGAAGAAGGACGGAGGTCGCGTCGAGGAGGCGGTCACCATCGACGCCTATGCGCAGCTGCTGGCCAAGCTGTTCACGCCAACCCGACCACTGAAGGTCGTGGTCGACGGCGGCAACGGCATCATCGGCACGATGTTCCAGGCGCTGCTGCCCAAGCTCACCGGCATCACCCTCATTCCCATGTACTTCGACCCCGACGGTCGCTTCCCGCGGCACGAGGCCAATCCGCTGAAGGCCGAGAATCTCAAGGACCTCATCGCCCGGGTGAAAGCAGAGAATGCCGACTTCGGCGCCGGCTTCGACGGTGACGGCGACCGCTGCGCGCTGGTCGACGAGCGCGGTGGCATCGTGCCCTGCGATCTGGTCACCGCCCTGCTGGCCAAGCATTTCGCCACGGTCGAGGGCCCGAGCGCGATGGTCTACGACCTCCGCAGTTCGAAGGTGGTCCCGGAATTCATCCACTCGCTCGGCTGCACCCCGGTCGAAACCCGGGTCGGCCACACCTTCATCAAGCAGACCATGAAGGAGCACCACGCGTCGTTCGCCGGCGAACTCAGCGGCCATTATTACTTCCGCGATTTCTACGGCGCGGATTCCGGCCTCTATGCCTTCCTCCTTCTGGGGAACATCATTGCCCAGGGCCAGAGCCTCTCATCGCTCATGGCTCCCCTGCAGAAGTATTACCACACCGGCGAGATCAACTTCAAGGTGCCCGATGCGAAAGTGGTGATGGATCGCATCCGCTCCATGCCTGACGCCAAGGTCAGCGAACTCGACGGCGTCACCGTCCGGTTTCCGACCTGGTGGTGCAACCTGCGCGCGTCCAACACCGAGCCCGTCGTCCGGCTGAACCTGGAAGCCGACACCCCCGCGTCGAGGGATTCCAAGCTCGCAGAGGTGACGCAGCTGATAACCCGCTAGAATCAGCTGGTTAATCCCAAGCTGCGGAGGCCCTATGTTCAAATTCCTCTTCCGGAAGTTCCTGCTCGTCGCTGTGGCCCGGTGGGTCGCGAAGCGGTTCATGCATCGCCATGCGGCTCCCGCGCGCGCCCGGCGTGCCCACCACGCGTGAGGCGATGCTGGACGCCCTGGCGCCAGGAACTGTTGCCGGCACCAGGGCACTATGCGCCACACGCCTGAGAGGCGGCTGAATCCTCTATAATTCCAGGGACGGGCAGGTGCAGGCTGACAACCTCCCCCGGCACCGGCCCCGTCGGTTCATCACAGCCAGCGGATGTCAATGACGTTACCGGGGCCAGCCCACGCCGGGGTGAAGCGGTAATTATCCGACAAAAGGCCGGACCAAAGCATGCCGCCCTGGATCGATTGCATGGTCTCGGTGGAGATGGTCTTCATGGTGTGCCCTTTCCGGGTCGCGTGGAGCGCGGCGTGAGGCGATCGCCTGCCATGCTCGGTTGTGCGCAGACGGGCACGGCGCCGGTGACCCGGCTCCGCACCCTCCGCAATGAGCTGCGGCCAGCGAGGACGCCGGCACGCTCACACCATACTAGACGATCACGCTGACTCGTTGTGCACCTGATTCCGGGTCCGACCATTACAACGGTCGGTCGATCGTTGCCTTCTTGCGACCGCCACGCCGAAACCCCTGCCGAGCTATCCGTCGCCGGCAGTGCCACCGGCGACGTTCGATGATGGTTTGCGGTGCCCGAACGCTACGGAGCCAACTCGAGGGCGATCGACTTCATCGTCGTCTTCGCGCCGCAGGTGATCTTGTAGGTGTCCTCCGCCTTGGTCGCGATGTGGACGTCAGTCTTCTCCTGCCCGCTCTCGTCCCACGTATAGGTCACCTTGACCGGTGCGAAGCCAGCGTTCGGAGCGACGTAATCCGCATCGATGCGGAAGCTCCAGAGCATGGTCGCGGCGGCGGAGTTGCCGACGTAGCGTACCAGCGCCTTGCGCGTGCCCGTGGGGATGTCGCTGACCGTGATGTATTTGGTGCAGCCCGCCATCTGCTTGGGTGCGTCGCAGACCTTCTTGAAGGTCTTGCCATCGTCGAACGACACGTGGTATTCCCACGAATCCTGGTCGCTCCAGTTGCGATAGAAGCCGCCGAAACGCAGTCGGACCATGTCGGCCGGGGTCGAGATCGGCACGGTCAGATCGCCGGTCTTGCCTTCGACCTTGCGGTAGTTCGACAAGCCGGTGGCGACCGCGTGGAAATCCTTGGGCGTGACCTGGTACTTCTCGTGGCCATCGGTCGTCGCAGCTTCCGCCGTGATGGTCTGTTCCGGCATGCCCGCGCTGAAGCTGATGGCGTTATCACCCTCGGCCAGCGCCGGGAGGGCGCGCTGCGAATGCTGCACGTCGTGGCTGATGGTGAGTGCATCCAAACCGGTGCCCGCGCCCTTCAGGGTGAGCTTGAGCAGGTAATCGTACCGCCGAACCGCGAAGGGCGCGAGGTCGATGCTGGTCTCGCCGGATTGGTTGATGGTCGAAACGTCCTTCCAATCCAGACCGTTGTTGTCGCTGAACTGGACTGCGATCGAGCCGTCCTTGCCGACCACCGCGGTAGCCTTGGCGGTGCCGGTGAGATAGACGTAGCTGGTGGGCATGCGGATCACCAGAGACGCGGGATCAGCGGCATTCTTGGCATGGAGCGCCGGCTTGGCCTTGTCGTCGGCGGTGCAGGCGAGGTTGTCCATCTGCCAGGCGCCGGCCTTGAAGGTGCCATCGGCGAGCGGAACGACGTAGTCGTGGGTACCGTTTCCGACGCGGCCGTTGGTGAGGTCGCCATTGGCCCGGCTGTAGACCAGCTGATCGACGGTCATGTTCAGGCAACCCGGGGCGCCCCAATTGGCGTTGCCCATGTTGACGTGCAGGCCCTTGTTGGACCAGTTGCGCACCAACTTCTCGCCCGGACGCAGACGGATGTCGACCTGATACCCTTCGGACGCTCCGTACTCGTAGAGGAACTGGGTGTTGCCCGTGCCTCCGCCGCCGCCGTCGTATTCCTGCATGGTCGAGTACCAGCCGTGGGTCTTCGCCGGGTACCACCCACGGTCACCCCAGGTCGGGCATCGCGAGAGGATCTCGGGGCCCTGCTTCCAACCCATCCAACCGCCCTGCGCGTGCAGTTCCTTGATCTTGTCGCCCCGGGCGCGGCCCTTCTCGTCCATGCATTCGGGATGCGCCTTCAGCCATTCCTGCACGCCGGCGGTCATCTCGGCCACGCTCGCGGGCTGGCCGTCGGCCTTGGGGAAGTAGTTGATCAGCGACGGATCGAGCAGGTGCCAGGAGCCGCCCCACTTGAGCTCGCCGACGCTATGCGCGTTGATGCCGTAGCTGCGCGCTTCGAGTCCGACGTTGCGTGCGAGCGACATCATGTGCGCCGCGGCGTTTCCACACATGGCGTAGCCGTAGACGTTGAAGACCTTGATCGCATCGTACACGATGTCGTCGTGCTGGAGGAATTCGCACGGCGGACCATCCTGGTATTGGTAGGTCCACACGCTCTTCCAGCACGCCATGCCCTTCTGCTCGTCGGTCATCCCCTCGGTGATGTACGACTTCTTCCACGCATCAATCGAGGACACGTCGGGGACCTTGTCCGACAGCACCTTGATGTGGGGCACGAAGCCGACCTTGGCCGGGGAGGTCGCGGCCGGCTTGGGCGCGGGCTTGGGTGGCGTCACCGGCTCCTGCGCCGAGGCGCGGCCGAACGATAGACCGAGGGCGAGGATGGCGACGAGAGACGCCGCGATGCCAGAGGTGAGCGACAGGTTGTGCAGAGCCATGGTCGTGATTTCTCCGTTGGCGAGCGAGGTGATTCCGGGGGACAAGGGCTTGGAGCGGACGATCGCGACCGCGAGCGGCTGCGCGAACGCGGGTATCTGAGCAGCAGCGGCGTCGTGGGCGGCCGCGCCGAGGATCGCGAGCGCGCTCGTGCGCACGCCTCGCCGTGCGAGGTTGGTGCGCAGCAGATCGCGGCCGCGACTCAGCAGCGATGCGAGCGTGCCCGCGGGCACATCGAGGGTCCGCGCCACGTCCTCCTGGCTGCAGCCCTCGAGGTAATGCAGCACCAATGGCGTCCGATAGCGCTCGGGCAGGTGCGCGAGCGCCTCATCGAGGTCATCTCGCCAGGCGACGGGCTCGTCTGCGGCCTTCACGACCACCGCCTGACGTTCGCGCCGCGAGCGCACCCCGGTCGCATCGCGATGCCGGCGGGCGATGTTGCGGGCGACGCGGTGCAGCCACCCCGCGAGCGAGGGATGCGAACGCAGCGCCGACGCCTTGCGCGCGAGCACGAGGAAGGCCGCCTGCGCGACGTCATCGGCATCGGCCGGGCCGACATGTCTGCGGGCGACCGCGACCACCATGGCGCCATGACGGTGCACGAGTCCGGCGAAAGCGTGTTCCCGCTCGGTGGCTTCGCCGTCCACGAAGCTCTGCAGCAGATCCCCATCGATCTCCTCCGTGAGGGCGTCCATGCCTATGTCTCCCCTGTGGGCGGTGTTTTCTTGCATCGAAATGTCTACGGGCCTCGCGACTCCCTATGACTGCAGAGGCAATATACTTTCCTGCAGCAGGTTGCGCCACCCGACCCAGGTTCTACTAGTCCAATGCTACATTGGAGACTGCGAGGCGAGGCACCACGGCAAGGTGGCCAACCCGCTCGCAAGACCACCGCCCCTAACTCTTGCGATAATTCGGGATCTTCGCGAGATCGACCGCATCCATCTGCTCCGGACTGAGGTGCTTCTTCGCGTAATCGAGGTACACGCCTTCGCTGATGAAGACGTCGAACAGGTCGGGATCGATGTGGCCTTCGCCCGCCATGCGACCGAGGATGCCCAGCGCCATGCTCAGGCTCATGGCCTTCTTGTAGGGGCGATCGTCGGCGGTCAGCGCCTCGAAGATGTCGGCGATGCCCATCACCCGCGCCTGCACCGACATCTGATCGCGCGTCAGGCCCTTGGGGTAGCCCTTGCCGTCCATGCGCTCGTGGTGGCCGCCGGCGAACTCGGGCACGCGACGCAGGTGCTTGGGATACGGCAGCGATTCGAGCATCTTGATGGTCGCGGTCATGTGGTGGTTGATGATCGCGCGCTCCTCGGGAAGCAACGTGCCCTTGGCGATGGTGAGGTTGCGCACCTCGTTGTCGGTAAGCAGCGGCTGCAGGTCCCCTTCCGGGGTCCGCCACGTGCGCATCGCCACGCGGCGGATGCGTTCCTGATCCTCGGGCTTCATGAATTCGCCGCCGGTATTGGCGCGGCGGATGAACGCCAGATCCTCGTCCAGGGCGGCGAGCGCGGTGCGCAGGTCGGCCTCGATCGCGGCGCGTCCGTCCGCCGGCGCGGTGGCGAGCGCGCGCAGCGATGCGATCTCGAGGTCGCGCCTGATGATCTCGAAGCGCGTCTCGATCAGGCCGATGCGATCGTAGATGGTCTGCAGCTTGGTCGCCTTATCCATGACGTATTCGGGCGTGGTGATCTTCCCGCAGTCGTGGATCCACGAAGCGATGTGCAGTTCGTAGCGGTCGCCTTCGGACATGCTGAAGCCTGCCAGCGGACCGGCCTTCACCCGCGCCGCCGCTTCGGCGAGCATCATGGTCAGTTCCGGGACGCGGCGGCAGTGGCCGCCGGTGTACGGCGACTTCTCGTCGATCGCGGTGGCGATGAGCTGGACGAACGACTCGAAGAGCTTGCGCATGCCCTCGATCAGATCGTGCTTGGTCAGCGCGGTCGCGGCCTGCGAGGCCAGGCTTTCGACCAGGCGCTGCTCGGACTCGGAAAAAGGGCAGACGGTGCCATCGTCGGTGCGCGCATTCAAGAGCTGCAGCACACCGGTGATCTCGCCCTCGTGGTTGCGCATCGGCACCGTCAGCATCGACGTCGAACGGTAACCGGTCTTGGCGTCGAACGCCCGGGTGCCGGCGAAGTCGAAGCCGTCGGCGTGGTAAGCGTCCGGGATGTTCACCGTGTCGCCGGTGACCACCGCATGCGCGACCACCGAGGCGTGGTTGGCGGAACCGTCCTCGCGGCGCAGCGACAGCGGCTTGTACGGGATGGTCACGCCGCTCGAACCGCCCATCACCAGGCCGAGGGTATCGTTGCGCAGCATCTCGAAGCGCAGCGTGCCGTCGCCGGTCACGGAATAGACCGTGCCACCGTCCGCATTGGTGATGTCCTTCGCGCCGAGCAGGATCTGCTCGACCAGGCGCATGGGGTCCTTCTCGGACGACAGGGCGATGCCGATGGCGTTGAGCTTGTCGAGCCGTTTCAGGAGCTGGGCGACCACGCCGAGCTCGGTGCTGGCGGGAGTGACGCCCTCTGCGGTCGGACCATGGGTACGCATCGTCAGTGAGTATACCCTATGGCGGAGCCTGCGCCTACTCCCTCAGGCCGACTCCCGCCCGTCGGGCCTACCGTCGTGGCAAGGGCTTGGACGCTTCCATGATGTCGCGCTGGGTCAGTCCGTCGCCTTCGATCCAGGTAGCGCGGAACCAGGCGGCTATGTCCTCTCCTAGGGCCTCCCCCACGGTGGCTAGCAGGTCGGATTCGCGAACATAGCCATAGCGGAAGCGTTCGTGGTAGCCGCGCAGGAAAGCCACAAAGGCATCGTCGCCCACTCGCTTGCGCAGCGCCTGGTACATCAAGGCCCCCCGGCCGTAGACGATGCCGCCGTAGGCGAGCAGGCTGTAGGCGTCGGCGGCGAGGTTGATCGGGATGGTCCGCGCCCGCGGGACCGACGCGCATTCCATGTAGCACATCTGCCACCCGCCGGCGCGGCTGATCGGCCCGCCGCGCTGCTCGAGGTACCAGCAACCGGTCCAGTTGGTCAGGCTCTCGTCGACCCACGGGTAGAGGAACGAGTCGCTTCCCACCAGGTTGTACCACCACTGGTGCGCTACCTCGTGCGAGACGATGGTCGCCATCATGAATGACGGCATGGTCTCCATGCCCGCGGTATCGCCTGCCATGCGCATGGCGGCGTAGCTCCCGCGCTCGATCAGCACCAGTCCGGTCGATTCCATCCCGCCCACGTTGGGACCCAGGCGCACCTCGACCACATCCAGATCGCGGTACGGGTAGAGGCCGAGGTGCTCTTCGAAGAAGGCCAGCGAATCCGCGGCGGTATCGAGCGCGCTCTTCCCACCGGCCTGGTCATCGGGATGGAACCACGACACCACCTCGGTATCGCCCACCTGCTTCTTCAGCGACTCGAAGCCGGAACCGATCACCAGCACCACGTTGCGGGTGAAGGCGCTGGCGACGACCACCGTGCGTGAGCCGTCGGCACCTGCGCTGTCACCGACCTGTGAACCCGAGTTCATCAGCTGCAGTCCGCTCGGCAACGTCAGCGACACCACCGCGTGGAACATCTCGTTCTGAGTCGGGTCGCCCTGCTCGCCGACGGGATGGAGCTGCCAGCGGCCGTCGCGCCGCACCGCGGGTTCGGGATGCCAGCCGTACAAACAGTCGACCGCGTCGTTGCTGGCGAGCAGACCGTAATTCCCGCCTGTGGTGGACAGCGTGCAGGTGAATGCGAGCACGATGTCGGCCTGCGCGCCGGGCGCCAACGGACCTGGCAGGGTGACGAGCACGGCGGTGCGTTCGCGGACCTCTTCGCATCGGGCCGAGGTTCCATCGACCGTGGCCGAGGTGATGGTCATGCTCGCGCCGTGATAGACCACGGCATTGGCATAGGTGTGGAAGGCGAGGTCGGACAGCGGCTGGTCGCTGCGATTGACCATCCGCAGCGATTGGCGCGCGGTTATCCGGTGGAGGTCCCGGTCGTAGGTGGCATCGATGCGGCAGAACGGCAGATCGGACGCGCGCACCAGATCAGCCGCAGACGCATCGGTCAGCGAGCGCGCGAGCAGCGCGCGATCGGTCTCGCCGATATCCGACGCCAGCGCCGATCGCCCGCAGACGGCGAGCAGCGCGATGATCAGCAGCGCGCTGCGCGCCGACACGCGGCGCCCGACTATTTCCGTGTCTCCTTCGAGTCGATCCACTTCATCATCTTGCGCAGGCTGCGGCCGACCTGCTCGATCGGATGGTTGGCTTCGCTCTTGCGCATCTTGTTCATGAACGGCTTGCCCGCGGCGCATTCCTTGCGGAAGGCCTTCGCGAACTTCACCTTCTGGATGTCCTTGAGGATCTTGCGCATCGCCTTGCGCGTCTTCGGGGTGATGATCTTCGGGCCCGAGACGTAGTCGCCGTATTCGGCGGTGTTCGAGATCGAATAGCGCATGTAGCTCAGGCCGCCCTCGTACATCAGGTCGACGATCAGCTTCACCTCGTGCAGACATTCGAAGTAGGCCATCTCTGGCGGATAACCCGCTTCGGTCAGCGTCTCGAAGCCGGCCTTGATCAGCTCGCTCAGTCCGCCGCAGAGCACCACCTGCTCGCCGAAGAGATCGGTCTCGGTCTCGTCCTTGAACGTGGTTTCGATGATGCCCGCGCGCGCGCCGCCGATGGCGTTGCCGTAGGCGAGGGCGCGATTGAGCGCCTTGCCGGTGGCGTCCTGCTTGACCGCGACCAGGCACGGCACTCCGCCGCCCTTGAGGTATTCGCTGCGCACGGTGTGGCCGGGGCCCTTGGGGGCGATCATGGTCACGTCGATGTCGCGCGGCGGTTTGACGAATCCGAAGTGGATGTTGAAGCCGTGGGCGACCATCAGCATCATGCCGGGCCGCAGGTTCGGCTCGATGTCGCGATCGTAGACCTCGGGCAGGAACTCGTCCGGCACCAGGCACATGACGATGTCGGCCTTCTTCACCGCATCGGCCGGCGGCAGCACCTGGAAGCCGTGCTTGAGCGCGAGCTTCGCGTTCGGGCTGGTGCGGTTGTGGTTGCCGACGATCACCTTCACTCCGCTGTCGCGCAGGTTCTGCGCGTGGGCGTGGCCCTGGCTGCCGTAGCCGATGACGGCGACGGTGCTCTTCTGGACGGGTGCGATCTTCGCGGTCTTCTCGTAGTGGACCTTGATGGCCATGGCGGCTCCGGGCGGTGATTGGTGATTCGTGCGAGGGCGCGGCAGCATATGGCGCGAGGCGCGAATGCAAAACCGGCCCGATATCGTCCCCGTGGGGAAATCAGGCCGTCAGGCCTGGCCGTCGACCGGCGTGCGCCTGAACCAGCGTCGGATCGTCGCCACGACCCCGTGATCGGCGCGCATCGAGGCGATCTCGACCGGCGTACGACTGTGCCGCAGAGCGATGGCGACGCTCAGGGCGAGCGCCGACAGGGTGATCACCAGGTTCTGCCAGGAGTCCAACCGCCATTGGCCCGTCCAGACCCAACCCACGTCCGAGAACGGCTGCCAGTACGGGATCGGCCACTGGTTGCCGTCGGGTCCGCGGGCGCCGATCAGATCGCAGACCATGTGCAGGTTGGCGGCGATCAGCGCCAGCACGGCCACCCGCCACGATCCACGCGCCCACGCGCACGCGAGCGCGGCGATGACGATGGTCGCCAGGAGGTTGTGGGCGAGGTGGTGATGGAAGCGCGTGAACCAGTCCAACGGCTCGGCGTTGTTGCGCGTGAGCAGCTGGAAGGGATAGCCGAACCCATCGAGGTCGGGCGCGAGGCCCGCGATGGTGATCGCCGCGCGCCCACGTCGATCGATCGCCGGAGCGACGCCCGGGGTGTGGGCGAGCACCCAGCTCAGGAGGCCGTGCGTGACCGGGCTCATGGCGCGCGTCCAGCGCGCAGGCGCTCGGCGGTGGCGAGGTCCGCCGGAGTGTTGACGCCAAGCACCGAGGCGACGTCGTCGGTGACCACCAGTTCGACCGGCTCACCCTCGGCGACCAGCATGGCCACCACGTCGGTCAGGTAGTACTCCCCCTGCGCATTCTGCGGCCGGACCTTCGCCAGGCAGCGGAACAGGTCGGCGCGGCGGAAGGCGTAGATGCCGCTGTTGACCAGGTCGATCGCGCGCTGATCAGGGCTCGCGTCCTTGTGTTCGACGATACCGACGAGACGGCTGGCCGCATCGGTGATCATGCGTCCGTACCCGGTGGGATCCTGCATGCGCGCGGCGACGCCGGTGCAGGACGCGCCCGTGCGGGCGTGCTTGGTCAGCACCTCCTGCAGGAGCGCCGGAGGAGTCAGTGGACAGTCACCGCACAGCACCAGCACGACCTCGCCGCGCACCGAGGATTGCGTGGCGAGCACCGCATGGCCGGTGCCCAACTGACGGTCCTGCAGCACGCACGTCGGCTTCCACGGCCGCACCGCCTCTTCGACGCGTTCGCGCTGCCAGCCGACCACCACCACGGCCTGGCCGACGCCCAGTGCGCGGCAGGTATCCAGCACATGGGCGATCAGCGGCCGCCCCGCGAGCGGATGCAGGACCTTCGCCAGGTCGGAGCCCATGCGCGTGCCTTTGCCTGCGGCAAGGACGACAGCGGACGTGTTGGCATTGACGGGGACGGTGGCGCTCATGCGCGCAGTTAAGCGTCACCCCGCGATCTTGCCATGAAGCACTCGTGGCGCGTCGGGATCGACGCGCGCCCGTTCGGCGATGCCGAAACCGGGAATCCACACCACGCCATCCCGGTCGGCGACGACCGCGACCGCGGCGCGTGCGTCCGCGGGCACCTTGCGGTCGGCGAGGTACTTGCGCACGGTCCGCCCCCCTGGCGAGCCGAGCGGTCGCCAGCGTTCGGTGGCGCCCGCGAGCCGCCACACCAGCGGCAGCGCCACGCGGTCGGCCGACAGCCAGGCTTCACCGCTCGGCGTCCGCGCATCCGCGGGCGATGGCGCCGGGCGGATGGTCAGTTCCTGGCCGCCGCGACGGTAGATGCCCGGCTCCGGGATCGCGACCTCGTCGGAACACACGGTAGGAGACGCCTGCAGCCAGACGATGGTCTCGCGCGTGCGCTGGAAGCGCCAGGTTCCGAGACGGTAGGCTCGACCAGGAACGCCGCCGACCAGCGACTCCAACTCGCGGATGCGCGTTCGTCCGGGTTCGATCGCGAGATCGATGAGCATGCGCCGCCACACGGTGGCGCGCTCATGTGGCGATTGGGGCAGACGCGCGATGGCGATCGCCCCCGCAGCGGCATCGATCGCTGGTCCAGCGATGATCTCGGGCGCGTCGGAGAGCGCGATCAACGCCTCCGCGGTACCGGGACACGCGGCCTCGAGCACCGGTAGGACGCGCCTGCGCACCACGTTGCGGCGGAAGCGTTCGTCGTCGTTGCTCGCGTCCTCGCGCCAAGACAGTCCGCGTTCGCGCGCGTATGCCCGCAGTCGTGAGCGCGCATACGGCAGAAGGGGTCGGATCAGCGGCACCGCACCCAGACGACGCAGCGCAGGGATGCCGCGATGGCCGGAACGACCGGAACCACGCAGCAGGTTCATCAGCACGGTCTCGGCCTGATCGTCGCGGTGGTGCGCGGTGACGACGGCGGCCGCTGTGACGTCGCCAGCAATCTGCTCGAGTCGGGCATAGCGATGACGGCGGCCCGCTGCCTCGAGTCCGCAGCGCCAATCGGCGGCCAGGCGAGCGATCTCGACACGTTCGCACAGAGCCCGCGTAGCGATGCCGGCGGCGGCGAAATCCTGCGCGAGCGCCAGGACGAATGCCGCATCCACGGCCGAAGCATCGCGCAGCGCATGGTCGAGATGGTAGGCGACGACCGTCCAGCGCTGCGCACGCGCGAGGATGTCCCACAGCACGACGCTGTCCGCCCCTCCGCTGACGGCGACCAGCACGGTGGCTCCGTCGCGCGGCAGCAGATGTGCCGCGGATGCGAGCACGTTGGCCGAGAGATCGTGGTCGCTTCGGTTATCCGGCATTCGTCGCGCGCCGATCGGCTGGTCTTGGATCGTTCATCGCGGGTGGTGGTCTTCGCACGTGGTGCGATGGGGCCTCAGGTCACGCGCCGCTTCTGATCCTGCACGGTACGCGAGGTCAGCAGGTCGACGATGCCGGGCAGCACGTCCTTCGCCGTGCCGCGGATGCTGCAGCTGGCGATGGGAGAGAACAAGGTCTCTTCGGTGTTGATCTCGACCACGGGTGCGGAGGCGGCCACGAGGTCGGATGGGATCGCCGCGGCCGGCTGGACCAGGCACGAGGAGCCGACCAGCAGGCAGCCATCGGGATTGAAGTGCGCGATCGCCTGCAGCGGCGCGCGCGGCAGCGACTCGCCATACCACACCGATCCCGGCCGCACCGCCGCACCGCAGCGCGGACACGGCATCATGCTCAGCGAGTTGTCGCGGTCGTCGGAGGAGCGCCAGCCGCACGTGCCCGAGCAGATGGTGTCGAACAGCGATCCGTGCAGGTGGATGACCGGCGCGACTCCGGCTCGCTCCAGCAGGTCGTCTTCGTTGGTGGTGGCGATCAGCACCTGGCCGGGTTCGGGGTAATGGCGCTGCAGCAGCGCGATGGTCCGTTGGCCCGGGTGGGGCGCCGACGAGGCCACGCACAGGCGACGTTCACGATACCAGTCCCACACGAGGTCGGGGTCGCGCTTGAAGCCGTCCGGGTGCGCGAGATCCTCGAACCGGTGGTTCTTCCAGAATCCCCCTTCGCAGCGGAAGGTGGGGACACCGGCATCGGCGCTCATGCCCGCCCCGGTCATGACCAGGAGTCGGCGGCACCCGCGAAGCAGCGTAGCCGCTTCGGCTTGTGCTGATTCCATCTGTCCCGGAAGTTCAGTCGTCCGCTGCGCCACAGCCAGGATTTGTACTGGCCGGGCCGGTAGCGATCAAGACATTCCGATGCGACAATGAGCTATCGTGAATTTGATGCGATCGATGCGTTCGTGGCTGCGGTCCAGGCTGCCGCCATCACGCGGGTGACGATCGCCTGGCAGCGGGAATACGGCCAGCTGCCTGCCGCGGTGGACGACGGCCCCTATCGCGCCGACTACGGTCGCGTGCGGATGGCGACCCTGCTCGCCTACCACCAGGGAGCCATCCTGCGGTGTCGCATCCTGGGCATGGACCGGCATGAAGCGCGAACCGTCCTCGAGAAGGCGGGCCTAGGAGTCGAGGAGCGCAGCCGCAACCTCACAAGCCCCCTCGGCGACGGCTGAACGATTCGGGCAGTGGTGGGCACTGAGCATGCCGCGTGCGGCTTCACCTCGCCGGGTTGACGCGTCGGTGCCTCGGCCTCAAATGCCGCGCCGGGGGTACGCATGTTCGATCTGAGCCAGGATATCGCCGTCGTCATCGGCGGGACCGGCGTCCTCGGCGGCGCGCTCGCCAGCGGTCTGGCCCGCGCTGGAGCACCGGTAGCGGTCGTCGGCCGCAATGCCGAACGCGGAGAATCCCGCGCGCACGCCATCCGCGAGGCAGGAGGCACATCGTTGTTCGTCGCCTGCGACGCGATGGATCCTGCGAGCCTGAAGCGCGCGCACCAGGAGATCGCCAAGCATCTCGGGGATCCGACCGTGCTGGTGAACGCCGCCGGCGGCAACGATCCCAAGGTGACCGTCGTCGGCGACAAGGCCTTCGAAGGCATCTCGCTCGCCGATTGGAAGGCGAACTACGATCTCAACCTGATCGGCGGCGCGCTGCTGCCGTGCCAGGAATTCGGACCCGGCATGGTCGCGCGCAAACGCGGATCGATCATCAACATCGCATCGGTGAGCGCGCACATCCCGCTCTCGCGCGTGGTGTCGTACTCGTCGGCCAAGGCCGCGGTGCTGAACCTGACCAAATTCCTCGCCCGCGAGTGGGCGCGCTCCGGGGTGCGGGTGAATTCGATCACGCCCGGGTTCTTTCCCGCCGAACAGAACAAGAAGCTGCTGTTCAACGCCGACGGCACGCCGACCGCTCGCGGTCAGCAGATCCTCGGCCACACCCCGATGGGCCGTTTCGGCGAAGCCGACGAGCTGATCGGCGCCGCGGTCTTCCTGGCATCGGCCCAGGCATCCGCATTCGTCACCGGCAGCGACGTCTGCGTCGACGGCGGCTTCCTGTCGCAGACGATATGATTTTTCGCCGCTTCCTGGCGTCGGGCGTCGGACGTCGGACGTCGGACGTGCCCTGATCATGCTCATCCTCGCCATCGACATCGGCACCAGTTCGACGCGCACCGCGCTCTTCGATCAGAGCGGTGTGCGCATCGTGACGACCACCGCGCAGGCGACGCATGCGCTGATCACCGACCGCGATGGCCGCGCCGAGATCGAGCCGGCGGCGCTCCTCGACGGCGTGCGCGCCTGCATCGGCCGCACCCTCGCAGCCGCGCGTCGCGATCGGACACTGCGCGGACGCGCGATTGCTGGTGTCGCGACCTCGTGCTTCTGGCACAGCCTGGTAGGCACCACCGCCGACGGCCGTCCGCTGACGCGGGTGATCACCTGGGCGGACAGCCGCTGCCGCGACGACGCGGCCCGGCTGCGCGGCCATCACGACGAGCGGCGCTACCACCAGCGCACCGGCTGCATGCTGCGCGCATCCTTCTGGCCGGCGAAGCTCGCGTGGCTGCAACGCACCGAGCCGCGGGTGTTCTCGCGCGTCGCGCGCTGGATGTCCCCTGCCGAATGGCTGTACCTGCAGCTGTCTTCGGGCCTGCGCTGCGCGCACGGCATGGCCACGGGTACAGGGCTCTACGATCCCGAGGCCATGTCGTGGGATGCGCCCTCCCTCGCGCGCTTCGGCGTCCCGCAGTCGAGCCTGTCGCCGATCGCCGACACCCCCCTGCGCCTCGACCGGCGTTGGCACCGCGCCTGGCCCGAGATCGCCGATGCGGCCTGGTACCCGGCCATCGGCGATGGCGCCGCGAACAACCTCGGAGTCGGCGCGACCCGGCGCGGATGGGCGGCGATCAACTTCGGCACCAGCGGTGCCGTGCGCATCCTGCGCGATCGCGGCGAAGCCCGCGCGCCGTTCGGATTGTTCTGCTACCGGGTCGATGCGCGCCGGTTCCTGGTCGGCGGCGCGATCTCGAACGCAGGATCGCTGCGCGCATGGTGTCTGGACCAGCTGCGCCTGCCCGAGGACCCCTCCGCGATCGAGCGCGCACTCGCGGATCGTCCGGGCCCAGACCACGGCCTGCGCGTGCTGCCGTTCTGGCTGGCCGAACGCGCACCGACCTGGCGCGAGGATCTGCGCGGAGCCATCGTCGGCCTGACCCAGGCGACCAGCGCGCTGGATGTGCTGCAGGCGACCACCGAAGCGAGCTTCCACCGGCTGGCGACGATCATCGATCTGCTTCCTGGCTCGCGCTCACGCCTGCGCATCGCGGTCGGCGGCGGCATCCAGAAATCGCGCGGAGCGCTCCAGCGCCTGGCCGACGTGCTCGGACGCGAGGTGCGGCCGAGCCTCGAGCCCGAATCGTCGCTGAGCGGCGCAGCGGTATTGGCGCTCGAACGCCTGCGCTCGGCAGACCAGATCGCAGCGACGACCGGCGAGCCGATCGCACCACGGCGCACGCACGCGCGCGCGTATGCGCGAGAACGCGTGGAGCTCGCCGCTCTCGAGCGCACGCTCTACCCGACCGATTCCACGAAGCGCACGAGGCGGACCCGACGATGACCACCTACTTCGCGAAGGGCTCCCCCACCACCGTGCTCACGGACGCCGACCTGCGCGCCGCCATGACCGCAACGTTCGAGAAGCTCGGCAAACGGCGCAAGGTGCTGGCCATCCCGCCTGATTTCACCCGCTTCAACAGCCGCGCCGGGATCCTGACGCGCATCACCTACGACCATTTCGGCACGGCACTGACCGACGTCCTGCCCGCGCTGGGCACGCACGCGCCCATGCCGGATTGGCAGATCGCCAAGATGTACGCCGGCGTGCCCAAGGACCTGTTCCGCATCCACGATTGGCGCAACGACGTGGTGACGATCGGTTCGCTGCCGGCCGAGTTCGTCTCCCGAGCCACCGACGGCGTCTGGGACAAGCCCTGGCCGGCGCAGCTCAACAAGCTCGCGTGGGGCGGAGGCCACGACCTGATCCTGTCGATCGGCCAGGTGGTGCCGCACGAGGTGGCGGGCATGGCCAACCACACCAAGAACCTGTTCATCGGAATCGGCGGCGCCGAGGGCATCAACGAGAGCCACTTCATCGGCGCGGCCTACGGCATGGAGCGGATGATGGGCCGCGCGGACACGCCAGTGCGTCGTCTCTTGAACGAAGCGCTGCTGCGGCTGTGCAAGCACCTGCCGATCGTGTTCGTCCTCACCGTCGTCGGCTCGGATGGCGCCGGTGGCCTGGTGACGCGCGGACTCTATATCGGCGACGGCGTCGAGTGCTTCGAACTGGCGGCGAAGCTGTCGCTCGAGGTGAACTTCCAGCTCCTCGACGAGGAGCCGAAAAAGGTCGTGGTGTACCTCGACCCCGAAGAGTTCCACACCACGTGGCTGGGCAACAAATCGGTCTACCGCACGCGCATGGCGATCGCGGACCGCGGCGAGCTGGTGGTGCTCGCGCCGGGATTGAAGGGCTTCGGCGAGGATCCCGAGATCGATCGCCTGATCCGCGCCTACGGCTACCGCACCACGCCCGAGGTCATGCGTTTCGTGCGCGAACACCAGGATCTGCGCACAAACCTGTCGGCGGCCGCGCACCTGATCCATGGATCGAGCGAAGGCCGTTTCACCGTGACCTATTGTCCGGGGCATCTGACCCGGGCCGAAATCGAGGGCGTCGGCTACGCCTATGCGGACCTGGCCGGGACCATGCGGCGCTACGATCCGGCGAAGCTCGTCGATGGCTGGAACACCGTCGATGGCGAGCGGATCTTCTACATCTCCAATCCAGCCTTGGGCTTGTGGGCTTACCGGGGACGCTTCAAGGACCTGTGACCCGGGCTATTAAGCTGATCGGTGCGGGCACGCAGCCAGGCTGTTTGAAATGGGCGGGGCGCCTTGCCGTGCCGCTGCGCCAGGGGTACACTTCCCCAACATGGCGACGATCTCGGTCAGGAAATATGCGATCTCACTCGATCCCTCGGAGATCGTCGACTTCACCCACGACCTCGACCATTTCACCGCAGTGTTCGCCGACCTCGGATTCGAACCGACCGGAACCTACACGTTCCGCTACAAGGATCCCGAGTGCATGATGAAGACCGAGCTGAGCCGGTCGAAGGACGGATACTACCTCTACGCCTACGTTCAGGCGATGGACGAGCACGAATTCCGCCTGCAGGAGATCGCCGAGGCATTCGACGCGCACGTGGTCGAGGGATCGAAGAAGCCGGTCTGATTGCCCCTGTCCTCGGTCCTCCGTGCTTCGTCCTCCGTCTTCTGGGATAAGATCTGTGTTAGATCAGGGAGCGAACACCTGATTCAGCGCAATTGAATCCCACCGTTCGACCCAGGAACATGTCATCAGTCGCCCGACTCGTTCCCTCGCGCACCATTCCATCACAGGAAACAAAGAACGGAGAACGGAGGACCGAGGACGGAGCACGTTTCTCCGATCAACCCGTCCCGGCGATCTCCGCCTCGCCCTGAGACGTACCGAGCGGGCTGAAGAAGTATTTCGGACGCACGATCGGGGTGCCCTTGCCTTGGCGGGCCTCGCAGCGTTCATAGACGATCTGCGCGGCGATGCCGACCACGCGACTGAGGCCGAACAGCACCGTGTAGTAATCCGGATCGGTGAGTCCGCACGCCATCAGCAGTGAACCCGATGCGCTGTCGACATTGGGATGCGGATCCGAGATCTTGGGATTGGCGGCGAGGATCGGCGGCACCACCTCGGCCAGCAGCTTCACCATGCGGAAGTTGATGTCGGTCGGGCAGAGTTCTTCACCGGTGGCGCGCAGCACCTTGGCGCGCGGATCCTCGACGCGCAGGACCGCGTGGCCGAAGCCATAGACCACTTCCTTGCTCGCGAGTTTCTGCTGGATGAGTCCGCGCACAGCATCGGCATTGACGTTCTCGCCGACCTTGGCCACGCACTCCTGGACGAATTCCAGGCATTCCTGGTTGGCCTTGCCGTGCAGCGGGCCGGCGAGACCGGCCATCGCGGCGGACATGCTCTCATACATGTCCGCTTTGCCGGAGGCCACGGCCTTGCCGACGAAGGTGGACAGGTTGCCGCCGCCGTGATCGAAATGCACGACGTCGAACACGCGCATCAGCTTGGTCAGCTTGCGCGTCTTGTCGGCGTCCAGCCCGGGCACGCCGAGCATGTAGACGAAGTTCTCCATGTAGCCGAGATCGGTGCGCGGAGCGATCGGCTCGCCCCAACCCGAGCGGACGCGGAAGATGGCCGCGGTGATGACCGGTATCTTCGCGATCAGGTCGATGCATTCGCGGCGATAATCGCCGCATGCGCCGACCATGCCCAGGGCATTGATCGCGTGGATGAACCACTTCATCGGATGACCGGTGCGCGGCAGGGCCTTGAGGGTGTCGAGCACTTCGCGCGGCACGCCCTGGTTGGCCTTGAGCAGCTTCGAGAACTCGGCCGACTGCTCGGCGGTGGGCCACGTCTTGTGCAGCAGCAGGTGGATGACCTGCTCGGGGTCGCTGTTGGCGATCTCCTCGACCGGACGGCCGACGTAGAACAGGCCTTTCTGCGCTTCGACCGAACTCGTGGTGCAGTAGCCGACCGGGACTCCGCGCAGGCCAGTTTCGAGCTGGTCCTTCGTCAGTTCCATCAGCACCGCGCTCTTGGCGCCTTCCTTCATCACTGCCCCCGTGGTGCCGTCCTGGCACCTGCTTACGGGCGGGAATCGATGCGGCCCGCCGGCCAGACTGCGAAAAACCGATCGGAACCAGGAGTCCCGATGCGTTGAAACGAGGCTGTCACCTCCGCCAATCGGTGCAAGCGCATGAGGCTCCGGTTCGAACGCATGTTTCGCACAGCGGTGTGCGATGCGCTTTGGTCATCGGCTTGTGCGTGCCGGGCGCTGCGAACCATGCGGGGATGTCCGCGCTGCCGCTCACCACCTACCGCCGCGTCGCGATATCGGCCTGGGATTGCCTCAGCCCGGCGGGGGATGCCCGTGCCTCGTGGCGGGCTGTCACGACCGGAGTGCGGGCGATCGGCCGCGAACCGGGGATCGGCTGGTGCGGACGTATCCCCGCGGCGCTCGGCGGTGAGGACCTGATCACCGCCGCCATGCGCGCGGTCGAGCATCCGTGGCGATCCATCGCCGAACTCCCGGGTCCCACCGCATGTTCGATCAGTACCAGCAAGGGCGACATGCACGCCCTCGCCGATGCGTGCGCCGGCGAGCCGCGCCGACTCATGGCTGCGTTCGCGGGCGGATTGAGCCTGCGCGTGGCCGGGCGTCTCGGCGTCGTCGACGGCATCCCCTGCCCGGTCGCAGCGGCTTGTTCGACCGGACTGTACGCCGTGCTCGCCGCAGCCGACTTGATCGAACGCGGCGCGTGCGCGCGCGGCATCGCCGGCGCGGCGGATCGCTCGCTCACGCCGCTGATCCTGGCGGGGTTCGCGGCGTTGGGCGTCACCTGCGCGGATCTCGCGCCCGTAGCCTTCCCCGGGTGCAACGACGATGCGACGGGATTCGCGCTCGCCGAGGGGGCGGGATTCGTCGCGCTCGCCGACGACGGTCCGTGGCGGCTGGTCGCCGGCGTGCGATCCGCCGACGCCGGCCACGAGACTCATTTCGTCGACCCGCGCACCCTCTCGACCTGCCTCGAGGCGCTGTGGAGCGCGTGCCCGGATCCCGATCTCATCGTCACCCACGGTACCGGCACCCGGATCGGCGATGCCTACGAACGACGCGGCCTGGACGACGGTCCCTGGGCGCGCGCACCCCGCCTGCACTGCAAGCCCAGCATCGGTCATTGCCTGGGCGCCAGCGGGGCGGTGGAACTCGCGATCGCATTGTCGGGAGACGCGCGGCGGATCTGGAAGCTCAGTCTGGGTTTCGGGGGGCATTTGGCTGCTATTGCCATCATTAGATAAGGTAGCGACTTGCCGTTCTGTGACCTCGTCATCATGAAATACCGGCATTGTGACCTGTGGAAGAGCCCTTTGGATGGTCGGAAAGAGGCCGCTCAGTGGGCGCTGCCGCTCTGATACGATGCCCCATGCAGGAATCCAACCAAGCGAAAGTTTAATGTATTTATATAATATAACTTAAGTTATGATTTAGCGTGAAGACGTGTCTTGCATTGGGGGAGGCAAGTCATACGAACATCGCTCGATAGCGGCAATACATTGCCGCTATCTGCAGCACCCATGAGCCTGACATCGGAAAACCTGCCGCTATCCGGACCCGATGGGGACGACGAGGACTCGTCGAGCCGATCGGTACGTTCCGTCTCGGCGGCGGAGCTGCGCGAGCATCTCGAGCAGCACGGTGAACGTTTCCAGCCGATCCTGACCGCCCTGCGCGACCAACCCTGGAAGGAGCTGGTCACCACCCGCGACGTGATGGACCACCTCTCGGCTCTGGGGCTGGACCTGTCCGAGCGCACGCTCCGGCTGTACCTCGCCGAGATGGCGGACATCGGCCTGATCGAACGCCATGGCCGTCGCGGCTATCGACTCACTCCGGCCGGCGGCGAGGTCGCGCGCGAGCTCACCGTCTCACGCCGCCTGGGCAGCATCTTCTATCGCATGGAAGAGACGATGTGCCAGCTGAGCTTCGACCTGGCGAAGTCGGCGGGACTGGTGTCGATCAACGCCTATGTCATCCCGCGCGAATTCCTGATCCCATTGTGCGATGAGCTCGAAGCGGTGTTCGCTGCCGGGCTCGCGGTCGGATCGCGCGTGCTCTTCGCGCAGCCCGGCGACGACATCCTCGGACGCCAGGTTCCCGACGGCTGCATCGGCCTGGGCACCATGTGCTCGTTGACCCTCGCCGGCATGCTGATGCGCCGCGGCATCCCCAGCCATCCGATCTTCGGCGGTCTGCTGCATGTCGACGCGGGACAGCCGCAGCACTTCCTCGAGATGATCCGCTACGACTCGACCACGCTCAGCCCCAACGAGGTGTTCATCCGCGCGAACTTCACCAGCGTGAGCAAGGCCGCGCGCACCGGATCTGGCGCGATCACCGCGTCGTTCCGCGAGGTGCCGATGAGCGCGCTGCCGCAGCTGCGTGAACTGCACGACGAGTGCCGCGATGCGGGATTCCCCGGCATCATGATGATCGGCCGGCCGGGCCAGCCGGTGCTGAACGTGCCGGTGCACGAAGGCCGCGTGGGCCTGATCCTCGCGACCGGACTCAATCCGCTGGCGAGCCTGTGGGAGAAGGACCACCTCGCGCCGGGCACCCGCGGCGACGCGGTGCTGCGCCTGGAGACCAGCCGACCCATGGTCGGCCCGGCCCCGTTCGAACAGCTGATCCCCTACCGCTCGTTCCGCGCACGCGCAGCGACGCTCATCGCCGCTACCTCCTCGACCGCCTCGTCTCCCTGACCCGACACCCGAACCGCGAAGCTCCCATGTCGAACCACGGACTCCCTCCCGCCCACGGCCTGTACGATCCGCGCAACGAGCACGACGCCTGCGGCGTCGGCTTCCTGGCGAACATCAAGGGCAAGAAGAGCCACGACATCATCGCCCGCGGCATCCAGATCCTGTGCAACCTCCACCACCGTGGAGCAGTGGGCGCGGATCCGCTCGATGGCGACGGTGCCGGCTGCCTGATCCAGATCCCCGACGCGCTGTACCGCGAGGTCTGCGGCTTCCAGCTGCCGATCACCGGCGACTACGGCACGGGCCTGGTGTTCGTCCCCCAGGACGAGCGGGCGCGCGCGGCGTGCATGTCGGCGCTCGAGCAGGCTGCGGACGCGTACGACCTGAAGCTTCTCGGCTGGCGCGACGTACCGACCGACAACAAGGCCCTGGGCCGCATCGCGCGCTCGACCGAGCCGACGGTGAAGCAGGTCTTCATCGGCCGCGGCAAGGTCGCGACCAAGAAATTCGAGCTCGCGCTCTACCTCGCGCGCAAGCGCGCTGAGAACCTGGTCCGCGACAACCACCTGGCCAAGGACGCGAAGGGTGAAGAGCAGCTCTTCTACATCGTGTCGCTGTCGTCCAAGACGGTGATCTACAAGGGCATGTTCCTCGCCCACACCCTCAACGAGTACTTCGCCGATCTCAACGATCCCCGCGCGGTCAGCGCGCTGGCGCTGGTGCATCAGCGCTACAGCACCAACACCTTCCCGACCTGGGATCGCGCGCACCCCTACCGCATGGTCTGCCACAAAGGAGAGATCAACACCCTGCGCGGCAACGTGAACCGCATGAAGGCGCGCGAAGCGCTGTTCGCCCACAAGGACATCGGCGACAACGTCATCGATCTCAAGCCGGTGATCTTCGACGAGAACGGATCGGACACCGCCTGCTTCGACAACGCGCTCGAGTTCCTGGTACGCACCGGCCGCTCGCTGCCCCACGCCCTGGCGATGATGATGCCAGCGGCGTGGGCGACCAAGGCCAACCTGCCGCGGCCGCTCAAGGGCTTCTTCGAATACCACGCCACGATGATGGAGCCGTGGGACGGCCCCGCGAACATGGTCGCCTGCGATGGCGAGCGCATCTGCGCCGCGCTCGACCGCAACGGCCTGCGCCCCGCGCGCTACGTACTCACAACCGACGACGAGATCCTCTACGCGTCCGAGATGGGCACGCTCGAATTCCCGCCCGAGAAGATCGCGGTGAAGGCGCGCCTCGCGCCTGGCACCATGATCATGATCGACACCGCGCGCGGCGTGTTCCTCGACGACGAGAAGATCAAGACCGAGCTCGCGAAGGCGCACACCTACGCCGACTGGATCGACAGCTACAAGATCACGCTCGACCAGCTCCCCTCTCCAGCCCAGCCGCCGATGCCCCGGCACGAGCACATCCGCCAGCAGCAGCAGGCGTTCGGCTACACCGTCGAGGACCTCAAAGTCGTCATCGCGCCCATGGCGATGGACGGGCAGGAGCCGGTCGGATCGATGGGCGACGACACGCCGGTCGCGATCCTGTCGAACAAGCCCAAACCGTTCTACAACTACTTCAAGCAGCTGTTCGCGCAGGTCACCAATCCGCCGATCGATCCGATCCGCGAAGAGGTGGTGATGAGCCTGACGCAGTACGTCGGACCGGCGCGCAACATCCTCGAGCCGGGCCCCGAGCATTGCCGGATGCTCGAGCTCGATCAGCCGATCATCGGCGACCAGGAACTCGAACAGCTGCGCCAGGCCGACATCGAAGGCTTCCGCGGTACCACCCTCTCGACGCTGTTCGACGCGCAGGGGCTGACGTCCCCCGAAGCCGCCGGCAAGGCGCTCGAGAAGCGCATGGAGGAGCTGTTCGAAGAAGCCGAACGCGCGGTCGACCAGGGCTTCACCGTGCTGGTGCTCTCCGATCGCGGCGTCGACGCGACCAAGGCGCCGATCCCGGCGCTGCTCGCGGTCTCGGGCATCCACCACCACCTCATCCGTTCGGGCAAGCGCACCCAGTGCTCGCTGATCCTGGAATCGGGCGAGCCGCGCGAGGTCCACCACTTCGCGCTCCTGGTCGGCTACGGCTGCACCGCGGTCAACCCGTACCTCGCGATCGACTCGATCCAGGACATGGTCGATTCCGGCGTGCTGCCCCAGCTCGACGGCAACACCGCCGCCGATGAAGAGCACGACGCGGTCTACATCTACACCAAGCACTACATCAAGGCGATCGGCAAGGGCCTGCTCAAGGTCTTCTCGAAGATGGGCATCTCGACTCTGCAGAGCTACTGCTCGGCGCAGATCTTCGAGGCGGTCGGCCTGTCCACGCCTTTCGTAAAGCGCTACTTCACCGGCACCTCGACGCGCATCGAAGGCGCCGACGTGCGCGAGATCGCCTCCGAATCGCTGACCCGCCACCACGTGGCGTTCGCACCGCTGATCGATCCGAACCGCGATCTCGACCGCGGCGGTTACTACCATTGGCGCCGCGACGGCGAGTTCCACATGATGAACCCCGAGGTCATCGCGCTGTTGCAGCACAGCGTGCGCGCGGCCGACCGATCCACGTTCAAGCGCTACACCGGGCTGATCGACAACCAGGCCAAGAACCTCTGCACCCTGCGCGGCCTGTTCAAGTTCCGTGAGACCAAGGCCATCCCTATCGAGGAGGTCGAGTCGGTCGAGGCGATCACCAAGCGCTTCTGCACCGGCGCGATGTCCCTGGGCTCGATCGCCACCGAGGCGCACGAGACCCTGGCGATCGCCATGAACCGCATCGGCGGACGCTCGAACACCGGCGAAGGCGGCGAGGATCCGCGTCGCTTCCAGCGCGACGCCAACGGCGATTGGCGCCGATCGGCGATCAAGCAGGTCGCCTCCGGCCGCTTCGGCGTCACACCGTTCTATCTGGTCAACGCAGCCGAGCTGCAGATCAAGATGGCCCAGGGCGCGAAGCCCGGAGAAGGCGGTCAGCTCCCCGGACACAAGGTCACCGACTATATCGGCTGGCTCCGCCACAGCGTTCCGGGCGTGACGCTCATCTCTCCTCCGCCGCATCACGACATCTATTCGATCGAAGACCTCGCGCAGCTGATCTACGACCTGAAGAACGCCAATCCCGAGGCGAACATCTCGGTCAAGCTGGTGTCCGAAGTCGGCGTCGGCACCGTTGCCGCGGGCGTCGCCAAGGCGCACGCGGATCTGGTGACGATCTCCGGCTGCGAAGGCGGCACCGGCGCGAGCCCGGTGTCGTCGATCAAGCACGCTGGCATCCCATGGGAACTGGGCTTGGCCGAGACGCACCAGACCCTGGTGCTCAACGATCTGCGCGGCCGCATCCGCGTGCAGACCGACGGCATGCTGCGCACCGGACGCGACGTAGTGATCGCGGCGATGCTCGGAGCCGAGGAATTCGGCTTCGCCACCGTCGCCCTGGTCACCGTCGGCTGCATCATGATGCGCAAGTGCCACCTCGACACCTGCCCGGTGGGCGTCGCCACCCAGAACGAGGCGCTGCGCAAGAAGTTCAACGGCAAGCCCGAGCACGTGGTGAACTTCTTCACCTTCATCGCCGAAGAGGTGCGCGAGCACATGGCCAAGCTCGGTGTGCGCACGCTCGACGAACTGGTCGGCAAGACCGAATACCTCGAGATGAACGAGGCGATCAAGCACTGGAAATCGAAGGGCCTGGACTACTCGAAGATCCTGGCCAAACCCCAGGCCGGACCTGCCGTGCACACCCGCTGCTGCGTGCCGCAGAACCACGGCATCGACAAGATCATGGACCGCGAACTGATCGAGCTCGCGAAACCCGCGCTCGAGCGCAAGGAGCCGGTGCGCATCCTGAAGCGTATCAAGAACTCCGACCGCACGGTGTGCACCATGCTCTCGAGCCGCGTGGCCAAGGCCCACGGCAGCGAGGGCCTGCCACCGGGGACGATCGATCTGTCATTCACAGGGGTCGCTGGGCAAAGCTTCTGCGCCTTCCTCTCGCCCGGCATGCACGTGACCCTGGTCGGCGATGCCAACGACTACGTCGGCAAGGGCATGGCCGGTGGGCGCATCGTCATCCATCCGGATCCGCGCGTCACTTATCGCTGGGATCAGAACGCGATCGTGGGCAACACCGTGCTCTACGGCGCGACCGGTGGCGAGGTCTACTTCGCGGGCGCCGCGGGCGAACGCTTCGGCGTGCGCAACTCCGGCGCACGCGCGGTCATCGAAGGCGTGGGCGACCACGGCTGCGAGTACATGACCGGCGGCCACGTGGTCGTCCTCGGCAAGACCGGGCGCAATTTCGCGGCCGGCATGTCCGGCGGCATCGCCTGGGTGCTCGACGAGGAGCGCCGCTTCAAGCGCCAGTGCAACGACGGCATGGTCGATCTCGAGCAGGTGACCAAGGACACCCACGAGGTCGACCTGCTGCGCGAGCTGGTGCAGACCCACGCGCAGCTCACAGGCTCGAACAAGGCCAAGCAGCTGCTCACCACCTGGGACGCGAGCCTCAAGAAGTTCGTCAAGGTCTTCCCGCGCGAATACCGCCGCGTCTTGATGGAGCGCGCGAACAAGGACGAGACCGCGCGCCTCGCCAAGAAGGTGGCAGTCAGATGACGACGTCGACAGGTCCTGGGTCCTCCGTCCTCGGTTCTCCGTCGGAGAGCAAGGGACCGAGGACGGAGAACGGAGAACGGAGAACAGCCAGCCATGGGTGATCCCAAGGGTTTCATGAAGCATACGCGCCAGGTGCCGAAGTACCTGCCGGTCGATCAGCGCCTCGCGAATCACGAGGAGCACATCGAGGAGTTCTCCGAGGAGCAGGTCCAGACCCAGGCCAGCCGATGCATGGATTGCGGCGTACCGTTCTGCATGACCGGCTGCCCGCTGGGGAACCTCATCCCGGATTGGAACGACCTGGTGTTCCGCGGTCGCTGGCGCGAAGCCCTGGCGGCACTGCACGCGACCAACAACTTCCCGGAATTCACCGGCCGCGTCTGCCCCGCGCCATGCGAGAACTCGTGCGTACTCGGCATCAACGAGCCGCCGGTGGCGATCAAGCTGCACGAAGTGTCGATCGTCGACAAGGGCTTCGCGATGGGGTGGATCAAGCCCGAGCGCCCACACACGCGTTCCGGCAAGACCGTCGGCGTCATCGGCTCGGGCCCGGCGGGCCTGGCTTGCGCCCAGCAGCTCAATCGCGCCGGCCACCAGGTCACGGTCTATGAGAAGTCCGACCGTGCCGGCGGACTGATGATGTACGGCATCCCGCACTACAAGCTGCGCAAGGAGAAGGTGCAGCGGCGCGTGGATCTGCTCGCCGCCGAAGGCGTCGAGTTCCAGTTCAACTGCCATGTCGGCGTGACCATCGCCTGGGACGCGCTCAAGGGCCGCCATGACGCCGTGGTCATCGCCACCGGCGCCGAGCTGCCGCGCGATCTGCCGGTCGAGGGCCGGGATCTCGACGGCGTACACTATGCGATGGAGTTCCTGCCGCAGTCCAACCGCCGCAACTGGGGCGACGAGGACCTCGCGTTCCTGCATCCCAAGAAGCAGCTCATCGATGCCGCGCACAAGAAGGTGATCGTCATCGGCGGCGGCGACACCGGCTCGGACTGCATCGGCACCTCGCTGCGCCAGGGCGCGGTGAGCGTCACCAACTTCGAGCTGCTGCCCGAGCCACCCGGCGCGCGCACGTACGGCAATCCCTGGCCGCAATGGGCGCGCATCAAGCGCATCTCGTCCTCGGTCGAGGAGATGACCACGAAGGGCGGCGACGTCCTGTACTCGGTGGCGACCAAACGCTTCACCGGCGAGAACGGCAAGGTCACCGGCCTGACCACGGTGAAGCTCGATTGGTCGTCAGGCAAGCCCACCGAGGTCGCCGGATCCGAAGAGACCTTCGGCTGCGACCTGGTGCTGCTGGCGATGGGCTTCCTCGGCCCGCGCAAGCTCGGCATCGTCGAGCAGATCGGCTGCGCCCTCGATCCGCGCGGCAACATCCAGACCGACGCTGAGACGCGCATGTCCACCGTTCCTGGCGTGTTCGCCGCGGGCGATGCGCGTCGCGGTCAGAGCCTGGTGGTGTGGGCGATCAGCGAAGGCCGCGAGGTCGCGCGCTGCGTCGACAGCTGGCTGATGAAGCAGGAGTCGCTGCTGCCGAAGGTGCGCATCGAGGCGTTCGCGTATTGAACCGTCCGACGTCGACACCGATGTCGCGGCGCTTGCGCTCGATCGCATCTTGTGACCGAACAGCTGATGCAGGCGATCGTCTGCTTCCGCATCGACGCGTTGACGCTGGAAGGGAAGTGGAAGCTGAACCAGCACCACACCCCGGAGCGCCGGCTGAAGGTCATCGCCGCCCTGCGTTCAGCGGGCGATGCCGACGCGCTGGCGATCGCCGACGCGATGGCCGCGACGCTGCCTGGGGCGGCGGATTGAGTTCCATGAAGCGCGCCTAGCGTGACGCCATGACAGTCCACACGGATGACCTCGCACAGGCGCTCGCCTCCGTGACGCAGGCCCACCCCCGCCTCTTCGGTTCGCGCGAGCGCCTGCGTACGCTCGCGCGGGAGCGGCCGGACGCCTACCGCCGCACATTGGCGGTGGCACGCGATCGCGTGATCACCACGGCGACGGGCGTCGAGCGTGGCGCCCAGATCACTCCCTACGGCAAGATGGTCAGCCTCGCCCTGGTGAGTGCGATCGAAGATGACCGCGCGCTCGGTCGGCAGGCGATCGAGCTGGCGATCGACCGGTTCATCGCCCTTCCGGTGAAGACCGGCCACGACGTGTTCGGTGCCGATGTCGGCATGTGCGCGATCGTCTACGACCTCTGCCATCCGCACTGGACCGAGGCTGAACGGCAGCGCTTCTTCGCCTACATGAACGAGAGCCACCTGCGCAACATCTACGAGGAGGTCAGCCCGTTCCACAATGGTTGGTGGGCCTACAAGAACTGGGGTCTTGGGGTGGGGTGGCTCGCGACCATGCACGAGAACCCGAGCGCGGAGGAATTCTACACCTCGCTCGACCGCGACATCCGCGAACGCGCGTCGCCAGCGCTGGAATTGTGCGGACGCGGCGGCGGCTTCGCCGAGGGCTTCTACCTCAACTACTGGCTCTACCACTGGCTGGTCTTCTGCGAGACCGCGCGCACCTGCGCCGGCATCGACTACCACGCGCTCGTGCCCAGCTTCTATCAGAAGGCGGCGGTGGCGAATATGTTCGAGATGCTGCCGGGCATCCGCGAGCGCGGATCACGCCGCGCCATGGGCGTGGGCGATGCGCGCGGCCGCTCCTTCAACAACGACCGCGACCAAGCGCTGAACGCGAGGCGTATCCTCGCCAGCCGCTACCGAGACGACACGGCCCATCAGGCAGTGCATGCGTTCAACCTGTCGACCCCCCTATCCGGCGGGGATGAGAACGCCTACATGGATCTCCTGTGGGACGACCGTTCCATCCCGACAGGCGACCTCGCGGCCTTCACGCTGTCGCACCTCAGCTCCGGACCGGGCCACGCCTATGCGCGTTCATCCTGGGGCGAGGATGCCACGTGGTTCTTCTTCAAGTGCGGCAAGCGCTTCACCTCGCACCAGCACCTCGATGTCGGACACTTCTACATCTTTCGCGACCACGAGCTGGCAGGCGAAGGCGGCCATTTCTGGGATTGGAACAGCGAGCACGAGGTCAATTACTACATCCGGACCATCGCCCACAATTCCATGCTCATCCACGATTGGGCGGAGCGCTGGCCTGCCGGCATCCGTGCGCAGCCGGCGCAGGGCGCGAACGACGGCGGACAGGCCTACCCGTGGGTGGGAAGCGCATTCGGCCACAATGGCGCCGCCTACGACGCCGACCACTGGCACCGCAACCGCGAACTCGGCGACATCGCCGAGCTGCTGGCCTTTGCGGATGCAGGGAGCCACGTCTACGTCGCCGGAGACTGCACACGCGCGTATTCGCGCCACAAGCTGTCGTGGTTCACCCGACAGATCGTCTACCTCAGGCCGGGAACCTTCGTGATCTTCGACCGCGTACGCGCGACCAGCCAGGTCTTCAAGAAGACCTGGCTGCTGCACGCGATGAAGCCTCCGGTCGAACGCGATGGAAAGCTGGTGATCACCAATGGCGGCGGTCGACTCTTCGTGCAGACCGTGCTGCCAGAACGCACAACGCGGGAACTGTTCCAAGGGGACCGGCTCTACACCTACAACGACATGAAATTCCCCTGCGCGCCGCACATGTTCGCGGCCCCCGAGGCGGAATGCCGCATCGAGATCTCTCCGCGCGAGCCGGCTGAGGAGCACTGCTTCCTCCACGTGCTCACCGCGACCGATGCCAGCGTCGACACCGTGCCGACGGCTCAGCCGCTGATCCGCGCCGATGAGATCGTGGTGCGGATCGCAGAGACGACCCTGTCCTTCCCGACCGGCCAGGTCGGCGGCTGGATCGAACTCTCGGGCCGACGAACCCAGTTCCCCACGTCGCTTCCTGGATGAGTGCCCGCAGACCATCGCCCCGCCGCGGCCCGCCAGAAACGACGATCGGCCGCCGAATGGCGACCGATCAGCGAGTCAGCGGATGCCCGACCGGAATCAGGTCATCTTGATGTTGCGGACCTTGGGCAGGTTGAAAATCGAGTTCTTGTCCTTGGCCCACTTGCCGTCGACCTTGAGGCGCTCGATGCGCTCGACACGCGACAGGACATTGCGGTGCTTGAGGAAGCCGCCCTTACCGACATAGGAACCGTGGATGCTCATGTGACCTCTGCTGCGGGGGGTGCTGAGAATAGGCCTCTGATGCCCAGGGCAAGCCCCGGCCAGGGCGATCCAGCGCTCAGGCTTGAGCCTGGGCCGCGGGCAGCGAGGTGCGCAGACCCGCGGCCGGCTGGCGGGTCGCTTCTTGGACGCGTCCACGGACGCTGGTCTCGAGGTGGTCCGAGATCCAGGTGACGAGCCGATTCACCGGGTGGGTGGCATCGGTGGGCATCGTAGCCCTGAAGTCGGCAACCGCCTGGCTGAGGGCTTTGTTGCCACGATCGTGATAGAGCACCCGGAACGCATCTTTGACCGCACGGATGTGCTCTTCGCTCCACCCGTCGCGACGCATGCCGACCTGGTTGATGTTCCGCGGTTCGGCGGGGTTGCCTTCGGCGATCATGAACGGCGGGATGTCGAAGCGAACGCCGCTCATCGCGCCGACGAACGACAGTTCGCCGATCGAGGCGAAGTGGTGCACGCCGATCATGCCGCTGATCACCGCTTTCCGGCCCACTTTCACGTGGCCCGCGAGCTGGCTGTTGTTGCCGATCACCACGTGGTCGGCGAGGATGCAGTCATGCGCGATGTGCGCATAGGCCATCACCAGGGTGGCGTCGCCGATGATCGTCTTCATCCCGCCGCCGGCCGTGCCCTTGCTGACGGTGACGAATTCGTGGATGCGGCAGTCGCTGCCGATCACCGTCTCGCTGTCCTCGCCGCGGAACTTGAGATCCTGCGGGTCGCTGCCGATGACGCAGCCGGGGAAGAGGATGGTGCGCGCACCGATGGTCGAACGGCCGTAGACCGTGACGTGGTTGCGCAGCTCGGCGCCCTGGCCGATGGTCACATGGCCCTGGACGCAGCAGAATGGACCGATGGTGGCATCGGGGTGGACGGTCGCCTGACTATCGACCACCGCGAGCGGATGGATCGCCATGTACTGGTCCTTCAAGAGCTGTAATGGCACAGACGTTAAGGACATCAGACCACGGGGCAAGCTGCTTATTCATTGTGTGTCATCGAATTCACATACGGTGGCATCGATGGTCGCCCGGCTCCAAGATCCCACCGGCGCCGCGACCTCCTATGTCACCGTCGGCTCCGCGGCGGGTCATCGGGTATTTCCCTCGACGGACGAATGCGACCGCTTCCTCGCTCACCTGGAGACCGTGCGGGTGGTGTTCGAGTCGCGCATCTACGCCTACGCGCTGACCCCGACCGCACTGCACCTGATCATCCGACACGAGGAGGCCGCCGCGGACTCCGACGCTGCCCTGGTCGACCGTTGGGCTCGGCTGTCGTCACGATCATCACCGACACCAGGGCGATTGCGTGCGCGGTTGTCGAGCCTGGGTGGACTCATGCAGACCTTGTTGCAACGCTACAGCCGCGACCGCAATCGACGTCATGGACTGCGCGGACGCATGTGGGCGAGCCGCTTCCGTTCGACCTTCATCGCCGATGATCGCGCGGTGCTCGCAGCGATCACTTGGCTCGAAGAATCCGCACCCGAGCTGGGGGCGCTCTCCTGCAGCAGGCATGCGCGTGCAGCCGGTAGAGTCCTGCCGACCCTCGCGGCACCGCCATTACGCATCGGTCCAGACGAATTCCTCTTTCCCGCGGATGAATCGCCACCTGGCTGCGCGCCACCATTGGCGCCGCACCACGTCGGGTACCTGCGGCGTTTCGCCGCGACGATCTCAGCGGATGCGCGCATCGCCTACGGCCGCGCCCTGACATCGGGTTGGGCGCTCGGTCGACCGGAGAGCCTCGGCGCGGTCCTGCAGCGGCTCGCACGCGATCATGGCCGAGGGCGCATCCGCCGGCTCCGCGAACTCGACGACGAGCTCGGCCTGTGCGGAGTCTGGGGATGACCATCCCGGTCGAGACGGTTCCATTGCAGCTGCTCGCCGAGGAGTGCCGCGTCCAGGGGCTCGAGTCGCTGGCGGTCATCGAACCGCCGGCGCGACTCGATCCGCAGGGACTCGAACGCCTGCTATCCGACGGCGTCGGCGACATGGAGTGGCTGGCGGAGCGCGCGGAGATGCGCCTGACGCCGACCGCGCTGCTGCCCAGCGCACGCAGCATCGTCGCGGTCGCGTTGGCGTACCATCCGCATGGTCACGACGGCGCACTGAAGCGCGCGCGTTACGCCGCCGGCAGCGACTACCACAACCTGTTGCGCCGGAAGCTCGCGCGCGTCGGCGATGCCATCAACCGGCGCATGGGCGCGGTCTGGGAGCACCGCGCGGTGGTGGATTCCGCTCCGCTGAACGAGCGCACCATCGCCCGCCTCGCTGGGCTGGGATGGATCGGCCGCAATGCGCTGCTCATCTCGCCCGAGACCGGCAGCTACCGTTTCCTCGGCTTCCTCCTGAGCGAAGCGCCGATCGAGCGCCGCGACGGCGGCCTCGCCGCCGACCGCTGCGGCTCGTGCACGTCCTGTGAGCGTCGCTGTCCCACCGCTGCCCTGGTCGACCGCCGCGTGATCTCTGAGCGATGCATCAGCTACCTCACCATCGAGCATCGCGGCGTGATCCCGCGTGCGCTCGCCGAGCGCTTCGAAGGCTGGTGGTTCGGGTGCGATCTCTGCCAGGAGGCCTGCCCGTGGAACCGTTTCGCACCCCCTGCCGGAGATCCGAAACTCGTGGGCGGCGATGTCGATGCCGTGCTGCTCGCGGTCACGGCAGAGTCCTTCGATCGGGTCTTCGCCGGCCGTGCCGTCCGCCGTATCGGCTACGAACGCTTTCGGCGGAACCTGCTGGTCGCGCTGTTCAGCTTGGGAAGTCGCGATGCAGCACTGCCGATCCTCACTGAAGCACTGCCGCTGGTGCAGGAACAGGCTCGTGAACTGGGCTGGCTGTGAACAGCCGCGCATTGCCCAGCCGAGTGGATGGGGACAATCCCAACGATGCGCGTCACCGTGAACGACCAGGATCTGGAGATCCCCGAGCCCTGTTCGGTCTCCGAGCTGTTGGCGCGACTCGCCCTTCCCGGGACCCGCGTCGCCGTCGAGGTGAACCGCCAGATCGTTCGCCGGGTCGATCACGCGGGCCGGACCCTGGCCGCTGGCGACCGGATCGAGGTCGTCACCCTGGTAGGTGGGGGGTAGCAGATATGTCTGCGCCACCTATTCCCGTGTCTGGATCGCGCCCCCCTTGCTCGTCTTGGATGTAGGACCAACCGAACATGAACCAGGATGCCCTCTTCGCCCAACGGCTGATCGATGGCGAACTCACGGCCGGCGAGGCCGCCGGTACCGAGCGGTCGCTGCGCGATCGGCCTCAGCTCGCCGCCGAGCACCAGGCGCTCGCCGACCTCCACCGAGCGATGACCGCTGGCGCGCGTCCGCTCGATCCGCAGCACCACCATGCCTTGCTCGCCCGCATCACCGAGCACCTCCCCGATCATCGTCCAGCTGCCTACGCCAGCCTGCGCCCCGCGGACATCCTCTACACCACCGTGGTGCTGATCTCGATCGGAATGGGGTATGGCCTGGTCGGAACCTTCATGGGCCAGTCCTTCCTGGTCGTGGCCTTCGCCGCGATCAGCGTGGTGATCGGCTGCCTGATGATCATCATGGCCGGCATGCTGCGGCGGGCGGAGTCCGGCATCCTCAGCCAACTGCTGCGTAAGCCCGTGGTCATCGGCCCCGCGGATGCGCTGGTGTATCGGGCGGCGGGCCTCGGGCTGGCCCTCGGCGGCATCTGGCTGAGCTATTGATTCAGGGGCTTCGCCCCTACGGCCCGGCGGGCCTACCCCGCGGGCTTTGTCGTGGCTCGATCACTCCGGCTGCGCCTGCGTAATCGTGGCGGCATCGGCTGCGCCGATCCTATGCCGCCACCGCCACTCGGCGCCCGGTGGCTGCGCCACGGTTGATGCAGGGGTTCGCCCCTACGGCCCGGCGACCTAACCCGCGAGCATCGTCGTCGCGGCAGTGAGTCCATCGTTTCATCTTGATGGATCGATGCCTCGGCGCATCATCCGGCGATGCGCCTGGACCAGTTGTTCGCGACCCGGAACCAGACCCTGTCGTTCGAATTCTTCCCACCGAAGAACGAACGCGCCTGGTACACCCTCGAAGACACCATCGATCAGCTGGTTCCGCTCGGTCCCGATTTCATCTCGGTGACCTACGGCGCGGGCGGCGGCACGCGCGCGAAGACGCGCGAAGTGGTCGAGCACATCCAGGCCAAGACCGGGGTGACCGCGATGGCGCACCTCACCTGCGTCAATGCCACCAAGGATGAACTGCGCGCGCTGTTCGACGAGTACCACGGCGCCGGTATCGAGAACCTGCTCGCGCTGCGCGGCGATCCACCAAAGGGCGAAGCGCGCTTCACGCCGACCGACGGTGGCTGCGCCTACGCGACCGACCTGATCGACCTGATCCGCACCGACCGCCGCTTCGCCATCGTCTGCGCCGCCTTCCCCGAAGGCCATCCCGACAATCCCAGCCGCAGCGCGGATTGGGATTGGCTGGTCGAGAAATTCCGCCGCGGAGCCACCGCGGCGATCACCCAATGTTTCTTCGAGGCACGGCCGTACCAGGAACTGGTCGAGCACGTCACGCGCACCACCGGCAAACGGCAGCGCATCATCCCGGGCATCCTGCCGATCACCGACTTCCACGCGCTCGAGCGTTTCTGCGCGCGGTGCGGCGCGACCATCCCGGACTCGGTGCGCGCCACGCTCGCGCCGCTGGCCGATGACCCCATCGCGGTGCGCAAGGCCGGCATCGCCTGCACCGTCGCCTTCTGCCAGGACCTGCTCGAGGCAGGCGCGCCCGGGCTGCACATCTATGCGCTGAACCGCTCCACCGCCGCGGCGGAGCTGGTCACGGCGCTGCGACTGGCCGGCTGCCTGAACTGAGTCCCTCGCCTCCGCTCGCCAGCGCGGGCGGTTCGAGGAATGATCGCAGAACGCTGATCGCCGTATCCGCCTGCGGTTGCAACCGCTGGGCATCACTCGCCGAGAATGCCACCGTGCGCCGAGGCGATCAGTCCGGTGACGGGCGAACTGGCGTTGGCATACCGTTTGCGGCCGATGCGCCCGGCTCCTGCCGCCCAGTACCCGGCTTCCAAAGCGTGCCGCATCGCCCGCGCCATGCGCACCGGATCCTTGGCGCCGGCGATGCCGGTGTTCAGCAGGACACCAGCGGCGCCGAGTTCCATCGCGATCGCCACGTCCGATGCGGTGCCGACGCCGGCATCGATGATGATCGGCACCTTCGCGCGCTCGATGATGATCTCCATGCTGTTGCGGTTGAGGATCCCCTGCCCGCTGCCGATCGGCGCACCCGCCGGCATCACCGCGGCGGCGCCGGCGGATTCCAGCTCCAGCGCCAGCACCGGATCGTCGCTGGTGTAGACCAGGACGGTGAATCCTTCCTGCGCCAGGACGCGCGTCGCCTCGAGCGTCTGCGTCGGATGCGGCAGCAGGGTCTGCTGATCGGCGAGGACCTCGAGCTTGACCATGTCCGAGATGCCGAGCTCGCGGCCGAGACGGGCGGTGCGCAACGCGTCCTCGGTGTTGAAGCAGCCCGCGGTGTTCGGCAGCAGCTGATACTCGGGCCCGATGTGGTCGAGCAGGCTCTGGCCGGTTCCGCGATCGCCGAGATTCGCACGACGGACCGCGACGGTGACGACATCGGCTCCGGATTCCGAGAGCGCGAGCTTCATCGTCTCGTTGTCGGGATATTTCCCGGTGCCGACCAGCAGGCGACTGCGGAAGACATAGGAACCGACGTGCAAAGGGGGGATCTGCGAGCTGGGCATATGGGAATTGGATGCCGCGAAGGCGAACTGGCAATCGGCGAACCCAAAGCGATGGCACGACCCATCGCTCGGACGATCACGTCAAGGACGCACGGGCTCCTCCCGCCTCCTGGACTGGTGGCCTGCTCTGCTGGTTTCGAATCAGGAACCCGATTGGCATCCACTGAGGTCCGTCTGTGAATTCGAGGGCAACGGTGGACGTAGCCCATAGCCCATGCAGGGGATAGGATACCTTGCTCATCACCTCCCCGCAGATACCGTGCTGCCCCTCACGACGTGGAGACGCGATCACGCGACGCCCTCCAGGTCTCAGTTCGGCAAACACCCCAAGGACAGCGTACCATGACCATGACCAAAGAGCGCAAGGGCACCCTCATCAAGGAGTTCGGCGGCACCGACAAGAACACCGGATCGGCGGCCGTGCAGATCGCCCTGCTCAGCGAACGCATCAACCACCTGACCGAGCATCTGAAGGGCCATAAGAAGGACTTCCACAGCCGGCGCGGCCTGCTGATGATGGTCGCCAAGCGGCAGAAGCTGCTCAAGTACATCAACCAGACGGACATCGAGCAGTACCGCAAGCTCACCGAGAAGCTCGGCATCCGCCAGAAGATCTGACACCCGTTTCCGCGGCCAGCCCTCTCGGGGGCTGGCCGCACTCTTTCACAATCTGCCGTCTCTGTTTTCCCAACCACCCGCCGTTTCCCCGCCCCTTTCCAAAAAGCTGCCGATCGCACCGGATCGACAGCTCTTTGGACAGGCACATGGGAAGCGGCCCTCGGGGCCTACGGGCCCCAGTCGGAGCGATGCTCCGACGAAAAGGACTCCCATGGATCGCGAATCCTCGCTCCAAGCCCTCAACATGCACAAGCACACCGTCGAGATCTCGCTCGGCGGCAAGACCATCACCCTCGAGACCGGCTACGTCGCCAAGCAGGCGGCCGGCGCGGTGGTGATCCGCTGCGGCGAGACCATCGTGCTCTCGACCGTCTGCGACGGCGACCCGCGCCCGGGTCTCGACTTCTTCCCGCTTTCGGTCGACTACCGCGAGAAGCACTACGCCGCGGGCCGCATCCCCGGCAACTTCTTCCGCCGCGAAGCCCGCCCGTCGGACCACGAGACCCTGATCTCGCGCCTGACCGATCGCCCGCTGCGCCCCCTCTTCCCCGAGGGCTACAAGCGCGACACCAAGTGCGAATCGATGGTCCTGTCCTACGACCAGGAGAACGAGTCCGACATGCTCAGCATGATCGGCGTCTCGGCCGCCCTGGTCTGCAGCCACATCCCCTTCAACGGCCCCATCGGCGCGGTGCGCATCGGCATGGTCGAGGGCCAGCTGATCGTCAACCCGACCGCTTCGCAGCGCGTCGGTTCGCCGCTCGACCTGGTCGTGGCCGGCACCAAGGACGCGATCACCATGGTCGAGTGCGGCGCCCAGGAGATCGTCGAGTCCAAGCTCGTCGAGGCCCTGGTGCTCGCACATGAGCAGATCAAGACGATCTGCGGTGCGATCGACGCGCTGCGCGCGAAGTTCGGCAAGACCAAGGCCGTCCACAACCTGCCCGTCCAGAGCCCCTGGGTCGACAAGATCCTCGGCACCTACCGCAACGACATCCGCAAGGCGCTGCTCACCCAGAACAAGCACGAACGCGCATCCGCCGTCAAGGCGGCCCGCGAAGCGATCATCGGTGCACTCGCGCCCACCGCCGGCGGCGAGCAGGCCGAGAAGGACAAGGCCGCGGTCGAGATCAAGGCCGCCTACGGCGACGCCAAGGACGTGGTCTTCCGCGACCTGATCCTCGAGGGCAAGCGCATCGACGGCCGCGACACCAAGACCGTGCGCCCGATCGTCATCGATCTCGACGTCCTCCCGCGCGCCCACGGCTCGGCGATGTTCACGCGCGGCGAGACCCAGGGCCTGGTGGTGTGCACGCTCGGCACCTCGGAAGACGAGATGCTGATCGACGGCCTCAAGCCGAAGTACAACGAGCGCTTCCTGCTGCATTACAACTTCCCCTCGTTCTCGGTCGGCGAGACCGGCGGCCGTCCGGGTCCCGGACGCCGTGAAATCGGCCACGGCGCGCTCGCGCGCCGCGCGCTGATGTCGGTGCTGCCGGCGCAGGAGGAGTTCCCGTACCTGATCCGACTGGTGTCCGAGATCACCGAATCCAACGGTTCATCGTCGATGGCCTCGGTGTGCGGCGGCTCGATGGCGCTGATGGCCTCGGGTGTGCCGATCAAGGCGCCGGTCGCGGGCATTGCCATGGGCCTGGTCAAGGAAGGCGAGCGCTACGCGGTGCTCACCGACATCCTCGGCGACGAGGACCACTACGGTGACATGGACTTCAAGGTCTGCGGAACCGAGAAGGGCGTCACCGCCCTGCAGATGGACATCAAGATCGCGGGCATCAGCGCCCAGCTGATGAGCGAAGCGCTCGAGCAGGCTCGTCAGGGCCGGCTGCACATCCTCGCGAAGATGAACGCCGCGATCCCGGCTGCGCGCGGCCAGCTCAGCCCGTACGCGCCGCAGATCATCCAGATCCAGATCGATCCGCTGTTGATCGGCAAGATCATCGGCAAGGGCGGCGAGACCATCCGCCGCATCCAGGAGGAGACCGGCGCCAAGATCAACGTCGACGACGATGGCATCATCACCATCGCCTCGCCGGACACCGCCTCGATCGAGAAGGCCAAGGGTTGGATCTCCGACCTGACCGAGCTCCCCGAGCCCGGCAAGACCTACACCGCGACGATCAAGGCGATCAAGGACTTCGGCGCGTTCGTCGAGTTCATCCCCGGCACCGAAGGCTTGGTCCACATCTCTGAGTGGGACTGGATGCACATCTCCGATCTCAGACAGGTCGCGCGCGAAGGCGACCAGGTGCAGGTCAAGCTCATGGAAGTCGACCAGCGCACGGGCAAGTTCCGCCTGAGCCGCAAGGCGATGATCCCTGAGCCGGCATTCACCAAGGTCGCGGGCGAGGGCGGCGGTGCCGGCGGTGCCGGCCCCGAAG
>JACCZE010000223.1 GCA_013696105.1 Planctomycetota bacterium | reverse complement strand
TCGAAAATCGAAGCGGCTGTCATAGCGGCTGTCCCGCGGCTGTCCCGCGGCTGTCCCGCGGCTGTCCGCCGCCAGTCCCCCTCTATGCTCCGCACGTGCACATCACCTTCCTCGGTACCTCCGCTGGGGTGCCCACACGCACCCGGAATGTCACCAGCCAGGCGGTGGTGTTCGATCATGGGGCGGTCTGGCTGCTCGATTGCGGCGAGGCGACCCAGCATCAGCTGATGCGCGCGGGCATCAGACCGGGGCGCATCGAGCGCATCCTGATCACGCACCTGCACGGCGACCACTGCTTCGGGATCCCTGGTGCGCTCGCCTCGATGGGAATCGGCGGGCGCGACACGCCGGTGCACATCATAGGGCCGGTGGGCGTGCGCGAGCTGGTCGAGACCGTGCTGCGCCTGTCGGATTCCATCCTGCCGTTTCCGCTGGAATTCACCGAACTCGGCGGCCCCGGAGCGATCGGCCGGTTCGATGGCTGGGAGGTCACGGCGCATGCGTTGCCGCACCGCGTCGCCTGCTTCGGCTATCGGCTGCGCGAAGGTCTGCGTCCCGGTCGCTTCCATCCTGACCGCGCCCAAGCGCTGGGAGTCCCGTCGGGGCGCTCGTTCGGCCAGCTCCAGCGCGGCGAGAGCGTACGCCTGGACGACGGGCGCGTGGTCCTGCCATCACAAGTCGCCGACCCGCCCCGTCCCGGGCGCTCGCTGGTGCTGCTGGGCGATACCTGCGATGCGACAGCGCTGGCCGATGGCAGCGACTGCGACCTCCTGGTATGCGAAGCCACCTACGATGCGGCTCGCGAGGACAAGGCCCGGCAATGGGGCCACAGCACCACGCACATGACCGGCGACCTCGCACGCATCCTGCGAGCCAGGGTCCTGATCATCACCCACTTCAGCAGCCGCTACACCGACGACGACAGCGAGGAGCCCCGCGTCGAGGCGCTGGTCGCCGAAGCGGCCGCCTGCTGCCCCGGAACGACGGTGCTGGCAGCGCGCGATCTGTGGTCACACTCCATCCCGCCCCGCGACGTCTGACCGACCCTGCCGATTCCAGGAGAACGCCATGCCCGCCACTTCCGAACGCAAACGATACGTCGTCGCCGGTACCGGCGGTCGCGCCCTCTACATGTTCGTCAAGCCGCTGCTCAACGGATTCCCGCAGTACTGCGAACTGGTGGGCCTGTTCGACCACAATCCGCTGCGCATGAAGGCGACCACCGACCATATCGGCGTGGCGTTGCCCAGCTATACCGACTTCGACCGCATGCTCGCCGAGACCAAGCCCGACGCCGTAGTGGTAGCGACCAAGGACGCGACCCATGCCGAGTTCATCATCCGCGCGCTCGCCGCCGGCAAACGGGTGATCGCCGAGAAGCCCGTCGCCACCGACGCGAAGCAGCTGTCGGAGATCATGCGCGCCGCCGAGCGCTACAAGTCGATCGGCGCCAGCTGCCTGGTCACGCACAACATGCGTTACGGCAATTCGATCACCGCGATGAAGCGCCTGCTCGACGAGGGCGCCATCGGCACGATCAAATCGGTTAATTTCCACGAGAACCTCAATCGCAGCCACGGCGCGGACTACTTCCGCCGCTGGCATCGACGGAAGGAGAACTCGGGCGGCCTGCTGATCCACAAGGCGTCGCACCACTTCGACGCACTGAACTGGCTGATCGGATCGATCCCGATGGAGCTCGCGGCACAGGGCGGGCTGATGATGTACGGTGCGGCCGGACCGTTCCGCAACGACCGCTGTCTGGGCTGTCCGCACGCATCGAAATGCGACTTCTATGTCGACTTCTGGAAGAACGACCTCACCCGCCAGATGTACAAGGATGCCGAAGCATCCGACGGGTATGTCCGCGACGGCTGCGTGTTCGACCTGTCGATCGACATCGAGGACCAAGCCAGCGTGTTCTACACCTACGCCAACGGCGTGCAGGTGACGTACAGCCTGACCGCGTTCGCGACCTACGAAGGCTGGCACATCCAGTTCGAAGGCACCAAGGGCCGGCTCGAACTCAAAGAGATGCAGGCCACCCCGTTCGCCAGCGGCGAATCGATGGCCCATGGACTCAGCACTGTGCTGGGCGAGAGCCTGCTGCACTTCGACGCCAAGACCGGCCAGGTGCGCACCATCCCGATCGCTTCCGGCGAAGGCACGCATGGCGGAGCCGACGAGGCGCTGCACCAGGACTTCTTCAACCGTCCGTTCGATGCTCCGCTGACCAATCGCATGGCGCCGCTCGATCAGGCGGTGCAGGCCGTGCTCATCGGCCACGCCGCCAACGTCTCGATGGCGAACGGCTCGAAGAAGGTGCGCGTGCAGGAGCTGCTCACAGGAGCCGCGAAGGCGTAGACGACGCGGGGCGCTCGGAGATGTCATTCTCCAACAGCGCATCACGGCGTGCTCGTCCTCAGTCGATCTTGGTCTTCGCCTGATTGGCTGTCCACCAGGCGGCCCAGGCATCGCGCAACGGCTGCTTGTGGGCGCGGTGGTAGGCCTGCCAGATCTTCTGTTCCGCATTCATCTCGAGATCGTTCGCATCGCGGACCGGCACCGGCGGCAGCCCGTTGGCTCCGGTCGGCTTGCTCGCGGCAGGGACCTCCTGGTGCTTGGTCAGCTCCTCGAGCGTCTTGTTGGCGTGGAAGGCGACCAGCGATTCGTCATCGAGCAGCGCCGCGATCAGGTGGTCGATGCAGGCCTTGCCGCCGATCGACTGCAGGACCTCGATGCATCCCATGCGCACACCCCAGTCCGTCGACGTGCGCAACGCGTCGATGATGCGCGTCTCGATCCCAGCGCCGCGCGCAGTGAGCTTGCCGATCGCTTGGTCGTAGACCGCGGAACCGTCGATATCCTTGGGATCCTTGCCCTTGGACAGGCGGCCGATCTCGGCGGTGATGTCCTGATCGGTGGTGTCCTTGGCCTTTGTCGGGTTGGCGTTGAAGATCGGATCGCGGCTCTCTCCACAGCCGCACCAGAGCCCGCAGATGGCGACGGACGCGATCGCCCACGCGGTCAGTCTGGAGAGGTCCCATCGATGATCAGCGGCCTGCGGCATGGCGGTCTCCGCAACGATGCTCGCCGGCGCTGCCGCGAAGTCGAGGTCCGGCGGGGGCCGGGCACAGGGGTGCCTCAATCGGCTCACCCGACTGGCGCTCCCGGCCGCGAGCATGGCTCTCGCCTGACCCGCGGATCGGTGGTCACTTGGTCGCCCACGACTGCCAGCGACCTGCCGGGGAGTCGGATATCCGCGGAAGTCCGATCAGCCGCGTCGACCGGCTGCGAGCACCCGATCGGCGAGCTCCTTGAAGCGAGCGTTCACCTCGTCCCGGTGGTCGCGGGGAACGAATCCGATGTCCCGCCATTGACGCTGCAGATCGCGCACGTCGTCGACGAACCAATGCGGATTCTCGTGCGCGAGAATGTCTTCGAGTTCCTTGATGACCGCACGCTTCTTCTCGAGGTTCGCTTGCTGCTCGGACTCGATGCCCGCGAGGTGGTCCTTGAGAGTGGCATAGACCCGATCGCATGCGGCGCGGAAGCGGGTCCAGATCGCCTCGACCTGCTCGCGCGGGACGTGACCGATCAGCTTCCAACGGGCCTGCAGATCCTTCACCGCGCGCAGCGTGTCCTCCGCGGGCTTGGCTGCCGAGACATCCGATGCGCCGGCCTCGGCGGCAGTGGCGAGCGTTTCGACCGCGACGCAGAGCTCCTGCTTGCGCGCGAGGTTGGCATTCTGTTCCTCGGAGCGGGCCGAGTACTCGGCCTTGCGGCCAGCATAGAAGCCATCGCACACCGCGCGGAACCGTTTCCACAGCTCGCGGTCGTGATCGCGCGGGACCGGTCCGATCTCGCGCCACTCCTGCTGGATCGACTTGAAGCGCTCGGCCGCGTGGCGCTTGGCAGCGAGATCAGCCGGGCTTCCGGCGAGGCCGATGGTGTCGCCACCGGTCAGCGTCTCGGCTTCGGCCAGCAGGCGCTGCTTCTTCTCGAGGTTCACTGCGCGCGCGGCATCGAGTTCGGCGAAATACGGACGGCAGCGGTCGAACTGCGCATCGCATGCCTCCTTGAAACGCTGCCAGGCCTCGAGTTGGCGCTCGCGCGGCAGCGGACCGGCGGCCTTCCAACGGCGGTGGGCATTCTTCACGGTCTCGGCGATGGCGCCGAAATCCTGGCTATCGGCCAGCGCCTCGACCGACGTCGTGAGCTCCTCGACTTTTGCCAGGTTCGCGAAGCGTTCCCAATCCTCGGCCTCGCGGTTCGCTCCGACGGGAACGTAGGCAGCGTCGCAGGCGGCGCGGAAGCGTGAGCGCAGCGAAGCGGCATCGCCCGGCCGGACCGGCCCGATCGACTTCCATTGCAGCTGCACGTCCTTGATGCGGAGGTCGAGATTCTTTATCGCTGCGGGGTCATCGCCGACGGTGGCGGACACCGGCACCAGCGACTCTGCCTCGGCGACGAGCGCGCGCATGCGCTCGAGACGTTCGGCGTACGCGCCCTGACGATTGTCGCGCGCGGCGCTGCGGCGGTCCTTGAATGCGGCATAGGCGGCGGTGAAGCGCGCCTTCATCGGATGGTCGGCAGCGAGGTCGCCGGCGAGGGTCATCCACCGCTTGTGCAGCACGTGGTAACGATGCATCGCGTCGCGGAAGTCCTCGGCTTGGCTGAGCGCCTCGCTCTCGGTGCAGAGGCGATCGAGTTCATCGAGCTGCTCGGGCGAGAGCACGACCTCGGGCATCGGTGCCGATCCTGCCACAGCCCACGGCTGAGCGGACGACGTGCGTGGGCAGCGGGCATCCAGCGCTTCCTGGAAGCGTCGATCGGTTTCGGCGCGCATCGGCGCAGGGACCTCGCCGAGCGCCTTCCAGCGGGCGGTGAATTCCTGGCGCAGGCGCGCGGAATCGTCTCCGACGGCGCCGGTACGAGCGAGGATCTCGGCGAGCAGCTCCTCGCGCCCGCGCGTCGCGGCCTCGATCCGCTGGCGCGCTGCGTCGGCGCGTGCGCGGAAATCCCGGCGCACGCGGTCGAAACGGTCCTGCAGCTGCTGGGCAGCGTCCTCGAGCGGAAGCTCGGGCGCGAGCGCGAGGCCGTCCCGCCATGCTGCATCCAGACGCTGCCATTCGCCCTCGGCGCGCTCGAAATCCGAGGTCACCGCCAGGCGCGTGAGCTGCGTGGACAGCTGATCGAGCACTCGCAGTCGGGCACGCCGGCCCTGCTCAGCCGATGGCTTGTCCGACTCGGCATCGACGCGTTCGGCACGGGCCATGGCCGCGGCACGCACGCCCTCGTGCTTGGCTTTACGTGCGACGTCCTTGAGCAGGCCGCGGCGTTCGATGCGCTCGACCGCGCGCAGACCCATGTCCCCGCGCGCGTCTTGGATCGCGACCGTGCTCAGGAGCGCCTGGCTCGGTTCCTGGACCCCGACCATCTTCGCAAATGCCGCCGCGCGCACGGCGGCGTCCAGCGCATTGACGGTCAGATCAGCGAGCGACTTCTGATCATTGACGGTTTCGAGAACCCCGCCGCAGGCAGCGAGGGGCTTGGTGCGCAACATGCGCTCGGCGATACCCGACAGACGCTCCCGGGCGATGCGCTTGACCGCCTCGTCGCCCCGTGCTGCGAGCGTCTGCAAGGCCCCGGCGTCCAGGACGCGGCTGGCCGCCGAGGCGCGAACGCGCGGATCCGGGT
>JACCZE010000058.1 GCA_013696105.1 Planctomycetota bacterium | reverse complement strand
GGTCGCGGGGGTGCTCGCCACCGCCGGCGCCCGCGGCGGAGCGCGCGCATGAGCGGCATCCTGCTCATCGGCAACGCCTGGGGACTGCTCGGCCTGGCCGCGCTGCCGGCCATCCTGGCGATCCACCTGTTCCGGCGGCGTTTCGCACCGAAACCCGTCAGCGCGTTGTTCCTCTTCGGCGAGCGGCGACAGACCGTCGTCTCGGGCCGCAATCGAGAGCCGGTGCGCCTGCAGTGCAGCCTGTGGTGCGAACTCGCGTGTGCGCTGGCGATGACCTGGTGGCTCGTCGACCCGCACCTGTCCGATCGCGAACACGCGCGCCAGCTGGTCGTCGTTCTCGACAGCCGTGCACGCATGCTCGCGCGACCGATCGCGGCGGATCCTCGGCCGAGCGCGTGGGAGGCCGTCGCGCACGCGCTCGACGAGCGTCTGGCCGAGCTCGCCGATGGCGATCGTGTGACCGTCATCGCCTCGGGCTCGCCGCCGCGGCTGCTCATCGGCCCGGGCGCTGCGCCAGCCGATGCTCGCAAAGCGCTCGCGGGCTTCCTTCCCCAGGGCATGTACCACGAACTCGACGAGTCGCTCGCGCTCGCCACCGAACTCGCCGGCGGAAGCGGGCAGGTGCTGGTGGCGTCCGACCGCGTGCCCGAGCACACGCCTCTGGGGATCGGCTGCATCGCGCGCGGCACGGCGCTGCCGACGTCCGGTATCGCCGAGGCGCGTTGGCTCGACGATCACGAGGGTCTGCGCGTCGTCGCGCGCATCTACGCGCACGGGTCTGCATCGCGCCGTACGCTCGAGGTGCGCGGCGCCCAGGGGGCCGTGCTGGCGCGGCGGGAGCTCGAACCCGCTCCGGGCCGAGATGCCGCCGCGGTGATCGCTCTCCCGCGCGCGAGCCCCGAGGACCAGCTCACCCTCGCGCTGGTCGGACCCGATGCGCTGCCCGTCGACGATGTGGTGAGCGTGATCCGGCCAAGGCGTCGCGTGGTCCGCGTGGCCTCTGCCGCCATGATCGCGCCCGCGGTCGAGCGGGTGCTCGCGGGCATCCCAGATGTCGAAGCGGTCGCCGAAAAAGCCCCGTCGCCCCATCTGCGCATCGTCGACCGCGCAGCGCCGGACGATGCGCCGGCGGGCATCTGGCAGGTGGCCGTCGCACCCGGGCGTGGCGCGCCCGTGCTCGGACCGTTCCTCGCGCGGCGCGGACATCCGCTGCTCGCCGAGGTGGATTTCACCGGGGTCCTGTGGGCGGGCGGTGCCAGGGCGAGCGACCTCGCGGTCGACACGGCGGTGCTGCTCGCGGCGGGCGACGCGGTGCTGGTGAGCGAACGGCGGCGCGGTCGCGATCGTCTGATCGCGCTCCACCTGGATCCATCGGTCTCGAGCCTGCGCAACCATCCATCCTGGCCGAGCCTGATCGCCAATCTGGTCTCTGCTCGGCGCTCGGCGCTCTCCGGCGTCGCGCAACCGAACGTCACCGCCGGGCGTCAGTCATCCGCGATGCTGCCGGCAGGAGTCGCGGCAGTCACCCTCGTCTCGCCGGACGGTCGTGACGCATTGCTGCGGGCCGATGGCGATGGCCAAGCCGTGATTCCACCGCTCGTGCAGGCGGGCATCCACCGCCTGGAGATCGCGGGCGAGCCGTGGGAACGCCTGAACATCCAAGCGCTCGATCCGCGCCTGGGAGATCTCGTCGATGCCTCGTCGCAGAGCCGTGAACCGGCCGACCCAGTCGATCTGGCCGGATCCGCGGAACGCCGCCGCTCCCCGCTCGCGCTGATCCTGCCCCTCGTGATCGCCGCCGCGATGGGCATGTTCGCGTGGATGGCGTTCAAGAAGGAGGAAGGATGATTTGGGTCCGTTCTCCGTTCTCCGTTCTCCGTTCTCCGTCGGACAGCGGACGGCGGACGGCACCGCGAGTGGCCACCTGGGTTACGGCTCCCCCGCTCGGCGCTGACTTGCCGTCCAACGGAGCACGGAGCACGGAGCACGGAGCACGTTCTCTCTTGCCGTCGCACGGAGCACGTTTCTCCCCATGATCGCATTCGATCATATCCTCGCGTTGATCCTCGCGTTGCCGGCGGCGGCCGCGTGGTGGCTGTGGTTCCGGCGCGGGCACGGGCGCGTGGTGCGTGCGGTGGCCTTGGCGGCGCTGGTCCTCGCCGCCGCCGGTCCGCATGTCGATTTCGGGCGCGGTGGCAGCGATGTGGTGGTGGTCGTCGACCGCTCGGCGTCGATGGGCGAGGCACTGCAGCGCCAGGACGAAGCGCTGCGTGCGATCGGCGAACAGCGACGCGGGCACGACCGCCTGGCCGTGGTCGCCTTCGGCGAGCGGGCGCTGGTGGTCCAGGCCCCACAAGAAACCGGCGTCCCCCGCCTGGCCGACGCCATCGCCGGCGACAGCGGCAGTGAACTGGCCGACGGGCTGGAAGCCGGATGGTCGGTACTGCCAGCCGGACGCAGCGGGCGGGTGGTCGTGCTCTCGGACGGCGAATTCACCGGACTCGAACCGCGCATGGCCGGAGCGCGGTTCGCCCTCGCCCGCGTGCCGATCGACGTCCTTCCCGAGGTACGGTCGACCGCGGCCGACGCCGCGATCATGGATGTCGAACTGCCGACCGCGCTGCGCCTGGGCGAAAGCTTCATCGGCGCGGCTCGGCTCCTGAGCGACCGCGACGAGCGGCGTCCGTGGCGCATCATGCGGCTGCATGCCCGCGGGGGCGGTGCCGAGGACAAGCTCGTCGCCTCCGGAGTCGCCGAGCTGTCGTCGTTGCGGCCGACCATCGTCACCTTCGCCGATCGGCCGCCCGCTGCCGGCGTGGCCCAGTACCGGGTCGAGCTCGACGAGCGCGACGACCGCCAGCCGCTGAACAACCGCGCGCGCGCGGTGCTGCGCGTCACCGGGGGCGAGCGCGTGCTGGTGCTCGGCGGCGATGGCACGCCAGGCAATATCGCCACCGCCCTGTCCGCGGCCGGGATGACCGTGGTGTGCCGTGCCGAGGGCCCGGTCTCCCTCGCCGAGCTGGTCGGGGTCAGCTGCCTGGTGCTCGAACAGGTTCCCGCCGACCGCCTGGGCGTGCGCGGTCTCGAAGCCATCGCGCAGTGGGTCGAGCACCTCGGCGGGGGTCTGCTGATGACCGGCGGACGCCGGTCCTTCGGGGCCGGCGGCTACCACAAATCCGCGGTCGAACGCGTGCTGCCGGTGACCATGGAGCTGCGCGACGAGCATCGCAAGCTCTCGGTGGCGATGGCGATCACCTTGGACCGTTCGGGATCCATGGGCGTGACCGTCCCCGGCGGGCGCACCAAGATGGACCTCGCCGATGAAGGCGCGGTGGCGGCCATCGATCTGCTCGGGCCCACCGACCAGGTGGCGATCCACGCCGTCGACTCCGCGCCGCACATCATCGTGCCGCTCTCACCCGTGGTCGACAAATCGGCGATGAAGCAGAAGGCGCTGGGCATCCACAGCGAGGGCGGCGGCATCTTCGTCTACCAGGCGCTGCTCGCCGCCGGCAACGAGCTCGTCCACGCCACCGCCGGCTCGCGGCATATCCTGCTGTTCGCCGACGCCAACGACGCCGAGGAGCCCGGCGACTACAAGAACCTGCTCGCCGATTACGTCAAAGCGGGCATCACGGTGTCGGTGATCGGCATGGGCACCGATCGCGATGTCGACGCCGAGTTCCTCAAGAACGTCGCCGCGCGCGGCAACGGCCGCATCTCGTTCGCTGAAGCGCCCGAGGACATCCCCCGGCTGTTCGCGCAGGAGACGCTGCTGGTCGCACGCACCGCCTGGGTCGGTGAACCCGTGCGCATCCAGTCCAAGCCGCCGCTATCGGCGGAACTCGGCGCCGGTCTCGACACCGCGATCTCGCCCTGGCCGACGATACCGGGGTACAACCTCACCTATGCGCGCGATCGCGCGAGCGTCCTCGCGCTCTGCCCGGGCGACCCGCAGGCGCCGGCGCTCGCGTCGTGGCACATCGGCGGTGGACGCAGCATCGCCGCGTGCTTCAACCTCGACGATCCGACGAGTCCGGAACTGCTCGCCTGGCGCGGCTACAGCCGCGTGGTGTCCGGCGCGGTGCGTTGGTGCGCGGGCGCCGACTCCGATGCGCCGGGGGCGCTCACCGCCATCCGCAGCGGACGCACGGTGGTGGCGCGGCTCGATCTCGATCCCGCGCATCGCGAGCGCTGGCCGCAGTCTCCGCCCGAGGTCGTGCTGGCCGAGGACGGCGCGATCGGCGCGCCGCGGCGCCAGGCGATGGATCAGGTCGACCATGGACGCTGGGAGGCGGTATTCCGTCTCGATGACGAGCGGGTCGTCATCCCATCGGCGGTGGTCGACCACGTCGCGCTGATCGGTCCCGCGCTGTGCCTGCCGTACAGTCCGGAAGCCGCACCACGCTACGGCCAGACCTCGGGAAGCGCCGTGCTCTCCGAGTTGGCGCGCGACACCTCGGGCGCGGTGCGCCACGATCTGGTCGGGGTTTACGACAATCCTCCGAGCGACGGCCAGGCGACGATGCTCGCGCCGTTCCTGGTCGCCATCGCGCTGGCGCTTCTGGTGCTCGAGGTCGCGGTTCGTCGGCTGCGACTGGGCTGGCCGCGGCTGCCGAGGTTCGCGATGCCGCGCTGGCCGCGTCGCGGCCTGGCGCGGACGCCTCCCGCGTCGCCGCCTCCCCCGGCAACGGCGCAAGCTCCGCGACCAGCCGAGGCTACGCCATCGGCACCCGAGGCGCCTCCAGTAGCAGATCGCAAGGGGCTCCACGATGCGCTGGAGCAACTGAAGAAGCGCCGGCGGTGATGCCGACTCGCATGACGTCCGGAATTGCTTGACTGGAGCCTCGGCAGTGAGGACACCATGACCATGATCCATCACGCCCCCTGTGCGTCCCTGGTCTGTCTGCTCTCGTTCATCTGCGCGGCCGGATATGCGGACGATGCGCCTGCCGCAGCGACAACCTTCACGGCCCCGACCCAATTCACCGTAGAGTCGACCGTCACAGATGCCCAGGGGGTGCGCCATCTGCGGCTGTTTCGCGATGCCGACCGATTCCGCACTGAAACGGTCGTGGACGGAGTGCTTTCAGAGACCGCGCCGGTGGTCATCGAGCGGATCGACCAAGCCATGACGCGGTTATTGCTTCCAGAGACAAAGATTTTCAAGGAACACGCATATTTCCCAGAAGAGTTCCCCAATCCACTCAAGGATCCCTCAGCGGTATGGACCAAGACCGGCTCTGAGGCACTGGGGAAGGTTCCCTGTGATGTCTATTCGGTAGTCAGTCATGGAAAGACCTGGAAGGCTTTCGTCAAATCGCAGGACAATCAGATCGTCCACATTCAGACCGCGAACAAGTCAACGCGCATGGACTTCCAGCGCTGGCGTCTCGTGAAACCCGATAAGGCGATCTTTGAAGTCCCCGCCGGTCATCGCCAGGAGGTGCTCACGAATCCGATGGACCCCCGCACCAGGGATCCGCTCTTCGCACCGCCCGATTCCCCGAATCAAGGTGGGCCGAATGGTCCACCGCGCGGTCAGGGAAGGCCAGACGGACCTCCGCGAACGAAAGGTCCTGCGGAGTCGCCGACGCCTCGGCATTGAAGCGTAACCAACAAGCGTTGAACCTGCATGCTTTGCACGGCCACCCCGCCAGTAGGGGGGGGCTTAGCGCAGCGGCATGATCCGAAAGACCTGCGCGCCCCAGGGCGGCAGGGTCACTTCGATGCCGCGCTCGCGCAGATCATCACCGCGCATCTGATAGGCCGGGCCGTTTACCAGGTAATCCTGGAACTGGCAATCGCGGTTGGCGAGCGGTCCGACTTCGACCGCGCCAGTCGCCGGCTGCCAGCTGGCGTTGACGATGACCAGGAGCCAGTGGTGCGCGGGCAGCGTCCACAGGCACGCGACCAGGCTGCGTCCCTGCTCGCCGCGCGGTTCGAGCAGCATCCACGTGCCATCATGGCGCGCCGGCTCGCTCAAGAGCGTCATGAGCTCGCGGTAGGCTGCGCGATGCGCCTCGGAACCATCCTCGACCGGACGACGATTGCTCTGCAAGGAAGCATGCAGCCGCCGACCGTCTTCCTGGCCGTGGTGGCACAGCAGCATGCCGGGAACCATGCCGCTGATGAAGAGGGCCCCGCGGTGGTGATCCGGGAACGGGAAGCGGGCGGCGGCGCGCTGCTCGTCGTCGTTCTCGAGGAAGCGCACGCAGTGCGACTGGTAATCGGTCGACGCCCGCAGATGCGCGCGGATCGACTCGGCATCGTCCGAGAGCAGGCGATCGTAGAGGATCTTGTCGTAGGTGAAATCGAAGCCGACCTGCTGCAACTCGTACTCGCGGTTCCAGTAGACCTCGGCCATGAAGATGGTGCCGGGATGCTCGGAGCGCACGCGATCGAGGCAGCGCCGCCAGAACGGCTGCATCGGCCGGTTCCACGTGCTCTGGAACACGTCGGGAAGCAGCAGCATCGCCTCATCGCAGCGCAGCCCATCGCAGCGTGCAGCGATCGATGACGCGGTCTGGATCATCGTCTCCTGGCAATCGGGATTGCCGTAATCCAGCTGCAGCGTGGTGCGCCAAGGCGCGAAGAACGGATCGCGGCCGTGCGCGTAGACCCGGCCGTGCAGCTTCACGTAGGCGTCCGGTTGCTGGCGCAGCAGGTATTCGTTGCCGAGGATGAAGCGCTCGGGATTGGATTCCGCCCACGGATGGTCGAGCCCGACGTGGTTGGGGATGAAGTCGAGCATCAGCGACAGGCCGCTGGCCTGGGCGCGTTCGCGCAGCCGAGCGAGCGCGTCGTCGTTCCCGAGCTCCTCGGGGACCTCGTAGCCGGCGTGCGCCAAGGGCGAGCCGCAGATGTCCCCATCGCTGAAATCGCTGAACACCGACGACAGGTACTGCCGCAGCGGATCGTCGCCCAGCGCGAGCTGACGGCTCAAGGGGCCCGTCCGCCACACGCCCAGCAGGTACAGCCAGGTGAATCCGTTCTCGACCAGCCGGTCGAGGACATCGAAGGAGAGATCGTCGAGGGTGGCCGGTCGTCCCAGCTCGCGCGACCGTTCGGTGCGCCAGGTCCGCACGTTCAGTTCGTACAGCTGGTGCATCGGCTCGCGAGTCTAGAGAACCCGATCAGGCCGCAACAACTCTCGGGCATTGGTTCTCATTGGTGACGTCCGACGTCCGACGTCGACAGCACCCAGGCTATGCCAGCGGTCGGATGACGCGTTTCCGCCTGTCCGACGGAGCACCGAGGACGGAGGACGGAGGACCGCCTCACGCTGTCCCGACGTCGGACGTCGCGACGTCGGACGTTCCTTACAGCTTGATCTCGGGCTTGCGCACCGCGACGCCGTACGCGCCGAGGGCGGTGGCCAGTTCCTGCACCACGCTCTGGCCGCTGCCCGGAGCGCGGTAGAGATCCAGATCGGTGTACTGGGCGAGGTCGCCGATGCGGGAAACACCGAGGTTCTCGAGCACTGGGGCGCTCTTGGTCGACAGCTCGAGCTTCTCGACCGACTCGCCGAGGATCTTCTGGTCGGCCTTCGAGATCGAGCGCTCGTCGCCTTCGCGGAACATGCCCAGGCGCAGATTGCGCGCGGCGAGCATCTCCTTCACTTCCTTGAGCGAAGTCTCGCCGAAGTTCTTGTACGAGAGCATCTCCTGCTCGGTGATGCGCAGCAGGTCGCCGAGAGTGAAGATGTTCATCTTCGCCAGGCAGTTGCGCGAGCGCACCGACAGCTCGAAGTCGTTGACCGAGGTGCGCATGATCTTCTCCATGCGTTCACGCTCGCGCTCTTCGCGCTCGTCGTAGTACATGGTGCGCGAGGCCTTGGCGTCGCGCAGCAGGGTCAGCGCGCGGCGGTCGCGCGGGTTGTAGGCCAGCACCTGGCGGAAGCAGTCGAGCGCCGCGTTGGATTCGCCGCGTTCCTCGTAGAGGATGCCGAGGTTGGTGACCGCGGGCAGGTACGGCGGGGTCGCGTCGGCGCACACCAGGTAGTGCTCGGCGGCGAGATCGTCGTCGCCGATGCGATCGAGCAGCACGCCGATCTTGAAGGCGGCTTCGACATTCTGGGGATCGGCTTCGAGGGCGGCTTCATAGGCCTTGATCGCGGCTTCGATCTGCGAGCGCGATTCGAGCAGGCGGCCGTTGAGGAAATCGCGTTCGACACCTTCGGGCAGTCCCGCGAGCGCCTTTTCGGCGGCGTCGTCCTCGCCCGCGTCCAGGAGCGCGCGCACCAGTTCGCCCTTCGCTTCGGGGACGGACTTGGCGGCAGCCAGGAAATTCACCTTCGCGTCGCCGTACTCGCCGAGTTCGGCGTTGATCAGGCCGAGCAGCGCCTGGCCAGCGGGCTCCTTCGCATCGATCAGCTCCTCGGCGTCCGAGAACTTGCCCAGCGCGAACGCCAGCGCCGCGGTGCGCCACTTGTCCTTCACCCCGGGGATCCCGTCGGTCAACAGCGCCTGCAGCTTGTTCCGCTCTTCCACGTCCTGGGTCGCGACGCGCCGCAGCACCCGCACCTGGGCCAGGGTCGGACGTTCCGCACCGGCAAGGGGTTGGGCGCTACGGGGAAGGGTGGCGGTGGGCATGAGTGACCTCGGGGCGGAAAAGGGGCTCACAGGGTAAGGCATAGTGGTGGGGGTCAATGGGGACCGTTCGAGGGCCAAGACCGGGTTCTCCGTTCTCTGTTCTCGGTTCTCCGTTCTCCGTCCGACAGCCGGAAACGCGTCACCTGTCCAACGGAGCTCGGAGAACGTCCTTGGACCGCGTCACGGCTGTCGGACGGAGAACGGAGAACGGAGAACGTTCGGCCGTTCCTACGTCCGTATGCGCGCCAGCCGCAGCTTCGCGATCACGTCGTCGACCTCGGCCTCGCTGATGATCAGCGGTGGGGCCAGGCGCAGGGTGTTGTTGCCCGACGGCCCCACCACCAGGCCCTCGGCGAGCGCGGCCTTCACCAGCGGGGCGGGATCGCCTGGTAGCTGCACGCCCAGGAGCAGGCCCTTGCCGCGCACGGCCGAGCCGGCGAAGAGCTTCTCGAGCCCCTGCTTGAGCTGATCTCCGCGTTCGGTCACCCGCGCGAGGAAGCCGGGGGTCAGGACCTCATCGAGGACGGTGATCGCCGCAGCGCAGGCGAGGGGATTGCCGCCGAAGGTCGTGCCGTGCAGGCCGGGCTTGAGCAGATCGGCGCATGACGTGCCCAGCACCGCGGCGCCGATCGGAACGCCGCCACCCAGGCCCTTGGCCAGGGTCATGATGTCCGGAACGACGGCATCGTGCTGATGGGCGTACATCCGACCGGTGCGGCCGACGCCGGTCTGGATCTCGTCGACCACCAGCAGCGCGCCGTGACGCGTGCACAGCTCGCGCGCCCGCGCCAGGAATCCGGCCGGGGGCACCATGATGCCGCCCTCGCCCTGGATCGGTTCGAGGAACACGCCCGCCACGTCTGCGCCCATCGCGCGTTCGAGCGCGTCGGCATCGCCGAAGGGCAGGAACTCGCACGCCGGCATCGGTGCGAAGGGTTCGCGGTACTTGGCCGACGCGGTGATGCTGAGCGAGCCGATGGTCCGGCCGTGGAAGCCGTTCTCGAAGGCGATGATGCGCGTCTTGGCGCCGCCGTGGGCGACGTTGCCCCACAGGCGCACGACCTTGTAGGCGCACTCGTTTGCCTCGGTGCCCGAATTGCAGAACAGCACCCGACCGGGGAAGCCGGACTGGACGATGGTCTTGGCCAACGCCTCCTGCTGCAGGATGCCGTAGTGGTTGGATGCGTGCAGCAGCTGCCCGGCCTGCTGCGAGATCGCCGCCACCAGCCGCGGATGCGCGTGCCCGAGAGCGCTGACCGCCACGCCCGCGAACGCGTCGAGATACTTCCGCCCGTGCTCGTCGAACAGGTGGCATCCGGCTCCGCGGATGAAACGCACGTCCTGCCGGTTGTAATTCTGGACCAGGAAGGATGCCGATGCGGGTGCCGGGGTCGTCACTGGAACTCCAGGGGGGTGAACATTCTTCGTCTCCCAGGGCCGATGCAAGGCGACCGGCCCATCATCACGGGCTTAAGAGATGGCCGGCGCGTGCACGTAGGTCGTGATGCGCTCAGAGGTTGCTCGCGTCCAGACATGGCAATTGCAGGGTGGGCATCCGGACTATGCTGCGCCATATGTGTCGCACCGCCATCCTCTTGATTCGGAAGTCGCGTACCGGACTGGCGTTCTGCTGCGTTACCAAGGGCGTTTCGCATGGCTGAGGGGGGCGGCTCCGCGGCCGCAGCTCCGCCCACCCCGTTCCCGGCGTGGCCCCGGTGGTTCGTACCCATCGCCCTAGCTACCCTGGTCTTGGATCAGTGGACCAAATGGTGGCTGTTCAGCCTGCCCGACACCCGCGGATTGCCGTCCTGGATCAGCCGCGCCGAGAACACCGGCGTGGCCTGGAGCATCGGCCATCAGGTCCCCGCGCTGGTCGCCCTCGTGACCCTGATCCTGATCCCGGTGCTCTGCTGGGTGTGGTGGCGGTACTTCCGGCCCATCGGTCCGTGGGAGAACCTCGCCTTCGGCGCGATCCTCGGCGGCGCGGTCGGCAACGGCATCGACCGCCTGCTCGCCCAACTCGGCCATCTGAGGGGCGTGCGCGATTTCATCTACGTCGATCTCGGCGTCTGGCCGGCCGACCCCTGGCCGACGTTCAATATCGCCGACGCGGGAATCTCCTGCGGATTCCTCGTCCTCGTCGTCCTGTCGTTCCGCAAACCCCAGCCCGCGGCCTCGTCCGCGCGGCTGGTGTCCGATAGCTAAAGCAAAGAGCCCGGAGGCACCATGCGCTTCAATCCCGCTGCGCGTGAAGTGATCTGCAAGGTGGTCTATTACGGTCCCGGCCTCGCCGGCAAGACTACCAACATGCAATGCGTCCACGACCATAGCCCCGCACAGCAGGTGAGTGAGCTGGTGAGCGTCGACACCCATTCCGAGCGCACGCTGCACTTCGATTGGCTCGCGCTCGAGGTCGGCCAGGTCCAGGGCTTCAACGTGCGGTTCGAATTCTTCACCGTCCCAGGTCAGAACTACTACGCCGCCACGCGCCGCCAGGTGCTCGCGTCGGCCGACGGCGTGGTCTTCATCGCCGACAGCCGTCGCGAGGCGCTCGACGAGAACATCGACTCGATGAACGAGATGCTGAACAACCTCCGGCACCACGGCCTGCCCGAGGACCTGCCGGTGGTGATGCAGTACAACAAGCAGGACCTCGCGACCGCGCTCAAACGCGAGCAGCTCGAGCCGTTGATGAACGTGCGCGGGTGGCCGAGCTTCTCCGCCACCGCCACGCGCAAGGATGGCGTGATCGAGACCGTGCGCGCGATCACCGCGCTGGTCGCCGAGCGCATGGCGACCCAGCAGGTCCCCGTCCCCGACGAGGATCCGCGCCAGGCGAGCACCCCCGGCCAGCCGCAGACCTGGCTGATCTCGTGCTACCGCTGCCAGACCATCCTCGAGGTGCCCGACGCCGCCATCGGCGCCGCCTACACCTGCGGCGTGTGCGGCTCCACCCTCGAGGTCTTCGACACCGATCGTGGCCTGACGCGCGCGCCATCGG
>JACCZE010000190.1 GCA_013696105.1 Planctomycetota bacterium | reverse complement strand
TTGGGGATGACGACCATGCGGTGCTTGACCGCCAGGTCCGCGAGCGCGCGCATCCACGGCGATGAGAGCATGAGCCCGCACACCCGGTGGAGCTCATCGGCGGACCCGGTGGCGTGCGCCGCCAGCGCCTCGTGCGTGCGGTGGTGATCGCAGCATTCGGGCAGCAGCACGATCTGAGCACCAGCGCTGCCGGCGCGATCGACCAGCGCCAGCAACTCGCGCCGCCGCTGATCGATGCCCTCGAGGCGGGCGGTGACGTTGACCATGCTGAGCGTGACGGGGCGGGGCATCGGCGGCTCCTGGGGGCGCGGGCGAGCGCTCCGGCATCCTAGCCAGCCGCATCGCCGCGCCACGGGCGACAGCGGCATACCAGGCCCACGATGCGGAAAATACCGGTGATTGCCCCGCTCCACGCTTGCCTGCTGCTCGGGCCGGGTACATAGCTGGCATGACGCCGCGCATTCCGCTCACGCAGGTTCCGGACTCCGCCTCGCTCCGCGCGTGGTGGCTTCTCCGACTTCGTCGCTGACGAGCGGATCACCTCGCGTCCAACGCAGGCCCGCTCAACCGAGCGGGCCGTGTCGTTGGTCGTGGCAGTAGCCCGGCTCCGGCCCTCCTCGGTCACCCCGAAGGAGGTCCCATGTCCCCGATTCCCGCCGCTGTCTCCGCCACCACCACCCCCACCTCCGTCTCCGCGACCCGCGAGCGGGTCCGCTCCGCGGCCCTGAGCGGAGCGCTGATGGTGCTCGCGAGCGCGGTGCTCTTCTCGACCAAGGGCGTCGCGGTGAAGTGCGCGTTCGCGCACGGAGTCGATGCCGTGACCATCCTCGGCCTGCGCATGGCCTACGCGCTGCCGGTGTTCCTGGCGATCGCCTGGTACGCCGGCCGCGGCCAGCCGCCGCTGCCCGCGCGCACCACCGCCGGCATCCTCGCGCTCGGCGTGATCGGCTATTACCTGGCGAGCCTCCTCGACGTCGAGGGGCTAGCCCACATCAGCGTCGGATTGGAGCGCACGATCCTGTTCATCTACCCCACGGTGGTCGTGGCCGTCGGTGCGGTCATCGATCCGCGCAGCATCTCCGCGCGCCTGCTGGCGGCGCTGGCCGTCACCTACGCCGGCATCGTGCTGACCTGCCTCGGCGGCTCGGACGAAGGGCCCGACGCCTGGACCGGCATCGCCCTGGTCGCGGCCAGCGCGGTCGTCTTCGCCGCATTCGTGCTGGCCAGCCCACGGGTGATGATGATGCGCGACGTCGGATCCCTGCGCTTTACCGCGATCGCGATCTCCGGCGCGTGCGTCACGACGCTCGTGCACCTCATGATCACCCACCCGCTGCAGTCGCTGGACGTGCCGATGCCGGTGCATGCCTACGGCGTCTACCTCGCCATCGGCGGCACCGTCATCCCGGCGTTCCTGATGGGCGAAGGCATGCGCCGTGTCGGGCCGCAGCGCTTTGCGGCGCTCAGCACCATCGGTCCGGCCATCACCGTGCTGCTCGCCTGGATGATCCTGGGGGAGACGCCGACCGCGATCGCCCTGGTCGGCATGGCCATGACGACCGCGGCGGTCACAGTCATGACCCTGGCGCGCGCGGCACCCGCGCAGGCCTCCACGACTACGCAGGTCGCACTGATCCGGGCCCCCATATTGACCCCGGGGGGTCAGGGGGTACGGTCTGCATCCCTTTCGCGCGATTAGCTCAGTTGGTAGAGCAAGGGATTCTTAATCCCTGGGTCCTAGGTTCGAGTCCTAGATCGCGCACCATCTCCTAGTACCGACTACGAACTCCAAGCACTCGTGCTTGGAGTTTCTCGTTTGACCAATCCCCATCAGGGCTGCGAAACGGGACGATACACCATGACTCGATCAGCCATGGATTCATCAGCAGCTCGATAGCGCTCTATCGTGACCACGGCGTTGGAAGCCAGCCACACAAATGGATCTCCGACACGATCCTCAAGGGAACCTGCGAGACGAACATCAATGATCTGCCGTCCAGTCGTGGGCTCGAGTACTGACAGATGGGTAGTCCGGTCAGGCTCCCTGTCATGGTGAAGAGCGCAGCCGTGTTGCTGCAGGCCATACAGATGGTGGCGACGCGGCAGCGCCTGGATCAGCGACGGTCCACTGACTTGATTTTTTTCGGATCGTAGGTCGCGACGGCATGCCCATGCGTATGGACAAAGGCGCACGAATCCTTGAGCGAAGGGATCAGGAGCGTCTCGAGGTCGCGCAGAGTCTTCTGCTGCTTGATCTGGGTGCTGAGCGCTTCCTTCGCCTGCTTTTCCTGGGCTTCCTTGGCGATGGCGGTGTCATCTTTCTCATCTCCGCCGAGGATCACCGTCGAATCGTTCATCAGTTTCGCGTGCTTGTATTTGGGGATGATGCGGTGCTGGACCGCGTCGAGCAGGGGACGGTAGCGGTCGACCAGTGCGACAGTGGTGGCGGCGACGTCGTCGGCGGGGTCTCCGGCCTGCACCGCAGCCCGCGCGACATCGGTCGTCGACAGTTCATGGAACGCGACCGCGACCCGCGCCTGCAGCGCTCGCAGGTACGGATCAGTGTCGTCGATCGGCTTCGCCGTCATCAGCCCCTCGACCGCGTCGCAGAACTCGCGCCGCAGGCCCTCGGGCACCTTTTCCCGCACGGCGGCGTAGTCGGCGGTGAACGCGGTGGTGGCGAGCTCGCCCGAGGTGGCGCGCGCGAGGCTGGTGGCGACCTGATCGACAGCCGGCCGGATCTCGGCCGACACCTCGCCGGCAGCCAGCGAGGTTCCAGCGAAGAGGACGGCGAGGGCGATCAGGATCCGGGTCATGGTGTGCTCAGTCCATACTTGGTGACGGTGACGCGGCGGGGGGATGCGAGGATGAAGTTCTGCTCGATGGTCTCGAAGACGATGCCGTCTCCCTCGCCGGTGCAGCGGAACTTGTTTGGGACCACCCAGGTGAAGGTCCCGACATCGCCCGGTTTTACATTCTTTTTCGCCAGGAACAGCGCCGCGTGGTCGGTCACCCCAGCGCCCGCTCGTTGATCGCTTCCGAGAAGCGCCGGTGCAGGCGTTCATACGCCAGGTCCGCCTCGCCCCATTGCTCCTGTTCGAATGCGAAATCGCCGATCAGCAGCAGCACCCGTGGCAGTCCCTTGAATTCGGCGAGCTCACGATCGGACGCATATAGCCCGCCGGACGTGAATCCGTCGCGCAGCCGCAGGTAGTTCGAGGGCATGTGGCGCGCCGTCAGCTTCGCGTCATCCGGATCGAGCTCCGTGATCACATCGAGATCGGCGATGGCCTCGGTGGTCCGATTGGAGATGAAGGCGCACAGCGCACGTTTCGACTGCGACTGGAGACGTTCGAAATCGCGGTACCAACCGCAATTGTCGGCATTGCAGATGCGGTCGGGGTCGAGGCGCGCCCACGCGATGTTGCCGAAGTCGCCGTGCTCGCGCATCGCCGGCGGGGCATCGGTGCGGGTGCGCGAACGCTCGGGCACGGCGAATCTCGGATCCATCGGCCGCTCGTCCGCGAGGACGTCGAGGGCCCGCGAATACGCGGCGGCAGCAGCGGCGGCATCGCCCTTCCATTCGAGCGCGATGTCTCCCAGGCATCGCAGTGCCTCCGCCTGATAGGGATTCACCGCAGCCGACGGTTCGCGCAGCGCCTTGTGCGCCTCTGCATACCGCGCCAACGGGAACAGGCAGCGCGCGCGGTAGACCGAGGATGCCGCGACGTACACCGCCTCGATCGGTTGATCGTCTCGGCGCGGGTCGGAGGGCGACTCCAGTACAACCGCGTGCTTGCCGGCGTTGCGAGCGGCGAGTTCGAGGAGCCGGTCGTAGGTCGTCACCGCCTCGTCGTACTGCTTCAGCGCGCGCTGCTGGTTGGCGATGCGGTAGAGGAGGAATCCGAGCCCGTGCGTGCGCAGGTCATCGAAGTCCGCGATGCGCTGCTTGAAAGCCAGCAGCCGTTCGAAAGTCACGGCATCGCGGTACTCGGGCGGCACCTGATCGAGGACGCTGATCGCGATTTCCTCCCAGTGCGCGGAGTCCGTCGGACGGCCGACGATCAAGTAGACGCGGGCCAGCGCGTCGGCCGCGAGCGCGCGGACGGAGGGCGTCGGATCGCGTTGGCCGATGAGATCGCAGTCGGCGACCGCTTCGGCGAGTCTTCCGTGCGCCGCCAGGATCTGCGCTCGCGCCAGGACCTGCCTGACATCGAGCGTGGCCGCAGCGAGCGCGGCCAGCGTCTTCGCCATCGTCGCATCCACCGGCCCAGCGACCGACGCCTGCTCGGGCCGGAGCGTCAGCAAGGCCGCCCACACCTGGTCGGCCTGGTCTTGGCTTTTGGCGAGACGCCTCGCCTCGTCGCTTAATTCGTGCTGGTCCTGGTCACAGAAGATCCGGTACGTGCCGAGG
>JACCZE010000187.1 GCA_013696105.1 Planctomycetota bacterium | reverse complement strand
GCGCAACCGTGAGGTGATGGAGGAGATCATGCGCAGGTCGAAGAGTGCTCATGAGGTCCGAAACCGGATCTCAAAGCACTGTCAAGAATCATTTTATGGGATTTTCTAAAGTGAACGGCATTGGGGGGACCGGGAGGTCCCTGGGGACCGACCCCAGCCGGTCCCGGGGGACCAGGAGGTCCTTGGGTCCCGCCGCCCCCGGAGCCGAGACTACCGATGCCACCCATCACCATGTGCCACCCACCAGCGTCACGCGATCTCCCGGCGTTCCGCGCACGCGCAGGTGGGCGAGGTTGACGCGGCCGAAGCTGTGCCACTCCCCCGGCTGCCAGGGGACCGGGCTTCCGGTGTCGCCCTCGAATTCGACCGCTGCGACATTGGACGGCAGCGCGAGCACGTCGACGGAGGCGACCTCCACCTCCAGGTCCGAGCAGGGACGGTATGCGAGTCCGATGGTGATGACGCGCTGGACGATGTTGTTCACGCGGGCTCCCACGTGCGGTAGGTGACGATGATGATGCTGGTGATCTGGCGCAGCTCGTGCAAATGCTCGGGCGCGACGAAAGGCGCATGCTCCGTCTTCGTCCACTGCGCCTGGGGCGCCGCCGCGAGCGGTCGTCCGGTCAGGTGCGCCGCGATGCCTTCGGCCAGCGCGAGGATCGGATCCGCTAACGCGGGATCCTCGACGGCGACCTTCTGCTGCACGGCGACCTCGATGCGGTGGTCCACCTGGACCGCGCCGCGGCATGCCGGAGCGATGGTCCGGCCCGCGGCGACGATGGTGACATGGAGGTCGACCATCTCACCGAGGTCGTAGAGCGGCAACCATGCCCGCACCGGATCGAGCGCTGGGTCGAAGGGACCCGTGCGCAGCTCCGAGGCGACGGCATCGGCGATCTCAGCGGTGGTCGGCATCGTGATCCTCCAGCCAGGCGACCATCCGTTCCATGACCTTTCCGTTGCGATCGAGCGCCGTGACCATGGTGTCGCGGATCCACCGCTGCTGTGCGTCGATGGCGGATGCCATGCGGCGCTCGCGGTGGTGATCGCGCCACAGGACGTAGGCGACGACCATGCCCGCGAGCCCCCACTGGCACCACAGCGCGGATTCGGCGCTCTCGATCGGCGCCGAGGCGGCGATCAGCAGGACCATGCTCGTCTTCGCCAGGCTCTCGATCATGGGATGGTCTCCGTCCGTAGGAATTTGGTGTGGATGCGCAGGACGCGGCGATGGGGATCGGACCACCGCCAGTGCGGTTCCCGTCCCGGAGCGAGGACCTCGTGGTGGTGACGCAGGCCATCTCCGTCCTCGATCACCTGGTCTCCCCGTTGGGGCAGACCGAGCGCTCCGAGTTCGCTGATGGCCAGGAGGAAGTCGCGCGCTTCGATGCGTTCGACCACTCCGCCCGCCACCATCGACTCGAAAACCGTGCGGCCGACCGTAGCCCGCACCGTGACCTCCTGGGAACCGCGCCGGTAACGCACCGGCTTGGCGAGGAAGGACACGCGCTGGCCTTCCAACCACGCGAGCCCATCCCCGAGGAGGTCCACGCGCGTCTCAGTGATTCAGACGAACGCGGATGGAGACGGCGGTGTCCGGCGAGGTGAGGGCGCAGATTCCGAGAGCCGGATTGGCGAGCGCGGTGATCGGATCGACGGCATTGAGCGTGACGCGCTGGGTGGCCGCATCCCAGTAGAGGCGCGTGCCCTGATTGATGACCCCGCCGGGGGCTCGCGGCACGTCGAAGACGCCCTCCATGGCGAGAGCCCCGAGCGTGCCCGCAGGGATGGGCCGGCGGGTGATGCCGACCGCGTCGGCGAGGACGACCACGGTCCCGGCGAGCACGTCGGCGGGCGGCGTGAAGTCGAGGTAGCAGCCGTCATGGATGAAGGTCGCAGACATGAGATCCTTTCAGGCGACGTGGCGCCAGGTCTTACGGCGAATGATTTGACTGACGTTCGACTTGGTGACGCCGAATCGAGTTGCGAGAGCGGACAGACTGGTGGTGGCATGGAGGGCGCGCATAGTCCGCACCTGCTCCGCGTTCACCTTGGCTTGGCGATTGGCCTCACCGCGGAGGCGCTTTCGATACAGGCCCATGCGATTCGCATGGCGAATGTTCTCTGCGCAGGTGACGTATTCGAGATTCGCGACCGAATTGTCGGTTTTGTCTCCCGAAATGTGGTTGATCTGGTGGCCATCCGGGCGCGATCCAAGAAACGTCAAGGCAACGACGCGATGAACTTTGATGGTTTGATGTTTTCCATTCGGCATGCAGATCTTGAATTGGAGATAGCCTTTGGTGTCTCGGCCTGGGCGCAGAATTCCTCCCCGCCCATATGACCGCTCCGAAAGCGGTTGACTGCGCACGCGACCAAGCGTGCTGACGCAATAAAGGCCATCGGTCCCAGGAATTGGACGCCATTCCTCTCCGATAGCCGTGTCGTCAGACATTATGCCTCCCCGCGTGCCTTCACCGCGGCGCGCGGTTCCTGGAGACTGCATCCGAAATCATGGTATCCGCGCATCTGCACGCCCAGGACGCTGAAGTCTGCATCGGCCGTCTCGATCACCGGCGACTCCTGCCCGTTGAGGAACACCGTCTCGATCACCGGCAGGTCATTCGGATCCGCGAGCACGTACCACGCCTTCTGGCTCGCGCCGGGAAAGGCGGGATTCGAGATGTAGCGGCTGACCTCGACGCGGAACTTTCCCTGGTGCGGGTTGGCGACCGGGTACTTGGCATTGGCCGTGGTCTCGCGCAGTTCCACCGACTTGAACAGCTGCGATGCGTACGCAGACAGGCTCGGAGGCACCAGCACGATCGCCGGCATGACGCCCAGCGGCTTACCGTCGGGATCGACCTGCTCCAGAAACGCCGTCTCAGCCTTGGTGAGGCCATCGATCGAGAGCGCGGTGTCCGCACCCACGAGCAGGTTCTTCTGCGCAGCGGTGAAGAAGGCAGCGTGGTTCAGGAACACCGACCAGAAGACGTCGTTGATCTTGAGGCCCGCACCGCGGCCGAGCTTGCGCGGAACCGAGGTGATCGCGCCGAGGTCGTCGTTGATGAGATCGCGGCGATCGATGGCGTACATCAGGCCGTAGGTGTCGGCCTTGTTGCTGTAGCTCATCTCACCGAGGGTGCCGTGCTTGAGTTCACCGCCGGGTGCGACCTGTTCGTACTGATCCTTGCCGATCAGGCGGTACCGGGTGATGGCCTTGAAGTCAGAGACCGGGCCTACCGCCGAGATGTTACGCCAGGTCCGTTCGACCGCATTGAAGCCATCGAGCAGGAACTTGTTGGCGACATTCGAGAGGATTCCGCCGAGATCGATCGAGGAGAGGCCTGCCTGCACGGCGAACGCGGCACGCAGCACCGCGCGCGGATCGCTCTTGAACGTGCGCACGTGCGCGCCGTTGGCCCACGCCGCCTCCAGGAACAGCTCCTGGATGGAGATGCCACCGCGGAAGCGCTTCTGCGCGGCTTCGAGTGCAGCGTCGTCGCAGACCTCATCGAGGTCGCCGTGCTGACCGGCGATCAGGCAGGCGGCTTCGAGGATCGCGGGGGTCAGGGTATTGTCGCGGACGTGAGCCGCGGGGGCGGTCGGACGGTCGGCGCGGATCACTTCCAACTCGGTACGCGTCGGATCCCACGCTTCGCGGATCGCCCGGGCTTCGATCTCGGCATGCCCCGTGCCGCACAGGCGACGGATAGCGCCGATGCGTTCGGTCTCCGCCACTGCCTGGGCGCGGATGTCCGCCACCGTGGGACCACTCGGCGTCACCGGTTCTGGGGCGCTCGCCTGCACGACCACCGGAGCGGTGGCCTCGGGAACCGTGGTGGACGGGGTATCGGACGACGGGGCGGGCGTGAGCACGGGGGGATCTCCCTGAGGATCGAGGATGGGGTGGGTGGCAGCGACCATGGCCGAGGTGTTTCCATCGGCACCGAGGTCGACAAAGCTGATCTCGCCGAGGGTGGAGCGGCGCACGACGTTCACCGGGCCTTGGAAGGAGCGACCGTTCACGAGGACGGTGGCACCTTCGCGCACGAACTCGTGCTCCTCGACCGCGGCTCCGATCGAGGCCTGCCAGGGGAAGCCGTTGCGGGACGAGGCGACGACCTCGCGGGCGGCCTGGGTGTCCCGGCTCACCACGCCGGTGGCGACCAGCTGCCCGCCCTCGACCGCCAAGCGGTCGGTATGACCGACGCCCTGCGATGCGTCATGGCCGAGCCGGATCGGCCGATGCTGGGTCGGCAGTCCGAGACCGGCGAGATCGACGATCACGGGATGCCGCCAACCCTGCAGGCGCATGGGACCGCCGGTGTAGGCGACCATGGCGAATCGTGGCAGTGCGACCCGACCCTCGGTAGGAGCCTGGGCTTCGATCCACTCCGGCGAGCAGGCAAAGGCGACGAGAGCAGCGCCTGGAGCTGCAGCAGCGATGATGTCATGCATCGGCGACCTCCTCGGCGGGGACCGGATCGGGGGAGTCGGGCAGAACAGAAGGACCACCGTTGGCCGGCTTGAGCTCCAGGCCGAGGTCGCGCATCAGGGTGATCTCCCGCGCACGCTGGCGCAGCTGGTGCTCCCAGTCCTGTCCGCGGCGGGCGTATTCATCCGCGAGCGTGGTGGTGTGGCTCTCCAAACGCTTGGCTTGGGCGGTTGCCTCCTTGGCCGGATCGACGTGCTCGTGACCGTCCCAGAACCACTGGTGCGACCAGTCCGTCGCGGTGGTGCGCACGCGCTGCGGCAGGAAGCCCTCGACCAGGATCGCCTCGCGGACCCATGCGGCGAAGATGCGATCCAGGACCTGATGGCAGATACGCGCCTGATCGACACGCAGGGCCTTGTAGTAGACCTGATGGTCGAGGCGGCCCGAGGCGTAGTTGTAGCCGGAGGAGTTCCCGGCGGCGATGTTGAACGGCATGTTCAGGCAGCGCGCGAGCTCGTTTAGGATCTCGTGTTTGAACTCCGCATACGTGGTCGAGGGCTGCTCGGCGCGCATCTGCTCCATGCGCCAGCCGCCCGGCATGGTGAGGAGGCTCCGCTTTTCGAGCTGGATGGTGTCCATCGGCTCGACCGCATCCGCCTCGCCGCTCGCTGGAGAATCGGTGTACAGGATCCCGGCGAAGTCCGCAGCGGTCTCGGCAGCGCCGAGCACTGCCAAGGTGTACCGACGCAGCTGCGCGAAGAGCGGGAGCGCGGGAGTCAGTTCAGGAACACCACGGCGCTGGCCCGGACGATCTGGGCGGAAGAGGTGGATGACCGCAGCGGCTGCGACCCGCTCGGCATCGAGGCGGATGCCGCCCCGTCCGCTGCCGGGATGCGCTGTGAGCAGATGGTAGACAATCGGGTTGCCCGCGTCATCAAAGACGATGCCGTCGACCGCATTCTCGGGCAGCGGTTCGATGCCAGGCGTCGCGATCTGATCGGCTTCCACCAAGCGCAGATCGAGGGTGACCGGCATCGGGAGGGCCGGATTGGAGGTCAGCAGGGCGAAGCCTTCTCCATCCTCCGCCTGGGCCATGCGCAGCAGGCGCAGCTTCTCAGGCAGATCGATAGCAGCCGACCAGGCGGCGAAGGCGCGCTCGATGGTGCGCGCGTCGTCGCCGTCGATGCCAGTCAGTTGCAGGCGTGGACCCGTGCCGACGGCGTCGTTGGCGAGGGTCAGAACGATGCCGCGGGCATAGGAATTGTTCGCGACCTCGTAGCGGCACCGGTTGCGCAGGATGCGGCGCACCTGCGGTGAAGCTGCGGTGTCGGCCGAGAGGCCGTCCGCGAGCGCCCAATGGCGCCGGTTCTCATCGGTCGTGAGCGCTGCGTCGTACTTGGCGCGCACCACCACGTGCCGGATCTCGGGGGCAGCGGAGCGCTGGCCGATCGTCCGCAAGTTGCGGAGGATGGTGCCGAGCATGCTCACGCCGCCCCCGGCGGGACGATCTTCGAAAGCTGAATTCCCTTGGATTTCGAGCGCATGGCGCGCTTGGAGGCGAGGTAGCGGTCCGCAGCGATCTGGTCGCCGAGCGAGTGCTGCTCGACGGAGCCGGAGTCGCCCGAGGCCTTCGCCGGGCCCTTGGCGTTCTCCTGAATCGCCTGTTCCAGATCCTCGTCGCCCACTCGGCCTCCTGGAGGAGCACCGAAGCTCCCTATTAGGTATGTTCGTGAGTTGAGGTCATTCTGTGGGGACTTTTTTCTGAATGACGCATTCCGGAGAGTTTCAGGCGCGCACTCACAGCGACGCGAACGGGTGCCAGCTCGGGTAAGGCGACCCCTTGGATCGACGCGGCAACCGCGCAGCCCACCAACCCGTCGAACCAGTGGTTATCAAAGCCATTTGGCTTCAGCCGCCATTCATCGACCACTCGGCCCCGGCCTTCCGTGCGTACGCGGTATTCCGAGGTCAGATGGTCAGCGAGCAGCCGGTGACCCTCCGGATCCTGGCCCCAGACCGATAGGCAGCCCGGATCGCCCATGGGCACCGCGAATCGCGTGTGGATGAACGATTTCCAATGGTTGGCGTCGTACAGCACATGCCGAACGGTGCGTTTTCCGATGACCGCCGGGATCCGCCAATGGTGCCCGACGCGATCGCCTCGCCGCCGTTTGTAGTCGGTGAAGGGAATCGAGGACGCACCGACGAACCGACCATGGCTGGGTAGGAGCACTCCTGCGCGCGCCGATTGCCGGCAGAACTGGTACACCACGTCGGTGCTCTGACCCCAGTTGGCATCGACTAAGCAGCGGTCGATGGACAGCTCGGCGCCATCGTCGCGCTCCCAGCGGCGGGCGAGGAGATGGTTCGTGAGCTGCTCCAGACCAGCGTAGATGGCGCCTTCCAGTCCGGCGCCCTTGGTCGCCAGAGCCATGGTGATGCGGAGATCGCGCAGCGTGAAGTAGCGCCGGTGCTGGTCAGGCCAAGTGCCGTAATCGAGGACGTACCCGGTGAAATCGTCCGCCCAGCCACACACGACCCAGAACAGCGCCTTCTGCTGCACATCGATGAAGGCGGTGAGATGGCTGACTTCCCCAGGAACCTCTGATCGACCAAGGCCATTGAGCTTCGCCAGGATCTGTTCGGCTGTCAGGTCGTCGTCGTCGGCGGTATCCTCAGGGAGCGGTTCATTCTGGTACTCCGACCAGAACGCCCGCTCATCCTGGAGCTTCAGGTTCATCGCGTGCTGGATTGCTGATATCTCATCGTGATTGAATCGTTCGGGCCAAGCGACGGCAGATCCGGAGTCCATGGCTGCGCGATGCTCAGCGTAGAACGCAGTGGCATCGGCGAGACCTCGCTCGGCGCGCAGACCATCGGCGCGGTGCTTGGCGTATTGCTCCCACAGCTTCGTGTCGGTGGGGAAGGAATAGACCATCCGCGTCCGCTCGCCCTGCCACTGGGGATGCTGCTCGCGATCGAGGATGCGATCGGCCATGTCGCCGGGATGGATGACGGTGCACGGCATCACCCCCGCGATCTTCTTCCCCGGCCCACCGAGGCCGAGTACCGCGCCCGCTAGGATACTCTCGCGGTGCTGGCACTGACTCAGGCTCCGTGCGCTCTCATCGGTCTGGGGATCGTCGAGGACAACCAATGATGGACGGACGGCTCGACCATCCGGGCGCTTGAACTTCATGCCGCGGATGCGTCCGGTGATGCCGGCAACCCGGATGATGGCACCCGACGCTGTCGATCCGGGCATGGTGGGCAAAATGATTTCGCGTGCGGTCCAGCCGATGTGCGTGCGCTCACCGCGGTAGAGCTGGCCGTTCGCACGGTGGGCGATGCCATCGAGGCAATGGATCGGGAACGCTGCTTCTGGAAAATCCTCGAGGATCAACTCGTTGGATTCCAGCTCGGTCTTCAGCGAGTCGAGCATCTCCAAGGCATGTGCTTCATCCGATCCAATCAGGCAGACGAACTCACGGTGACCGAACAGGATCGCCCAGAGACAGGCGCACTCAGCGAGGGTCGTCTTTCCCGATCCGCGAGGCATCGCGAGCGCGAACAGACCGCCCTGCAGGACCGCCTGCTCCGTCTTCGCGATGACCTTCAAATGATCGGGAGACCACGCGAGATTGAAGAGCTCAGGGAAATAGGACTCGCAAAAGGAGCGGAAACTTTGTGAAGCGGCGAGCTTTCGTGCCGGGTCGACGACGGCAGGAAGCTCTCCGATATCTCGTCCGGACTCCGAGGCGAGACGGCTTCGTTCGGCGGCAGCGCGCTTGTGCGCCTCGTAACCACCGTCCTCCTGAACCACGGTTTTCGGAGCATGGACCTGATCGGCCAGCCAGCCGAGGTAGCGCAGCAGATCGATGGTGGTTCCATCGCCAATGCGGAATCCCGCGCGCACGCGATGGCGATGCAGCTGCCGCTCCGTGAGCACGGCACCCATGGCCGTTGAGTTCACGAGCCGCGCGAGATCGCCGGGCCGTAGCCGTCTGACGTCAGCGACCATGGTGGCGCTCCCGCTCAGCGAGTTCGCGCACCAGCCAGGACCCGTAGGCGAGGAGGTTCAGAGTTCCGTCCGCGTTGACCGGTGCTCCAGCCGCGATGTCGATGCGTAACGCTTCCTCGGAAGCCGAGTCCCAGCCTCCACGACGCAGCAGCGATGCTGCGAGTTCAATGGATACAGAGGTCAGACGCGGTGTTTCATCGGTTTTTTCGCGGGTCATGCGCCGCCCCGATACGTGTGCGCCTGCACACAATCTGGATCATTAGGCACATGCCATGTTCCGGACACGAGTGGATGAGCGGCATGTGCGTCGGTAACACGACCAACAGCACCCCCGAGGAACCGCCCATGCCCCGCTCCGCCTCCAAGGCCTCCACCCAGCACGCCGCCATCGTCGCGGCCATCGCTGCCCGGACGAATCTCGCGGACACTGATGCGCTGCGCCTCGCGCTGGAAGCTGCATACGAGGCCGGGCGCCACCATGACGCCGGCATGGACCGCGCGCCCTGGGCAGTAAACGGCGACCTCGCGCTCATGAATAAGCGTTCGAGCGCTGGCGATGGCTGGGTCGAGGGCTACATCGCCGGGTACTCGTTTTGCGCGAAGGTGTACCCCGAACACGCCGACATCCCGAGCTACGAGATCGGCCGGAGCCGCATCTCGAAGTTGGAGGTCCGCTCCCTGATCGACCGTGCGCTGGTGTACCGCTGGGACCGTGGACTCGATGTCCCTGCTCTGAATTCCACTGCCGCGGCGGTGGTAGAGGCCATCACCGATCGTCTCGCGCGGATGGTCTTCCCTGACCACATCACTCCCTGACATCACCACACCGCCGGCTTCGCGCCGACACGACCACTGGAGGAATCCATGTCCAAACGCACCACCACCAAGACCAAAACCGTGAGCGGAAAGGCCACCGCAGCGAAGCCGAAGACGAACCTGTCGGGGCTTGATGCAGCCGAGCAGGTTTTGCGCAAAGCCGGCGATCCGCTTGCGGCGAAGGCGATCGTCGAACGCATGATTGCCGGAGGCCTGTGGAAGACAGCGGGCAAGACTCCGGCGGCGACGATCTACTCGGCGATCATCCGGGAGATCAAGGAGAAGGGATCCGCCTCCCGATTCCGTAAGGTCGGTAAAGGACAATTCACCAGCGCCTGAACCGGTCGCGCGCATCATGGATCACCAGCCTCGGTCGCATCGGCCGAGGCTTTTTCGTTCACAGCTGGCGCTGCGATACGCTCAGGCGTGCGTCCTGTGAATTCCGACCATCTGCGGACGATCACATCGCAGTACCGCGGATCGAGTTCCACGAGGAACCCCCGGCGTCCGGTCTGCTCAGCGGCGATGATCGTGGTCCCGGATCCGCCGAAAGGATCGACCACGATACCGCCCGCAGCGCAGCTGTTGTGCATCAAGTACACGAACAGATCGACCGGCTTCATCGTCGGATGGTCCGTGCTGCGGGTAGGACGATCGAATTCCAGAACCGTCGTTTGACTGCGATCGCTCAGCCAGGTGTGCGCAGCGCCATCCTTCCAGCCGTACAGACACGGTTCGTGCCTCCAGTGGTAATCCTGACGCCCGAGCACGAGACTGTTCTTCACCCACGTCAAACATTGGCGAACGGTCAGTCCGACGTCAGCACAGGCTGAACGGACTGCGAGCCCTTCAGAGTCGGCGTGCCAGATATAGAATCCACCACCTGGGCGCAGGTGGTCGCTCGTCGCTCGGAAGCTGTCGACGAGCAGGCGTCGATAGGCGGCGTCGTCCATCGAATCGTTCTCAATGGTGAGCTGATCCTCCGTGCGCCCGACATATCCGACGTTGTACGGTGGATCGGTGAGGAGGAGGTCCGCCTGCACATCGTCCATCAGGCGAGTGAGATCCTCGACCTTGGTGCTATCGCCGCAGAGCAGGCGATGCTCGCCCAGCACCCAGATGTCACCGGGGCGCGTCGTGGCCACCGCCGGCGGTGCTGGGACCACGTCGGGATCAGTGAGCCCGGCATGGGAACCAGGGTCGAGTAGCCCCGCGAGTTCATCGGAATCGAATCCGAGCGCCTCCAGATCGATCTCCAGGCCACTCGACTGGAGGCTCTTCAGTTCGATACCCAACAGCGCGAGATCCCATTCGGCGATCTCGGACGTCTTGTTGTCCGCGATCCGCAAGGCGCGGATCTGGTCCACAGTCAGCTCCGAGGCGACATGAACGGGAACCTCGACCATGCCGAGGCTCTGCGCCGCTCGCCAACGTGTGTGACCGATCACGATCACTCCCTGGCCATCGACGACGATGGGCTGTCGGAACCCGAATCGGCGGATGCTCTCAGCCACCGCTGCAACCGCGGTGTCGTTCAGGCGCGGATTGTTCTCGTAGGGTCGAAGGGCGGTGATGGGGCGGCTCTCGATGTTCATGGCGATTCCTCGAAAATGCGTTGGACCAGCGCAGGGAATTCAGTCTCAAATGGTGGCTGTTCCCGCGGGTATTGATGCGTTTCATGCATGGGTAGGACCCGTTGAAAATTCCCAGGATCGAATCCGACCTTCGTCGCCCATACCACCTGCCACTCGGTGGCAGTGGCAGTGGCAACGCCACCCTCGTCCGCTGCCACGCCACCTGCCACCACCCCTACGGGGTGGGTGGCAGCGGTGGCAGGGTGGCAGCCCCTGCCACTCGGACGCTCAGTGGCAGGTAGTGGCACGGTGGCAATCCTTCTGATTTGGGACACGGGTGCGCTCGACAACGAGCTTCAGGAGACGGTATCCGCGTTTCTCTTTGGTCGTCATGGAGCCCCGTTTGAGGCCAGTGACCTTCATCACGACCTCGCGAAGATCTCGTTGGGTGTAATCCCGGTCACGATCCATTGCGTCGACGACATCGAGGACGGTCATCCGGTCGAGGTCGAGTTGCTCGTCCTGAGCGGGTTCAGCCCTCCTCCAGCAGATTCCCTGTGCACCATGCTGCAGGAAGATCTCCGAGCAGGGATTGCCGTCGCCGTCGACCATGCCAGATCGACGCCCACGTTTGGCGGCCCGCAATTCGTACAGGTCGTCCTCGACTTCTCGGAGGACGAGAACGGCACGAGCCCAATTCGCCAGCTCCGCCGAACCCGAGCCGAGGTAGGCATAATCGCCGGAAACACCTGTAGTCTTGGCATCCTTCGCCGGCTTGTTGGTGTGATGCATCACCATCCAGGTCGCACCGGTGTCCTGTGCGATCGCGCCGAGGCCGTTGCGCAGGAACGTCGAGATGACCTCTTGGTCGGATGCATTGCCGCCAAGGAACGCGAATAAGGGATCGATCCAGACGAGATCCGGCTGATGTTCGGCGATGAGCGTACGGGCAAGGACATGAAACGCGTGGCTCGTCGTCGCGGTATCCGATACGAACCGCAGTCGCGGCTGCAATTCAGGCAGCGCATCCTCGCAGCCGATGCCGCTCATGACTCCCCGGAACATCTCGGCCAAATCCCCGGCGTCGTTCTCCGCCTGGATGATGAGTGAGCGCAAGGGTCGTGTAGGCGCGATACCGAACACCGGAAGACCGAGCGCCCAGGTGATGGCAGCCTGCATGCAAAAGCTCGATTTGCCGATTCCGGTCTGCCCGACGACCAGACATGCACCTGCTCGGCACAACCAGCGCCGCCCCAGGAGCGTGTTCGGATCGTCGTCCGTCTCGTACGCCAACAGGTCTTCGGGCGTGAGGGTGACGACCCCGGAGGCCGGGGCGTCGGTGTTCCGTTCGTTGGAGATCGTGCTTGAGGGCTGCTCGCCGTACCCGGCTGCACGCAATGCACTCGCTGCGGTTGCGAAATCTCCGCGGTGCTCCAGGAGCGCGAAGACGGCGAATGCACTGTAGGCCTTGTTGGATTCGAACGGAGGAGCGTTCGATGAAAAAACGTAGAAAACACGCTCTTTGAGCGTCGCTGACGTTCCTGACGTCTTGCCTGGCCGACGCCAATGCTGGTTCTCGCCGTCGCGATCGAGTGACCAGCCGTGGCGTTGGAGCAGATCGGCGAGGTCGCACCGGCGGTTGAAGTCGTCGCCGGGACGCTGTCGACCGGGAGCCTCCGGAGGTTGAGGGTCCGCGGGTGCTGATGGTTGCCAGCGATCGAGATCGAACGGGATGGATGCAGGATTCCAGTAGGCAGCGGGATCGTGGGCCAGGAATGAGAGACGTGACACATCCTTGACCGCGGGGTCGTTCTCGAATCCCAGCGACGCGATCCAGAGACTGACGCCATGCCACGCGACATCGTAGTGCTCGGCATTCGGGATCGTCAGGCCCGCAACGGTGATCGCCCCTTTGAGTCCCGATCCGGAAGGCGATCGGTACAGAAACGCCACCCACGGCGAAGCGGTAAGCACCTGCCACGCCATGGCCAAGCGGTCCTCAGTCAGGTCATCCAGATCGATCCCGACCAGCCCGGATGATTCCCGCCATGCGGTCTTCGTGCGGCGGAAAAATGTCCCAGCTATCGTCACGGCCGGAAGCGCCTTCTTCATCTCGCGGATGGCGTCCTTGCCGGCAGCTCCTCCCCCCGCTGCGACGAATACGCGACGGATGTCCGCGCACCGATCCGCCAATTCAGGAGAACGGATCCGGTCGATGATGACCGACAGCGGTGCATCGGCGAGGACGTTCGGATCGGTGGCGGAACGGAATTGCGACAGCAGCGGATCGCTGATCACCGACGCGTCCTGGCCGCCGGGGACCAGGCTCGATCCCACGAGACATAGGTCACTCCCTTGTGCTGCGCGAGGCACAACGAGAAGTGCTCGGCACACAATTCACACCAGAAATGGATGCGAACCCCGTCTCGTCGGACGCTCGGATTACCGGCCATGCTCGCGTCGACCACGACGGTCCCATCAGAGCCGTCCGGAATGTGGGTGTGCTGCCCGTCGTCGGCATCTTCCCTGCGCCGGGTGAACACGCTCACGGCGCCATGGTGCAGATACTCGCCGTTACAGCCGGGACAGCGCAATGCCTCGGTCGGGAGTGCGTTGGCAAATTGCATGAAGAGACCTCTGGAGAGCGGGGTGGTGGGGCAGGTCTCATGCAGAGACTCCCTATCAGGTATGTTCGGAAGTTGGGGTCGATCTGTGGGAACCAGTTTTCTGCGTCCGACGTTCGGCGATGTGGAAAAGCGTTACCAAATGTCGAAAACACCCCGCGAATTCTAAGGACTTACAGAGACTCAAGTCCTATCACCACTGATAGTTGTGAAGAGATTTGCGAAAAGATAGGTTTGTACAGACCGTATATGTGGAGATAACCTTCCCCAAGGACGCCGACCACCTGGCAGCAGACTTCGCGGCACCGTCGTCCTCGCATAAGGGCAGCCTATGACTGCCAACGACAACCTCCTCCACCTCGATCTGCCACTGCCTCCGGGTGCGTCTGTGGGACCGACCGGTCCAGGATCACCCCACATCTGGGTACTCATGCCGGCGTCTGGTTCGGCTGGACCTGCGACGCGGAGCGCGTGGCCTACCAGCGATCGTTCGACGCACGAATTTATCTTCCGATGTCGGGACGGGACGCGCAGCGTCGTGTTCCAGGGTCGTGGGAGCACGTTTCGCGAACGTATCGGATTTCGTTACATCGAGTACCTCCTGCAGCATCCGAACCAAACCATCGCCGCGATCGATTTGCGTGCCGACGCTCAGAACGCCCACCGTCAGCTCTATGCGGGATCAGCCGGGAAGGGCATCAGCACCGAGAGCTTGGTGGCGATCAGGTTGCGTTGCCGCGAATTGCTCGCCGAGCGGGATGAGGCGCAGGCATGTGGGGACCATCAGCGGCAGGAATTCCTGCAGAGCGAGATCGAACGACTCGCGGATGAGATCCGCCGGGTGACCGGTCGTAACGGGAAACCGCGCACCGTCGATGATGGCGAGCGCTCGCGTATCGCCGTGACCAACGCCATTGGCCGTGCCTTTTGGTCGCTGCGGCAATCACTGCCCGACTGCGAAGCCTATCTGAAGCAGACGATCACCACCGGCGGCGCGCTTGCGTACCGCCCAACGCAGGAGCTGCCGTGGGAATGGTGATGTTACCAATTCGTTACCAATTCGTTTCACGAAATGGAAACGAATTGGTAACAATGTAACGATTCCTGAAACATCGTTACCAGAGATGTAACGCAATGGCTGGTGAAGGAATCACCAACCATGAACACCGGAACCCATTCATCATCCGTCGATGCGCCACCGGAATTCGGCGCCGATGCGTACGAGGCCATCACCCATAAGGCTCGTCGCCTCATCGGTCATTACGGCTTCACCGCGACTGATCGCCATGACCTCGAACAGGAACTCGCCCAGCGACTGTTGATCGCTCTGAAAGCGTTCGATCCCAAAATGGGTAATCGGCGCACCTACATCGCCGGCGTCCTCGATCGCGCGATCTTCGATGTCGTCCGAACCCGAACCGCGCCCATGCGTGATTACCGGCGCGCCGTCGGCATGACGGATATGCTCGACGAATCGAGCGATGACGAAGCCCGCGGCGCGTACCGCGGTGCGGCTGATGTGATCGACCCGCGTGCTGAACGCGATTTCGACCACTGCGATGTGCGCATGGATGTCGAAGGCGCCATGGTCGACCTCCCTGACGATCTTCGGCAATTATGCCTGCAGCTCCAAACGATGTCCGTTTTGGAGGTCGCGCGCGAGACGGGCACCACGCGTCACCGCGTCTATCAGGCGATCGCACGCCTGCGTGTCCACTTCACGCACGCCGGGTTGGCGCCATGAGAAAATTTGTCCCACAGATCGAGCTCAACTTCCGAACATACCTAATAGGCGGCTGCATGACACCCACGGAGACCAAACCATGACCGATCTCGCGCAGTGGACCTCATGCCGCAGCCCCATTTCAGAAATCCTGATTCGCGAACCGGAGGCCGTTTACCAAGCGATGCGGGCTGAGTATCTGAGCAGCCACGCGCTGGCGGATTTCCGAGCGAACCCATGGCTCTACCGGAAGAAGCAGCTCGGACTCGTGACCGATGAGGATCGTCCCGCGTATGTGATCGGTCGCGCGGCGCACACACTGATCTTGGAAGGCCGAGACGCTTTCGAGCGCAGCTATGCCATCGGCGGCGGTCCGGTGAATCCGAAAACGGGCGAGGTGTTCGGCACGCGCACCAAGGCGTACCAGGAATGGGCCGATGCTCAGGGGAAACCAGTCCTCAGCCATGATCAGGCATCGCTCGTCGAACGGTTGGCGCTCGCGATCCATGAGCATGCCCATGCACGCGATCTGCTGACAGACGGAATTCCGGAAGGCGTTGTGCGCGCAGAGTATGGCGGTGTCCCAAGCCAGATCCGCATCGACTGGTTCAACAACCAGCGCGGCATCGTCGATCTCAAGACCTGTGACAATCTGTCCTGGCTCGAAGCAGATGCCCGCACCTATGGATACGCCCATCAGATGGCGTTCTACCGGGCGGTGCTATCTCGCGCCTGTGGTGTGAACCTACCCGTCCACTTGATCGCGGTTGAGAAGCGCGAGCCCTACCGCGTCGGGGTCTGGTCGGTGAGCGACCAGGTCCTCGCGCTGACGGAGCGGGAGAACCTCCAGGCGATCACACGCCTGCGGAACTGCCGCGCCAGCGACACGTGGCCGACCGGCTACGAGGAACCCCGCGTTTTTGACTTTATCTAACGATCACTGCGGAGCTAGGCGAGGCGACGCATGGCCGGGCACGGCTTGGCGCGGCACTCCATACCACGGCGCTCTGCTTTTCTCCAACACCAGAGGACACGCATGCTCGAACACATCATCACCGGTCCCCGGCCAGGCCCTCGTCGCGTCATGCTCTACGGCACGCAGGGGATCGGCAAATCGACCTTCGGGTCGATGGCTCCGAGTCCCATTTTCATCCAGACGGAGGACGGTCTCGGCGAAATCAATACCTCGCGCTTCCCGCTCGCGACCTCGCTGTCGGATGTCATGCAGGCTTTCGCTCAGCTGTACGACGGCGAGCATTCGTACCGGACCATCGTCATCGATTCCCTCGATTGGCTGGAGCGGCTGATCTGGGCCGAAGTCTGCCAGGCCAAAAATGTCGCGAACATCGAGGATATCGGCTACGCCAAGGGATATACCTTCGCACTGACGCATTGGCGTAGCGTCCTGGACGGGCTCAGTGCCCTGCGCACCGCGCGAGGCATGGCGATCGTCCTGATCGCTCACGCCAAGATCGAGACGTTTTCGAATCCAGAGACCGAGCCGTACGACCGCTACGTTCCGCGGCTGCGGAAAGACGCGTCGGCGATGATCCAGGAGTGGTGCGACGAGGTCCTGTTCGCGACCTACCGCATCTTCACCAAATCCACCGACGAAGGATTCAATCGCTCCCGGATCCAGGCGATCGGCACCGGCGAGCGGATCATCCGCACCTCCGAACGGCCGGCTCATGTCGCCAAGAACCGCCTCAACCTGCCGGACGAGCTGCCACTCGACTGGAACGCCTTCGCCCAACACCTCCCCAAACCCATCAGCGCCTGAAAGGCACCACCATGGCACACCTCAACGGCTTCAACGCCAACACCGTCGAACCCAGCGCCAACTTCGAACCGATCCCGGCAGGCAAATACCTCGCCATCATCAACGACTCGCAGATGAAGGACACGAAGAAGGGCGGAGGCCGCTTCCTCGAATTGACCTTCGACGTCATCGATGGCGAGTTCAAGGGTCGAAAGCTCTGGACGCGGTTGAATCTCGAGAATCCAAATCCGCTGACGGTCAAGATCGCGCAGGGCGAATTGTCGTCGATCTGCCGGGCGCTCGGAGTCATGACGCCGAACGACAGTGTCGAATTGCATGGCTTACCGTTGGTGATCACCGTGAAGTTGAAGAAGCGCGAAGATTCCAGCGAAATGACCAATGAAATCAAAGGATATGGAAAGAAGGACGCGACTTCAGGGAAACCGCAACAGGCATCGACCAGCGCGCCACCGTGGGCACGGAAATAGAACCTTCCTCCTCAGCGCGGGGCAGAGCTTGGCTGGGCAGTGCTCGGCACGGCCTGGCTCGGCAAACCAACCCAAGGCACGGAATTTTTCATGAACATATCAATTTCAATTCAAGGCGTCACGCCGCTTCTGTGTAATCGGTTTACCGATTCAGCTCAGATCTCAGCAACCGCTGGCCATCGAACTGCAATGATTGGAGAACAACCTTCTCCCCACGATCAGGCTGAGGCTCGCTTGTATGTGAATGAGGCTCATCTCCCCATTATTCCTCAGCCTAACCTGTTCAGATGCCTTATTGATGCCGGAAAGTTTTTCAAAAGTGGAAAAAGCAAACTTACAACCCAATCGACATCGCTTCTGCCATCGTGCCTGGCAATCGCCGAAATCGAGATCCCTATCGTGCACCGGGAACCCTGGTCCGTGGATACACGGCCGGTTCGTATCCCAAGCACCGGTGGCCGCATCCTCTGCCATCGCCCCTGTTTTCAGGATTGGTGTCTGCATTTCACGTGTGAGGTCGACGGAGGGCTAATTGTCGCCAGCTTGGTCAGAGAACTGGTGGATTCGGCGGGTAAACGCATCGGTCTGGGAGATTTCAGGCCAGATCGCAAGGGGCCGTTCGGCCGCTTTGTGGTGACTCGCTGGGAAGCCAGCTCATGAGAATCATCATTGGCTGCGACCCTGGCCTTGATGGGGGATTGGCTGCAATCGCTTCAGATGGCCTGGAGACGCTGGTTATGCCGGTGATTCCGGTCGGTAAAAAGCGCCAGATCGACGAAGACGTGCTGACGAGTTGGCTGCGCAGGCAGGCGGTGGCACGAGCCCTTGTGCTGATCGAAGACGTACATGCACGGCCGGGACAAGGTGTCGTGTCGATGTTCACCTTCGGAACCGGCTGGGGACTCGTTCGCGGGATCTGCAGAGGCCTCGGGCTCTCGTACGAACTCGTTCGACCGCAGGAATGGCAGCGCGCGTTGCTCATCGGCCAACCGGTCGGGAGCGAATACGCGGTGGCGAGTCGGCTGTGGCCGGGGGCGGAGTGGCGGCATTCGGACCGGAGCGAGAAGCCGCACAGTGGTCTCGTCGATGCGGCGCTCATTGCCGAATACGGGCGACGACGCGCCGGGTAACGCCGAAAGTCGAGATCCGCATCACGCATGCAGTAGCCGAGAGGATTCCCATGCCCGACAGCACACCATACATC
>JACCZE010000079.1 GCA_013696105.1 Planctomycetota bacterium | reverse complement strand
GTGGGGTCGCCACCGCCAGAGCGCCGCTCAGCAGGGCCTCGGGCGAATCGAAGCCGAGCTTGACGCCATCCTTCAACCCCACCTTGAACGTCACGCCGCTGGTCTCCCAGAAGCACGTACGCTGGCGTATCAGCGCGGTGAAGGGCGGATCGATGTAGACTCGCATCTCGATCATACCGGCGTCGGTCGATAGCCCGGTGGTGACCACGCGTCCGATCGGCAGTTGCCGGTAGGTGACTTGCGAACCGGGACGGATGCCGCCGCGCGCCGCGGCCTGGACGATGATCTCGAGCCCTCCGGGCGGACAGAGTGCGGTGATCGGCGTATCCTCGAGCCCGTCGAATTCATTCTGGGGTTCGCCCTCGCCGGGAAGCACGTCCAGGTAGCGCGCGCCGGCGAGGGTGTCGAGTCCAGTGATGCCGCCCCATCCGATCTTCGGACGTACCACCCAGAACAAGCTGCCTTCCCGTGCGAGGTCGCGGGCTGCATGGTCGAGCAGCAGTTCCACGTGCACGCCCTCGCGGTCATCGGCCAGTGCGAGCTTCTTGACCTCGCCGACGGGAATGCCGCGATGGCGCAGCACGTCTCCCACGCGCAGTCCGAATCCTTGGTCGAAATGCACCTTGATGCGCGGCCCGGTGTGACCCCAGGCCTGCCACCCCGCATAGCCGGCGATGATCAACGCCCCGAGCGGCAGCAGCCAGGCCAGGCGCACGCGTCCGCGACCGCGCGGACGCACGATCGCCTGCGGCCGAACGGATGGCGCGGGGGTGGTGGAAGGAGGGGAAGGAGGAGCCTCAGGCATCGCGCCTCCACATCGACCGAGGATCGAAGGTCGCGCCGGCGATCAAGCTCATCGTCACCATCGCGGCATAGATCACCGCGCCCGGACCGGCATCGACGCTTACCAGATCGCCGAGCTTGACCGCGGCGACGACGCCCGCGACCAGCAGGACATCGATCATGCCCCAGCGTCCGACCGCGTCGATCAGTCGATACGTGAGGGCGCGGTGGTGGTCGTGCCAACGGCGCGTCCGCACGCTCAGGGCGATCAACCCGAACAGCTTCATCAGCGGAACCACGATCGAGCAGATCAGCACCACCAGGCCCACCACCACGTGCCCGCTGGCGAGCAGGCCGATCGCCCCGTTCCAGATGTCGGTCTGATGGGTCACGCCGAAGCGCTCGATGCTCAGCACCGGCAGGCTCATCGCGATGGGATAGAGGATGAGCGCGGACACTGCCGCGGCCATGGTCCACGACTGGTCGACGCCCTGGGCGAAAGTCGTATCGCAGCGGAGGCAATGGGCGCGGTCCGATGCCGCGATGTCTGGCAGGCTCTGGATCAATCCGCAGCAATGGCAGGCGCGCATAGTCGCGGAGGTGGGTGGCGAGTCGGTCACGACCCCACCTTAGCCGGGTCGCCTTCGGCTGGGTAGTGGTGAAATCCCAGGGTTTATCGCCCGGTTACCGAGCGGTTACCGTCGGCGACCGAGCAGGGGATAGCATGCCGACTGGAGGACGTCCCCATGATGAGCCGTATCCAGCATCACCTCGCTGCGCATGTACGCAGAAATGTCGCTGAGCCGGCGTCTGGCGCGGCGCATGGGCGGCGATCTGGTGCTCGCCGTCACGGGTCCCCTGGGAACCACCATGCGGCTGGAATTGCCCCGGGCTTCCGCTTCCGGCGCTACGCCCTGATCAGATCGAGCGGCTTGAGGCCCTTGGCGCTGAGGAACTCGCCCCCATATCCCCACCACTGCCGCGCGATCGCGAGATACAGCTGGCGGAAATCGGTGGTGAACGCGAGGTCGTCGTCCTCGAGCTTCGCCAGGCTCGGGTACGCGCCGTGCCAGCCGCCAGCGACCTTGCCGCCGAGCAGGAAGTGCGGCGCGGCGGTGCCGTGATCGGTGCCGCCCGAACCGTTCTCGCCGGCGCGACGGCCGAACTCACTATAGGTGGCGACCAGGCAGCGGTCCCAGGTCCCCGCCGCCTGCATCGCCGAGCGGAAGGCGGCGACCGAATCGCCGAGGTCGGCGAGCAGCGCCGCATGGCCGCCGAGCTGGTTGGCGTGGGTATCGAAGCCGTCGATCGCGAGCTTGAAGACCGGCGCCACCGCGCCGGCGGCGATCAGCCTGGCGACGGTCGCGAGGCCTCCGCCCAGGGCGCTGCGCGGGAAGGGCGTCCTCAGCGGCGGCGTCTCGGCCACCAGCTTCGCCATGCGTTCGGCCGAGATCTGGATCGCCTCCTCGACCGCCAGGATGCGCTGCATCGCCGGATTCGCGGCCGAGCCCGCCTGCGCGCGCACCGTGCGGGCGCGATCGATGAACTCCTGCGGTGAATTCATGATGATGGTCTGCAGACCGTCGCCCAGCAGGGGGCCGAAACCACCATAGGCCATGGTCTTGTCGAAGCCGAGGACGATGCCGTCGGCGAGGCGATCCTGCGGAGCGGTCGCAGTCACCGTGCGCAGGATGCGCGCCATCCAGCCGTCGCCGAGCAGCTCTTCGGCGTTGGAGCCGGTGTTCCAGATGTCGATGCCGCGGAAGTGCGAGCGGTTGGGATGGGGGTAGCCCAGGCCGAGGATGCCGGCGGCGTCGCCGTCCTTGAAGGCCGGAATCAGCGCTTTCAGCGCGGGATGCAGACCGAGCCGTGCGTCGATTTTCAACACCTGGTCGGCCGGGATCGCGAGTGTGGGTCGCAGGCGGCGATACGCACGATCGGCATACGGAATGACGGTGTTCATCCCGTCGTTGCCGCCGCGCAGTTCGATCAGGATCACCGAACGCTTCCAGGCGAAGGGGTCGACGCGTGGGGCAGCCACGGGCTCCGCTTCCGCGCCGAACGCGTGCAGCGACGGCACCAGCGCGGCGAGCGCGGTGTACCCGCAGAGCTGGACGAAGGTGCGTCGGCGCATCGGGACCCTCATTTCAAATTGTAGGCGGGATCGCGCACCAGAGCGCGCAGCGCGCGGTCGAAGCCGATCGCCGGGTCCATCTGGCGGGCGGCAGCCACTGGCAGCAGCATGCGCGTGGCGTCCTCGATGCCGCCAGAGCGCTTCGCGCGCGCGGTGGCGATCCACGGGGCGGTCGCTGGCGGCAGGGGATCGGCAACCAGTTCGCCCATCACTTCGCTGCGCGCGAGCAGCCCGTGGGTGCTGATCCATGCCGCGCCGCCCGTCCAGCCCTTGACGTTCGGCGGATCGAACACGTCCTGGCCGAGGCGCCGCCCCCACAGCGGGAAGCGTTCGATGGGTTCCGGCGGCAGTCCGAGCGTGCGCACCGCGCCGCACAGCAGTTCGACCGGCGACTTCACCAGCGAGCCGCGGCGCGCCGGAGCCCAGAACGCGTCGCAGGTCAAGAGTGCGCGCACCAGCGGCTTCAGCTCGTACGAGGCCTTGTACAGCACCGCCGACAGCCGGTAGACCTCCTTCTGGTCGATGGTCTCGTCGATGAATTCCTTCCACAGTTTCCCGGTGAGGTGGATGGCGACCCGCTCCTCGCGCTCGAGCAGGATGCGCATCACCTCGTCCGCGTCGAACACGCCCTTGTGCCCGAGCACCAGCTTCCGTCCGCCGTCGTGGTACTGATCGGTGCGCACCGGCCGGCCGGTCATCGGATCGAAGCGGTAGCCGCTGAACGAGCGCGCGGCCTCTTTGATGTCCTTCTCGGTGTAGAAACCCTCGCCGACCGTGAAGAGCTCCATGACCTCCCGGGCGAAATTCTCGTTCGGACGGTCGGCGATGTTCGAATTGCTGTCGAGGTAGATGAACATCGCCGGATCGAGCGGGATCGACTTGAGCAGCGCGGCGTAGTTGCCGAGCGCATGCGCGCGGAACAGCCGGTTCTGCTCGAACATCAGCAGGGGATCGCGGACGGTCTCGAGCTGCGAGGTGAAGTGGTTGTGCCAGAACAGCACCATGCGTTCAGTCAGCGGGGTGTCGGTGCTGAGCATCTCGCGGTACCACCAGCCCTTGAGCTCCATGCCGCGGGCGCGGTCGAGCGCGTCGCGCTGCTGCTGCTTCTTGTCGCGCTCGGGCTGGGGCAGATCCTTCCAGTCGTCGTACTCTTTCTGCCGAGCTTTCGCGTTGTCGGCGAGCGAGGTCACGCACCACGCGGGAGGTCCCCAGCGGTTGAACGTCTTGGTCCGCGCCAGGATGGCGTCGACGGCCTGCTCCCGCGTGAGCGCCAGGAGATCGGCGATCTCGGCCGAGGTCGCGCCGAAGCCGGTGCGGCCGAGCAGGTGCCGGGCTTCCCCGGAATCGAGACCGGCGAGGCGAACCGCGCACGTCAGCAGGATCAGCGGCAGCAGACGGGATGCGGTGGACATCAGCCAGAGCATACGACCCCCCGCCGGGAGCGTTGCGGTCGACGCTCAGCGCGACGGGGGAGAGGGTGCGACACGCCACCAGGCGCGCGCTGCGTCGATGCGGTCGATCAGGCGTTGCAGCGTCGGATCGGCGACCTCCGGGAGGGCGTGGTCCCGGTGCGGGGTGACGACCAGGGTCGGTCCTTCGCGCAGCCAGCGCTCGCGCAGGGTCCCGACGTCGGTCTCCATGCGCAGCTGCGGCGGCGCAAGTGCGCTCGGGGCCTGTGACAGGCACTGATACAGCGTGCTCGGCGCGTCGTCGAACTGCCAGGCCGACAGCGGTCCTGCGCTCCACCAGGGGCTGTCCTGCTGGTGCCGTTCGCTCGCCGAAGTGATGTCGAGCACCATTCCCGCGCACACCGCCCAGGCATCCTCCGGGCCGCGCACCGCTGCCTGCTGCCAGTCGTAGCTGCGCTCGATGAAGTGCATGCCGCGCAGGTCGCGGTGGTACCAGGTGAGGTCGACGTGACCGCTGCCGGCCGCGATCGCATCGCGCGCCTGGCCGTACAGCCAGGCATCGGCGTGCGTGCGATCGTACCAGCCCCAGCCGGTGATATGCACCAGGCGGCCGGCGTCGATCTGGCCGCCCTTGTAGGCGATCAGGGCCTGGGTGCGCGCGATGCCCGGAGTCATGAATGCCAAGAGCATGGTGGCGACGACCGCCAGGACGCCGACCTGGGCATGCCAGGCCGCGAGCACCCACCAGCGCACGCCGTGGGCGTACGACCAGCCAACCACGATGGACGAGGCGAAAGCAGCGAGCGCACCGGCGGTGTTGCACCAGAGGTGGGTCGCGGCCTGCACCGCCGCGGCCACCACGATCGGCAAGGCAGCCCCAGACCACGCGCGCGTCAGCGGTGCCTGCACCCCGAGGCGCAGCACGCATTCCAGCGCCGCACCGTAGGCCGCGATCAGCGCGACCTGCGAGACCAGGCCTGCGCCTCCCGTGGCGTGGGCAGCAGCCGCCGTCAGGTACGGCCCGAGTCCGCCCGGCCCCGATCCGCCGATCGCGCCGACCACCACCACCAGGATCAGTGCGACCGCGTCCATAGCCACGACGACGGCGATCATCCCCCACCACTGGTCGACCCACCGGTCGTGCGTTCTGGGTGATGAAGGTGGGTTGGCAGCAGCAGGGGCGGTCATGCCGCGGAACTGCTCCTGGACCGGTGCCGTCTGGACCATCGCCCCCACGGTAACGCCCCGGGCTTGCATGCCAGGCTCTGGACTGTGCCTAAGGGGTTAAGCGCCTCTCGTCCGATCCAGGCCACCTGTCGCCCGGTCCAGGCCACCTGCCCTGGGCATTGCTTTTGGGGTACACTCCCACGTGCCCGTCGAGACCGTCCAGATCCGCCGCAAGATCACCAAGGGCAACCTGCTGTTCGGGGACTACACCCTGCTGCACGTCATCGCCCAGGGGCGCGTCGGGGTGATCTGCGAAGCCGAGCACAACTCGCTCAAACGCATCGTCGCGCTGAAGATGGTCAATCCCGAGTACGCCGAGAAGGAAGGCTTCACCTTCACCGTCATCGAGGCCTTCCTGCGCGAGGCGCGGATCATGGCCTGCATCGATCATCCGAACGTCGTGCCGATCTACCACGGTGGCACCATCGGTCAGTGCCCGTTCATCTCGATGCGCCTGGTGCGCGGCGGCGACCTCGGCAAGCGCATCGCGAAGCACGGCCACGTCTCGCACGATTGGGCGCTGCGCCTGGCGAACGAGTGCGCCGCGGGGCTCCAGGCCATCCATGCCGCCGGGTACATCCACGCCGATCTGCGTCCCGCCAACATCCTGCTCGAGAAGGACGGCATGGCGCGCATCACCGATTTCGGCGTCGCGATCCCGCGCGAGGGTCCCGCGATCGCGGGGGAGGTCGCCGGATCGCCGAACTACCTGGCGCCAGAGCAGCGCGCGGGTGGCGCGATCGACTTCCGCTCGGACCTCTACGCGCTCGGCGCGAGCCTGTTCTACGCGGCGACCGGCGAACATCCCGGCCTGGCCGAGACGCCCGAATCGGTTCTGACCGCCATCCATCGCGCGATGAACGCCGCCAAAGGACGCGATGCCGGGATGTGCCGCGGATTGGCCGCCATCACCGCCAAGCTCCTCGCCCAGGCTCCTGCTGACCGCTATGCCATGGCCGAAGAGATCCTGCACGACTGTCGCCAGGTCGCCGCCGGCGAGGACCCGGACTTCGCCCTCGGCAAGGCCCGCGGCCGCAAGGAGTTCTTCTTCGGCTGGAAGAAGGACGACGCGCCGATCGATGTGGGGAGTGATCCGTTCGGGGAATAGGGGGAGGTTATTACTCCTGCACCCAGGACGGAGTCGGCCGCGCGCGCGCGATTGGCGATTGGATCGAATGCGTAGGCTGCCGGCATGCGTGATGACGCGTTGTTGGCGGTTTCCACTGCGTGGGCCATCACGATGACGGGGTCATGACGGATCGACGCGAAGGCGGGAAGCAGAAAGGTGGGAAGAATGATGGGACGAGGGCATTACTTCGGTTGGGGAATAGAATCATGACATGTCCATCAATGGCGCCGACGCTCAAAGAATCAGAAAGTCGGGTATCCTGTGTTAAATACGCAGGGCGGAGTTCCGCGTGGAAAAAATGCAGCTGCTGCCGGCTTTGTCCCCGGCCAGGCAACTCCCCCAATTACAGTTCAACAGGACAATCATTAAACGATGAAACTTGACAAGTCGAAGGTAGAAATTGCCTTTAGCGAAATAAAAAATGCTATGGAAGGAATCGGCTTTAAAAGGCGTTCCCAGGAAATTTACACCCACCCTATCACGAAAAATGTGGTAGGGTGGGTGGGATTGAATCGAAAAGTGGCCGCTGACGAAAGCTTGGAAATCAACCCCGTGATCGGAGTTAGGCATCAGGAAGTCGAAAAAATGGTCGCTCAGTTATCCGGAGTTGAATTCCATCAATATATCCCGCCTTCAATAAGCATCCCCTTGGGGTACTTAGAGAAGGGAAAATATGCGCC
>JACCZE010000078.1 GCA_013696105.1 Planctomycetota bacterium | reverse complement strand
GGGATGCGCTCTTGCGCACCAACCTGCTCGGCACCATCGCCTGCATCACCGCGGCGCTGCCGGGCATGCGCGCGCAGCCGGAGCGCGATGGCTGGCGCGGCCAGATCGTGATCGTGTCCTCCGCGCTCGCGCGCCGTGCCAGCCCGATCGCCGGCGCCTACAGCGCGACCAAGGCCGCGCAGCTGTCGGTGGCCGAGGCGCTGCGCATCGAGCTCGCTTCGGAGCGCATCGCCGTCACCAGCGTCCACCCGGTCCACACCGAAACGGAGTTCCACGAGGTCGCCGCCGCCGTCAGCGCCAAGCGGTGGGGGGTCTCCCCCAGTGACCCGGTGCAGACCGCCGATCACGTCGCCGAGCGCATGCTGCGCGCGATCGCCAAGCCCAGGCCCGAAGTCTGGCCGCACCGGATGTCGCGTATCGCCTTCGCGGTGGCGGGATTGATCCCGGGGATCGTGGATGGGGTGATCAGGCGGAGGTATCCGACGTAGAGAATGTGCTCCGTGCTCGGTCCTCCGTGCTCCGTCGACAGCCGTCACGGCACGTTCGACGCGCCTGGTGGTTTCACGGGATCGAGGTCTCGACCATCGTCTGATTGCCGGCATGCGACCTCGTCCAACAGGACGGAGAACGGAGGACTGAGGACTGAGGACAGGGGGCAATGATCAGGGTGCAATCCCGCCTCCTCCTGCCCATCCCCCACGCGCGCCGTCACCCCGCTGTCCACCCCATCGACACATCCCGCCTTCCGCCCCCGTCATGATTGGTACGCCATGTGCCAGGGATGGGCAGAGCCCGTGGCGCCCGCGCCGACGTGGCCTATGGTTCGGCACCACGAAAAGGATCGCCATGCGACACCTGTCCCTCCTCTCCTCCACTGGTCTGGGCCTCGCGCTGAGCGCGGGCATCGCCCTGGGTCCCGTCCATGCCGCCGATGCGGCCGCCGGCGGTCCGCCATCGAAGGCGGACGTCGAGGTGCTGATCGACCAGGCCCAGGAGTGGCTGCTCTCCAAGCACAAGGACACCGGCGCGTTCGTGCCCAGCAAGGAGTTCGCCCTCGGCATCACCGAGCTCGCGGTCGAGGCGCTCGCCACCCAGCCCAAGGCCATCCCGTCCACCGACCCGCGCATGAAGGCCTCGATCGCCTTCATCCTCTCGTACAAGCAGCCCGACGGCGGCATCTACTCGCCGGAAGAGGGCCTGGGCACCTACGGCACCTCGCTCGGCCTGCTCGCGCTGAAGGCCGCCGGAGCGGCCGATGCCGCGACCGTCGCCGGCGGGCAGAAATACCTCTTCGGCCAGCAGAACACGCTGCCCGACAGCGTCTGCAACGGCGGCATCGGCTACGGCTCGAAGGGTCCCGGCCACGAGGACCTCTCGAACACCGCGCACGCCATCCGCGCGCTGAGCGAGACCGGCGTGCCCGCGTCCGACGCGCGCATGCAGTCGGCGCTCAAGTTCCTCGAGCGCTGCCAGAACCTCTCGTCGCACAACAAGACGCCCGGTATCGGCAGCGATGGCGGCGCTTTCTACAGCCCGGAAGAGAGCAAGGCGGGCGGCAGCTGGCAGGCCCAGAAGGGCGCCGAGGCCAAGACTCCCGAGGGCAGCAAGGGCGCCGATGGCTCGGCGGACGGCAAGCCCGCCGGCGACACAGGCGCCGCCGCCAAGACCGAGGAGCCGAAGTTCCAGAGCTACGGCTCGATGACCTACGCCCTGATCTCGAACTACCTCGCGCTCGACCTCAAGCCCGAGGACCCGCGCGTCTCCGCGGCGATGTCGTGGGCGAAGAAGAACTACCAGTTCGACCGCAACCCCGGCATGGCCGCGGGCAAGGAGAAGGACGGCCTGTACTACTACTACGGCATGATGGCCAAGACCATGAGCGTGCTCGGCGTCAAGGAGCTCGAGATCTCCGACACCAAGAAGGCCGATTGGCGCGCCGACCTCTTCAAGGCGATCAAGGACCAGGCGCAAATCGTGAAGCTCGAGAACGGCAAGCCCGCCGCGATGTGGATGAACTCCGCCAACCGCTGGGGCGAGGGCGTGCCGCACCTGGCGACCGCCTACATGCTGAAGGCGCTGAAGGCGATCCACGCCAGTCTGTGAATGAACGTCCGACGTCCGACGTCCGACGTCCGACGTCTGGAGAGAGCGGGATCGATCGCGCCATCGCGGCCATCCGCGGTGGCGCGCTCGTCGGCATGCCCACCGAGACGGTGTACGGTCTGGCTGCGAATGCGCTCGACGCCGACGCCGTGGTGCGGGTGTTCGCCGCCAAGGGGCGGCCGAGCTTCGATCCGCTGATCGTCCATGTCGCCGACGCTGAGCAGGCGTGGACGGTGTGCGTGCCGAGCGACCGCGCGCGGCGCCTCGCCGCTGCCTTCTGGCCCGGGCCGCTGACCCTGATCCTGCGGAGGCGTCCGAACGTCCCCGACGTGGTCACCAGCGGGCTGGACACCGTCGGCGTGCGCTGCCCCGACCATCCCCTCGCCCTCGCGCTGATCCGCGGCGCCGGGGTGCCGCTCGCCGCGCCCAGCGCCAACCGCTTCGGCCGCATCAGTCCGACCACCGCCGCCCACGTGCGCGAGCAGCTCGGAGATGCGGTGGCGGTGGTGCTCGACGGCGGCCCCTGCCGCGTCGGCATCGAGAGCACGGTGCTCGTGCCCGATCCCGCACCGATCATCCTGCGCCCCGGCGGCCTGACGCGCGAACGCATCGCCGCGCTGCTCGGTGAACCGGTCGCGCTCGCCGACGCCGCGCAGCGCCTCGGCTCGCTGCCGCGCGCATCGCCCGGCCTGCTCGCCAGCCATTACGCGCCGCGCACACCGATGCAGCTGATCGATGGTGCATTCCCGTCCGACGACGAAGTCGCGGTGCTGTCCTGGCGCGGCGACCACCTGCCCGAGCGCAGCCGTGCGATCGAAACCCTCAGCGCCCGCGGCGACCTCGCCGAAGCCGCCACGCGACTCTTCGCCGCAATGCGCCGCCTCGACGCCAGTGGCGCCCGCCTGATCCGCGCCGAGCTGGTCCCCGATCACGATCTGGGGTTGGGGATCAATGATCGGCTGCGGCGCGCGGCGGGAGGGGGGTAGGATTGCCCCGGGTGCTCGGTCCTCCGTGCTCCGTGCTCCGTCCTCCGTCGACGGCGAACAGCCGTGATTCCCGAGCGTTGGGCGCGGGGTGGTTGCTGAAGTTCTCTTTCCTGAGTCCTTGCCAATGACATAGGTACGGTGGGCTGTCGACGGAGAACGGAGGACGGAGCACTGGTGCAATCTCCCCTCTGCTATTCCTCCCACCCCTTCGCCATCTTGCGGAACGCGCCGTACGCCTTGTTGGTGAACGCCGCCAACTCCCAGCCCAGGCGCGCGAGATCCTTCGCGGCGGCTCCGGCCTCGACCGCGATGTCGCGGGTGCGCGCGTCGACGTCGCACTTGAGCGCGCGCATTCCGCGCACGTGCGCGTTCGCCAGCACCACGCCCCAGTACTCGGCCATGCGTTCGAGCTCGACGTGCTCGAGCGCGGCGACATCCACCGTGCGCCGGGCGTGGCAGCGCGTGCGCGCGAGGTACGTGCCCGACGGACCGTGCACCACGCGCTGGAAGGGATCGTTGCCCATGGTGATGGTGAAGCTCGCCGCGGGGCCGGGTGCGGGCGCGAAGGGATGGACCTGGACGTAGCGGCTGAGCGCGCTCGGCGGCCGCTCCTTGATCTCGATCAGGCGCAGGCGGCCAGCGCGCGCGTCGCGTCCGGCGCTGCGTTCGACCGCGAGCACGAACCACCGCCGCCGTCCGAGCGACGACATGCCGCCGGTCGATCTCCGCGCGATGTCCAGAAGCGTGACGCGCAGCGCCGAGCCCTCGTAGGCGGAGGTGAGCGCCGGGACGAAGAAGCCGCGCGCTGGCAGGTCCTTGATCAGGTCTGGTCCCAGGCGCAGCCGCGCGTCGTCGCCCTCGCCTTGGACCAGGCGCGACAAGAAGGCCTGCCGGCGCACGTCGGTGTCGTCCTCGTCGATCAGGTCGCGCAGCGCGGCAGGGGGGCGAGGCATGGCGCGCGAGCCCTCGCCTTCGGCGCCCAGGGCAGAACCGTAGGAGGCGAGCAGCGCCGCGGCGATGCCCGAGAACTCCGACCCCTTCTGATCCGGCTTGGCCAGCACCACGCTGCCCAACAGGCGCAGCACGTCCCAACGCCACGGCGCCGGATGCTCGTCGTCGACATCGGCGAGGTCGTAGGTCACCGGCGGCGGCGCGTCGGGCTTGCCCGGTCCGACCGACAGCGTGGCGAAGTTCTCGTGGTGGACGTCGCCCGCGGTCCAGGCCCACGCCCCGGTGAGGCCGGCCTTGCGCACCATCCACCATGCGCCCATGCCCAGGCTGCCGCGGTAGAAGGCCTGGCGATCGGCGGCCATCTTACGCACCCGACGCCGGGCCGCGTCGCGGTCGACCGCGGACAACGCCACCAGCTCGGGCTTGAGCAGGGTCTCGATCAGTTCGGGGTAGTCGGTCACGCGCGCCGATGGTGCGTTCGCGGGGCGGTTGCCAAGCGGCATCGGTTCCGGTGGCGCAACACTCGACGCATTAACACGTTGCAATCGCGCCTGGGGCTCGTTGCCGGTACCGGCTCGGGGGTGCCCACCCTTGACCGACCCTCTTCCTTATACATATACAGTCCCCCCGGAGACGCTGGATTCCCATGGGACGCTCGCTCGTCATCGTCGAATCGCCCGCCAAGGCCAAGACCATCAACAAGTACTTGGGCCGGGAATTCATCGTCAAATCCAGCTACGGTCACATCCGCGACCTGCCCAAGGGCGCCGGCGAGGGCGAGAGCAGCGACGGCGAGAAGGTCAAGAAGGTCAAACCCAAGAAGATCCGCCCGACCGAATCGGGCCGGCTGCAGCGCGCGAAGCTCAACCTGGTGCGACGCATGGGCGTCGACCCCGAGCGCGGCTGGAAGGCCGAGTACCAGGTCCTGCCCGGCAAGGAGAAGATCCTCAAGGAATTGCAGGAGTACGCCGCCGAGTCCGAAACCATCTACCTGGCGAGCGACTTGGACCGCGAGGGGGAGGCCATCGCCTGGCACCTGCGCGAAGCCATCGGCGGCGACCCCAAGCGCTTCAAGCGCGTGGTGTTCTCCGAGATCACCAAGACCGCGATCCAGGCCGCGTTCGCCAAGCCCGGCGCGATCAACATGGACCGCGTGCACGCCCAGCAGGCGCGGCGCTTCCTCGATCGCGTCGTCGGCTTCATGGTCTCGCCGCTCTTGTGGGCGAAGATCGCGCGCGGGCTCTCGGCCGGCCGCGTGCAGTCGGTGGCGGTGCGCCTGATCGTCGAGCGCGAGCACGAGATCCGCGCCTTCATACCCGACGAATACTGGGAGCTGCACGCCGACCTCGACGCCGCCACCGGCAAGGCTGCGATCCCGATCCGCGCGCAGGTCGCGCGCTTCAAGGGCGAGGCGTTCAAGCCGGTGACCGCCGCGCACATCGACACCGCGCTCGCCGTGCTCACCAAGGCCGCGTACTCGGTGATCGCGCGCGATGAGAAGCCCGCGCGTTCGCATCCCAGCGCGCCGTTCATCACCAGCACGCTGCAGCAGGCGGCGTCGGTGCGCCTGGGCTTCTCGGTCAAGAAGACCATGACCCTGGCGCAGCGCCTGTACGAGGCCGGCTCGATCACCTACATGCGCACGGATTCGGTGAACCTCAGCGCCGATGCGATCACCGCCTGCCGTTCGCTGCTGGGCACGCGCTTCGGCGACAAATACGTGCCCGAGAAGCCCAACTATTATCAATCCAAGTCGGGCGCGCAGGAGGCGCACGAAGCGATCCGCCCGACCGATGTGCGCGTCGACGCCGCGGACCTGCAGACCGAGCACGACCAGCAGCGCCTGTACGACCTGATCTGGCGCCAGTTCGTCGCCTGCCAGATGCCGTCGGCCGAGTTCGACACCACCACCATCACCGTCGGCGCGGGCGACTACGAACTCACCGCGCGCGGCCGCGTGCTGCGCTTCGACGGCTACATGAAGGTGCAGCCCCCGGCCAAGCAGGAGGACGTCAACCTGCCGCAGATGACCGAGGGCCAGAAGCTCGGCCTGATCGCGCTCGACCCGACCCAGCACTTCACCAAGCCGCCCCCGCGCTTCAGCGAAGCGAAGCTGGTGGGCGAGCTCGAGAAGCGCGGCATCGGCCGTCCGTCGACCTACGCCGCGATCATCTCGACCATCCAGGAACGCGGCTACGTCAAGCTCACCAACCGCCGCTTTTATGCGGAAAAGCTCGGCGACATCGTCACCGGCCGCCTGGTCGACGCCTTCCCCGATCTGATGGACTACAACTTCACCGCGGGCATGGAGGAGGACCTCGACGAGATCGCCGAGGCCAAGTCGGAATGGAAGTCCGTCCTCGACACCTTCTATAAAGATTTCACCGGCAAGCTCGACAAGGCCGGCAAGAAGATGAAGCCGAACGATCCGGTGCCCACCGACATCGACTGCCCGAAGTGCGGACGCAAGATGGCGATCCGCACCGGCCGCACCGGCGTGTTCCTCGGCTGCACCGGCTACAACCTGCCGCCGAAGGAGAAATGCTCGAGCACCATCAACCTCGTCCCCGGCGAAGAGGTCGTGGCGATCGCCGCGCCCGCGCCCGGCGTGGAGGAAGAGGCCACCGACGCCGACGCCACCGCGCTCCTGGCCAAGAAGCGCTGCCCGGTGTGCGCGACCGCGATGGACTCGTACCTGGTCGACGAGCAGCGGAAGCTGCACATCTGCGGCAACAATCCCGACTGTACCGGCACCCAGGTCGAGATGGGCAAGTACAAGATCAAGGGCTACGAGGGCCCGGTCATCGACTGCGACAAGTGCGGCGCGCAGATGCAGCTGCGCACCGGGCGCTTCGGCAAGTACTTCGCCTGCACCAAGTACCCCGACTGCAAGAACACGCGCAAGCTCATGCGCAACGGCGAAGCCGCGCCCCCGCGCATCGCGCCGGTGCACATGAAGGAGCTGGCCTGCACCAAGTCCGACGGCTACTTCGTCCTGCGCGACGGCGCCGCCGGCATCTTCCTCGCCTCCAGCGCCTACCCCAAATCGCGTGAGACGCGCCCGCCGCAGGTCGCCGACCTCGCCCGCCACAAGGCCGAGCTCGACCCGAAGTACCACTACCTCGCCGACGCGCCCGCCGCCGATCCCAAGGGCAACCCCTCGCTGATCCGCTTCAGCCGCAAGACCAAGGAGCACTACCTCGCGAGCGAGAAGAAGGGCGAAGCGACCGGCTGGACCTCGTTCCTGGTGGATGGGAAGTGGGTGGTGAAGGCGCCGGAGGTGGAAGAGAAGAAGCCGCGCGGGAAAAAGCCGGTTGCGGTGAAGTAACGTCCGTTGATGGCGCGTGCGTCGAAGCGAAGGCGCCCCGCCGACGGAGCTTTCGGCTGAGGGTCGTGGGCCCGAAAAAGAAGCACGCGGCAGCCTGCAGACGAACTGCCGGCAGCAGACGTGCGTCACCGAATCCGCCCTGGGACTGCGCCTCGAACAATGACTGGCGCGGGTGGTCCATCGGCACATGCGGGGATGGATCGCCCACGATTGTCCTGGGACGGGAATCGAGCAATGTCCCACCATGCCCACTCTGGATCCCGGATTGCGTTCTTTGCGTGAAGTGGTGTGCGCGGCGAACCTGGAGCTCCATCGGCAAGGCCTGGTGCTCTATACCTTCGGAAACGCCTCCGGAATCGACCGCGAGCGTGGGCTGGTCGCCATCAAGCCTTCCGGCATCGATTATCAGGAATTGACGCCCGATCGGCTGGTGATCGTCGATCTGCAGAATCGCGTGGTCGAAGGCAGCATGCGTCCGTCATCGGACACGCGTACCCATACCGCGCTCTATCGTGCGTGGACGGATATCGGCGGTGTCGCCCACACCCACTCCATCCAGGCCACCGCCTGGTGTCAAGCCGGCCGTGAGCTGCCGTGCCTGGGGACGACGCACGCGGACCATTGCCATGGGCCGGTGCCCTGCACCGTGCCGCCGTCCGCCGCCGAGATCGAGGCCGAATACGAGGAGGCGACCGGTCAGCAGATCCTGAACGCGTTCATCGGGCGCGATCATCGCTCGGTGCCGATGGTGCTGGTGGCGCGACACGGCCCGTTCACCTGGGGTGCGTCGCCTGCGCAGGCCGTCTACCATGCGGTGGTGCTCGAGCGGTTGGCGCTGCTCGCCACCGTGACGCGGACGATCGATCCGTCGGTCGACGCCCTGCCCGCGGCGATCCTCGACAAGCACTATTTCCGCAAGCACGGACCGAGCGCGACCTACGGCCAGCATTCATGAGCGCGTCACGGCGCCGCCAGCGCCGCCTGCTGCCAGAGATCCGGACGTTTGGTGCAGATGGCATCCATCGGGAACGGCGCCAGTTCGCGGCTGAAGGCCGCGATCGACTCGACCGGCCGGCCCTGCAGTTCGGGTGAGACGGCGCAGAGCTTGAAGTGGCGTTTGAGCGCGCGGTAGCTCGCGGCGTCGAGGGGCATCCGCGTGAAGCAATCGACCCAGACCCACTGCACCTGTCCAACGAGAGCAAGCGCCGATCCGATCGGCTCATGCTCGCTGAATCGGACCGCGATGCGCGATTCGCCCTTGCCGATAAGCCAGCGGATCATGGGGAAGGAGCAATCGAGGAAGAAGTAATCGGCGACCGTCCCGGCGCGCTGCAGCTCTTCGAGCACGCGCATCTCGATGCGCTCGCTCTTGATGTTGAGGATCATCAGGCCGTGACGGTACGCAGCGAGGTAATCCGAGAAATCCTCGCCGTCAGTGAAGGGATCGTGCTGCAAGATCAGGCGGTCGCCGCGGTCGCGGAGGTCCACCTCCACACCCATGCCCGGGGGCAGGGTCTCGAGCTGGGATCGGGTGTTGATGCGGTGGGCGATGTAGCGCATGGGTTTCATCCGCTCGGTTGGTTCCGGGGAATTCGTGCTCGCGAGAACACCAGGTAGCGGGTGCCGAGGAAATTGAGGATGGTCGAAGCACCAGTGGCGCAGAGGAAGGAGGTGGCCGCCACCTGTCGCGGGTGGAGGAGACCCTCGCGGGAGAGCCACGTCAACACGGCCGCGTTCAGGCCCACGTTCACCATCAGGGTCGCCGAGTAGAGGAGCAGGAACCGCGCGGGTTCGCTCCAGGAGCGCTCGCGCGAGCCGAAGGTCCACAGCTTGTTTCCGGCAAATCCGCAGCACATCCCGGCGACGAAAGAGCAGCCTTTCGCCCAATTGGCCGACATCCCGTGATGCAGCAGGAGCGCCATGACGGCGGCATCGGCGGCGATGCTCACGCAGCCGACCAGCGCGAAGCGCGCAGCCTGGCGGCTCAGCGCATGCGGATGGTCATCTGCGCAGGCGGGCACAGTAGCGCTCCCAGGCGAGGAAGTCCTCATAGTCGTGGGGCGTTCCCCAGCCGATGTATTTCTCGACCGCGAACACCTCCACCCGGCAGCCCATCTCGATGAGGAGGTTCGGCACCAGATCCATGTAGAACTCGCCGTTGACCCGCTGATCGCGCTGGACCATCCGATCGATGGCGTCGTACATCAGGCGGGCGCTGCGGAACCAGAAGAAGCCGGTGACCGCGTGGTCGTTCAGGGGGGCTGCGGAGATGGTCTGCTTGCAGGATACCCTCCGCGCCTGGATGCCGTCGGCGTGTACCTCGACCCAACCCCATGCGCTCGGGTCGACGGAGATGCGCGTGTCCCCGCGGAAGGTCCAGATCAGGCAGTCGGCGCCGCCCGCGACCGCCCGGTCGAATGCGCCCGGATCGAACAGCTGGGAGCTATCGCAGGCCGCCACCAGAGTCGGCGCCGCGGGATCGAGGGCGGGCTCCGCCACACGGACCGTGCAGGCTTGGCCGGCGGTCAGGCCGTCGATCGCGATGATCCTGCCTCCAGGCACATGGGCGAGCACCTGCTGCGCGATGTCGTGCTCGCGCAGGTGCTCATTGCGCATGATGAGGACGACGCGCTCCGCCGCCGGCAAATCCGCGATCACGCGCGCGACCATCGGCATGGCGCCGACCGGCAGCAGCGGCTTCGGCAGGCGGTATCCTTGCTGCGAGAAGCGGCGGCCTTCTCCCGCCATCGGCATAACGATCTGCATATCTCGATCCTCTCAGCCAGCAGGCTTCTTGAAGAACGCCGAGAACAGCTGGCGCTCGGTCGGATCGTCGAGATCCAGGAACATGCCGAACGTGGCGGTGGCAACCAACGTGAAGGGGCGCAGGTGGGGGATGCGGAGGTGGTGCTCCTGCCCGAGCGGTACGCCCATCAGTTCTCCGACCAGGGCGCGCAGCACGACATTGTGCGTGCACACCAGGCTCGGGTCATCTCTCGCGGAACATTCATCGAGGAATGATCGTACCCGCCCGCGCACATCCGCCATCCGCTCTCCGCCGCCGGGGAATGGCGGATCATCTCCGCGCGCCCACGCTGAGAACAGGCCCGGGTGCGCCGCCCGCGCCTCCGAGACCGTCAGCCCTTCGCACGCGCCGTAGCGGATCTCATCCAGCCGTGGATCTGTCACCGCCTCAGGTATCCCGGACACCGATGTCCGCAGCCGATTGAAGCTGTCGCCGCTGCGGCCGAGCCTGGATCGGTAAGCTCTGGAGATCGTCTGTCCAGCGAGCGCCAGCCTCAGCGGCTCGAAATCGGCCGGTGAGGTGGCGGATATAGGAGGGTCTATCGCACCTTGGAACACCGCGGCCTCGCCGACCGCGCCATTCGATCGCGTCGGAGCATGCCGGAACCAGGTGTGCCTGCGGGCCTTTTCGCTGAACTCGCGGCGGAATTGGCGCTCGAATGCGTTGACGAAGGCGCGCACCCGGTTGTCCAGATCCACCATCCCCGGCGTGAAATCACCCGAGCGTTTCATCGTCGCGAGCTGACGGTACCAAGCGGCGAAGGTCTCCTTTCCATCGGGAAAGCTCGAGAAGAAGCGATCGATCAGGACCTCTCCATCGAGCGCCTCGTTGCCCTTCGCGACCAGCTTGACGAGATTCTGCATCAGGAAGCGCATCACGTGGTAGCCGAATTCGTGGCGGTCGCGTCCATCCATCGCCTTCTCCGCTGGGATCTCGGCGGGACCGCCATCCGCGAAGGAGAGCGAGCGGAAGCTGATCACCCCGCGATCGAGATCGCGCAGGTAATCGCTCGCGCTGCGGCGGGACCCGAAGAAGTGGCGGGGCTGCAGGGAGAAGACGGGATAGATGGCCGCGAGAGAAGAGCCGGCGAGTGTCGGTGAGCGCTGCCAATCGAAGCAGGTGAAGGGACTCAGGATGGCGTGATCGCGATGGCCTTCAGGGCTGTATGGCATCAGATGGAGGACCGCGGTGCCGGGGGCATTGAACTTCAAGGGCCCCAGAGTCGCATTGATCCTCAGCGCCAGGCCCTGCGCTGCGACCGCGGCGCCCACCACCTCCGAGAGACGCTCTTTCAGTTTCTTGAAACGCCCCTCATCGAGCGGCTCGACGATGACCACCAGATCGATATCGCTGATGCCGTCGAGGCCCTGGCCGTGGGCGAAGCTTCCGGTGATGGTCGCCGACAGGATGCCGTCCATGCCCTGCACCACACCGTGGATGGCGGAGATGATGGCGGCCTTCGTCCGCTCCTCGTCAGGTGTCGGCGCCATGTCGTCCCGTGATCAGGCAGAAGACGGTGTGCAGAGGCCGATCCGACTGCAGTACACCGGATGACGAGATGATGTACTGCGCGGGAATGCGCGTCGAGTTGGAAAGCGTCAGGCCGCCGTCGAAGACGGTGTCCACGCGATAGCGGGAGGCGAGAGCCTCGAGCACGCGCGACATTTCCACGGCCTCGGCCATCATCGTCTGACCGCTGCGTCCGGGATCCGCGACTCCCAGCACCATCGCCATGTCGATATGCGGAAGGAAGGGCAGGATCGCCGAGGCGGGAACCCCTCGGGTCCATACCACGCCGACCTTCTTGCCATGGATGCGGCATTGGGCGATGACTTCCCACGGGTCATCCGCGATATCGAGGTGGATCAGCGCGCCGTCTATCCGCCCCCACAGTTGCGGCAGCCACATCAGCGGTGTCTTCGACATGAGGTGGATGTTCAACCGCAGGCGCGGCCACAGCTTCCTCGCGCGGTCGATTTGCTCGAGATCGACCGTTCTCGCGGCAGGATCCATCGTCTGATCGACCAGATCCACATGCACATGATCGAGCTGCCAGCCGATCTTCCCGAACACCGTGTCGACATCCTCGCCTTCGGCAGCATAGATGGCGACACCGAGCTTGCGCGCCTTGTCGAAGGTGAATCGCCTATGCAGGAAGTAGGCGAGCAGGAAGAACAACCCCGCAGTGGCGAAGCGATCGAGCGGATAGGGGACATCGCACAAGCGGGGTATGGCGCGCGAAGCCACCACATTCAGCGAGTACGACAGGCACGAGATGGCGCAGAACAGCGCGAACGTCTTGAGGAAATAGCGTCGCGGCATCTTGAAATTCAGGATCGCATTGGCGTAGAATGCGAAAACCATGCCGCACGTGAATCCCGTCAATGTCTTCACCGCGCCGGGCCAGGCGGCGGGAAGGCAGCGCACCAGCACGACTTCGAGCACGATGGAAAGAAATCCGATCAGCGTGAACAGCAGCAGGTATCGGTACCGGTAGAGCGCGAACATCGCGCTGTGTGCCCGCGCTGTCCGTCGAAGGGTCGAGGTGTCGATGCGTGCACTCACGAGCTGCGCCTCATCGGCCAGGCTCCGAAGCGGCAGGGCAGGTCGTCGTCGAGGCGATAAAGGACGAGCTCCGGCGCATGCCCCGAGAGCCGCAGAGCCTGCGGCTCGAGCGCGGCCCATGATCGAGCCCAGTCGTCCGTCCGTATCGAAGCGATGGTCACGTGGGGGTGCCAGTCGTCGCCGGTGAATGGGAAGCCGGTGGTCTCCGAACTCAGCCGGCGCGCGGGCGTCAGGCTCGGCCACGCGTGAGCCAACGCGTCGCGCGTAGTCGTGCGGTCGCGCATCGGCGACAAGCGCTGGATCACCTCGGCCTGGATGCGCTCGAGTGGCGCCCGATCAGCCGCCTCGAGATCGCAGACCAGGGTGTTTCCTCCGACGAGCGCATCCGCCATGAAGACATGCCACCCGCGGAAGTGCAGTTGGGGCTGCACGGTGGCCGCGGCGACCTCGGCGACAGCGGTCGCTACCGGTTGCAGATCCGGGAACTCGGCGAGGTACAGGGTGATGTGCGGAGGATCATCGAGGTATTTCTGTCTTCCCGATAGCTCACGCAGGGCGGCCTTGCGGGCGAGGACCGCCTGGGTCGTGCCGGCGTCCAGCGCGAGCGCGATGAAGGCGGCGGTCACGGATGCCGCCCTGCCCCGAGCGCGATCATGAAGCGGATGCTGCGGGCGATGGCGCGCAGGCGTGAACCGATGGTCGCGGACCAGTTGGAGATGCCGAACGGTCTTCTCGGGAAAAGGACCTCGATCTCATGAAACGACCATCCGCTGCGGCGCGCCTGATAGAGGACGTACAGGTCGAAATTGAAATCCGTCGGCGGTGCAGGCAGATGGTCGAGCAGCGATCGGTGGAAGACCTTGGGCTGGGCGTTGATCTCGCGGATCAGCCGGCGCAGCGCGAGCAGGGCAATCGCCTGCATGCCGCGCGATACCAGACGTTCGCCCAGACGACGTCCGACCCGTCGTCCCTTCACCAGGGCGTGCTGGTCCGAGAGAGCCAGGAACCGATCGTGGGCGCGGAACACATCCGCCGGGTCGGTCTGCAGATCCGCGTGGCTCCAAGCCAGCACGTCGGCTCGTGCTGCGCGCAGACCGTGCATGATCCCGTCGCCATATCCCCGGTTCCGTTCGATCCGGATCGGCCGCACGAACGGATGCGTCGCCACCAGGCCCGCCACCACCTCCGCAGTCGCGTCCTGAGAGCCATTGTCCACGAGGATGAGCTCGAAATCCCTGCCTCCCCCGGCTTCGGCATAGGCGTGCAGGAGGCGGGGAATCCCAGCAGCTTCGTTGTAGCACGGAAGGACGACGCTCAGCTCGGGCATAGGGTGCCGTATCTTCCTTCTGCGTCGAACGGCTGCCCGCGGCGCGGCTATGCTCCGAGGGTTCCATGGCGTGAGTCCGGATCCGGGCTGGCAGTCTCGACCAGCGTGCAATGATTCCCATCCTATGGTCAATACGCATGACGGAAGGGATGAGCCAGTCGAGGGATACGGAGGCCGCGAGCCGTCCGCGAAGGGTTCCCTGATCTGCGACATCGACGTCTTCAAGATCCTTGCCGTCGCCGTGCTCTGGTCGTTCGTGATCGTGCCGTTCACGGTTGCCTCTGCCAACATCTTCAGCCACTCGGGCGTACCGCATTTCGAAATCGTCATGCCGGCGATCGACTTCGTGTTCCGCGGCGCGGCCCTCGCCGCTGCATTGCTGCTGTTCCGATGCGGAAGCGGGTACCGGATCCGGGTATCCCTCGACCGCCGCGACCTGTGGATCTGCGCGGCCCTGGTCGCGGCCGTGGTCGCGATCAATGCGCGGGTCGTCTTCGGCGGTTCGCTCGTCTGCGATGAGATCTATCACGCGAGTCGCGGAGCCCTTTTCCTGAAGCTCGCGTATCCTGCGATCTCGTCCTCGGGCATATGCTCGCAGATGCCGATGTCGTACATCGACCGCGGTCTGTCCTTCGTGGTGGTGGCGACCGGTTTCGTCCTGGTATGGTACATCCTGCGGCTCGGCCGATCGCATCCACGATCGGCCGTGGCGTTCTCTGCGCTGATCGGGCTGCTGTGGATCGTTGGAACCGTTTTCGAAGTTTATGACATCCATCCGCCGCTTCGGCTGCTGCCGATCACCGCGCTCCAGCTCCTTTGTGGCCTCGATGCGTGGACGGCCCGTCTTCCGAGCGCCCTCGTCGCCGCGATCGCCATCGTGACGACCTACCTGTCGCTGCGTCGGCTGGGTGGCGTCGACGTCGTCTGGTGCGCTCTCCTCGCCATCTCCTTGGCCCTGGTGCCATCGGTCATGCAGGCGGCCCGCTACGCGGAGCCCTCGATCTGGCATTTCACCACCGCCATCTGCTGCTTCTGGGCTCTGCGCGCCGCGGTCGTCACGGGGGATCAGCGGGCCCTGGTCATCGCCAGCATCATCGTCGCGATCGGAGCGTTCGCCCGCATCAGCGTCCTCGTCCTGTGGGCGCCGGTCGTGATGATCGGAGCGCTCATGTGGTGGCGGTCGCGTGTACCGCTGCGCATGGTCGTGGCGTCCTGGCTGCCCATGCTGTGCTTCCTGCCGTTGGTCGTGAAGATCGTGATCGTGGGCTACCCGGCGATGGCTGGCGAGGCGATCCCGCCGCTCGATGCGAGGCTGCCGCAGACGCTGTGGCACCAGGCAGTGATGGTTGCGCGCACCAGCGGTGCGCTCTGGCTGCTCATCGGCTGCGGATGCCTGGTGTACGCCGTGCGCAGCCGCACCCGGGGCCTGCTGCCGATGCTCACGATCGCCCCTGCCTTCGTGCTGTTCGCGGCCACCGATCCGAATCTCGTCGGGCTGGGGCGCTATCAGGCCGAGTTCATCGCGCCATACATCTGCTGGGCCATCATCGCTGCGTTCATCTCGCTCGGATCGGCATCGCGGCCGTTCGTCTTCGCCATGCTCGTGGTCGGCTTGTCCGGATGGCCGGAGAGCCATTTCGGTCTGCAGTACGTCGAGTCCTTCAGGCCGAGACGTGCCATTACCGAGCTTGAGTATCCCTACGACGAGGCCTTCCGGTACCTGCACCGGCAAGAGGCACACGGCCGGTTCGCGTTCATCGGCGCATCGCCGCTGTATGGCGATTTCCCCCTCTACTCCACCGGCATGTCGCCGCAGGACATCAATGAGTACGGCAGCCATGAGTCGCTCAATGTCTCGTTGTGGTCGTCCGCGGTTCCTGACTACCGCCAGTACGTCGATGACCCGCGCATCGATTACCTAGTCATCGCCCACGGTGATCAGAGCGACCGTGACTCCGCATCCAGCGGCTTGCGCTCATTCTTCGATGACCTCACGGCGGCCCGCGGATCGGATTTCGTTCCGGAGGCGACGTTCATCGGTACGGGTGGCGTCGTGACCGTGCTCAGACGCCGAGACATGGATCCGTTCACCCGCCGGATGCTGAGGGTGGTATCTCCGACGGGTTCGGCTGGGGATCGATGAGGGCAGGATGCCGTCAGGGCGGATGGATGTCTCGCCACCCCCCACAATGAAGGATTTTCGATCGATCGCGGCGGATGGTTCGATCGGAAGGCAGGCCGAACATTCTCCGCCCATGCTTCTACCGATGTGTGTTTTTCGACCATCCGCATTTGAAAATAAGGACACCCGGATCTTGACTGCACGGATCCGTCTTGGGAGTTGCTGAGGCAACGAAGGCGGTGGGCTGAGAGTCGTGGACAGCGATGGTCTGCGGATTATTCTGGATGGTGGTAATTTGCGGGTGTTCTCGTAACCCGCGCACGCACGGCCCCACTGGGAGCGCTCCGATGAACCGACCTGTTCCCCGCCCCGGCCCTCTGAGCGCCGCCGACCTCGCCGACTTCAACCGCGACGGCTACGTGATCAAGCGCGGCTATTTCGATGCGCAGGAGATGGACATCCTCATCCGCCACGCCAAGGGCGATGACGCGCTGGTCGACGATGCCGCCGGCTTCAAGGATGCCGAAGGCAGGATCAGCCGCATCAACCTGTGGAACCATCCGGGCGACGATCTGTACGGCATGTTCTCGCGCTGCCGGCGCGTGGTCGACGCCAGCGAGCAGCTGCTCGAGGACGAGGTCTACCACTACCATTCCAAGATGATGTTGAAAGAGCCCCGCGTTGGCGGCGCGTGGGAGTGGCATCAGGATTACGGCTACTGGTATTCCAACGGCTGCATGTATCCGGACATGCTCAGCGTGATGGTCGCGGTCGACCGCGCCGGCCGCGACAACGGCTGCCTGCAGGTGCTCAAGGGCAGCCAACGCATGGGCCGGGTCGAGCACGGCAATTTCGGAGACCAGGTCGGCGCCGATCCCGCCCGCGTCACCGAGGCGCGCAAGGTGTGCGAACTCGTCCACGTCGAGAGCGATCCCGGCGACACCCTGTTCTTCCACAGCAACCTGCTGCACGCATCGGCGGCGAACCTCTCCGACCGCCCGCGCTGGTCACTGATCATGGCTTACAACAGCCGCCACAACGACCCGTACTGCGAGTCGCACCATCCGCGCTACACGCCCCTGGCGAAGGTCCCGGACACGGCGATCAAGGCCTGGGCCGCGGATCCGCAGCGCGATGCGCGCGCCAAGAGCGGCAACGCGCCGATCGCGCGGACGGCGATCCCGTCGTGACGGGAGGGGGCAGGGGCGACAGGACGGACTGCGCCGTCTCTAATCTACAGCTTCCGAACTTCCGAACTTTACTTCGGCGTATTGGCGTGCATTCCGTCGGTGAGATCATGGTGAGCACCTCCAAGGAGCGGATCGGATTCCAACCGGCTTCCGTGATCCGCGTGACCGCGCTGCGATCTATTCGGCTGGTCTGGTCCATCGGCATGCTCCTGTTCCTCCGGCATTCCGCTGCGGCAGAGAGCCCGGTCGAACCGGTTCAGAATTCCGAGCGGACCGGGATCGCCGCGGCAGGTGGCATCCGTTTTGCGACCCTCACCACGGAAGGTATCGGCATTCCCCATGTGGAAGGTCGGTTGGCGGATGGCAGCTTCATCATCCTCGGA
>JACCZE010000076.1 GCA_013696105.1 Planctomycetota bacterium | reverse complement strand
AGCCACGCGAGCCGATCGCCAGCGTGCTGCAATCCCTGCGTGCGCTGAAGACGCCGATCCTCGCGTCCGACATCCCCAGCGGGCTGGGCACCGACCTGGTGCTGCCGGCGACGCTGACCGTGTGCCTGCAGGTGGCGAAACTCGAGCTGCTGCGCGCGCCGGGCCTGGGCGAGTTCAAGACCGTCGACATCGGCGTGCTTCCCGCTGCGTATCAGGACGTGCAGCCGTGCTGCATGCGGCGGTTCCCCCCGCTCAAGCGCACTGGCCACAAGGGCACGCATGGTGAACTGCTGGTCATCGGCGGCGGCGTGTTCCCGGGCGCGCTCGAGTTCGCGTGTCGCGCCGCGGTCATGACCGGATGCGACATGGTGCGCGCGTGGACCTCCGAGGGCCCGAAACTTCCGCCGGGCATCGTGGTGCATCGTCAGCCTGGACGGGTGCTGACGCCGTCCAATCCGGAGGAGATCACGCCGATGCTCGCGCGCGCGAGCGCCGTGCTGATCGGTCCAGGCCTCGGCCGCGAACCCGGATGTCCCGAGGCGGCGCAGCAGGCATTCAGCCTGGCGGTCGAAATGGGCGTGCCGGTGATCCTCGATGCCGACGCGCTCTCGGCCTGCGCGGGCATGGTCCGCGAGATGCCTGAAGGCGATGCGCGCGTGCTGCTGACTCCGCACCGCACCGAGGCGCGCAACCTGCTCGGCGCCGCGGCGACCGAGGAGTCGCTGCACGAGTTCGCGCGCCGCGATCGCGTCCTGCTGGCCAAGGCTCCCGTCGATCTCGTGACCGACGGCATGCGCTGGCAGCGCAACCCGCGCGGCAATCCGCGCATGGCCGTGGGCGGCACCGGCGACATCCTCGCCGGCCTCGCATCGGGACTGATGGCGCGCGGCGCGATCCCGTTCGACGCGGCGCGCATGGCCGTGCTGTGGGAGACGACCGCCGCGGACGCGCTCTGGCAGGAGATGGGACCGTGCTACGACTCCGAAACCGTGCTCGGACGATTGCCGGCGACGCTGCGCGGATTCCTCGAGCCATTGGGGATGTGGCCGCCGATGGTGGGGTGAGGGCTGGCTGTTTGTGCAGGGGCTGTCGCCCCTACGGCCCTGGATGGGCCTACCCCCGGGCTTTGTCGCGGGCTGTTTGTGCAGGGGCTGTCGCCCCTACGGCACGCAAGCGTGCCTACCCCCGGGCTTTGTCGTGGGCTGTTTGTGCAGGGGCTGTCGCCCCTACGGCACGCAAGCGTGCCTACCCCCGGGCTTTGTCGCGGCTCGATGTCGTCGGGAACCTCCGACATCGTGGCGGCATCGGCTGCGCCGATTGTATGCCGCCACCGCCGACTCGGCGCCCGAGGAAGAGGGGAAACAATCAGCCATCAGCTATCAGCCATCAGCTATCAGCCGTCGATTCACGCGCTCCGAAGACGTCGAGATCCTCGCCGTTTCGGCCGAGTTCCTGCCGCATTACCATTTCCGCGGCAGCGCCCTTGTGCTCGCGGACCCACGCGTCGTAGCAGGCGATCTGTTCGGCGGCGGGGAGGTCGCCGGGAAGGTCGTCCATCAGGGCGGTCTGGCGCAGCGCGTAGACCGACACTGCGACCGATACGGACAGGTTGAGGCTCTGCGGGAAACCGGCCATGGGGATGAGGAAGTGGCCATCGGCTCCGGCGTTCGCCGCTGCCGAGACGCCAGCGCTCTCGTTGCCGAAGACCAGGGCGATCGGCGATTCGCTCATCATGGTCTGGAGACGCGCCGGACCGACGGTCGCTGAGGCGGAGAGATCCGACACCAGGATGCGGTACCCCAGCGAGCGCAGTTCGGCGTAGGCGCCGGCGATATCACGGTGCACGTGCAGATCGACGTAGTGGTGGCTGCCCTGGCTGACGCGACGGTTGATCTTGAACGAGTTGCGTCCGGTGGTGACGAAGACGCGATGGACTCCGAATGCGTCGCAGGTGCGGATGATCGCGGTCGCGTTGTGGGGATCGTGGCAGTCCTCGACCACCACCGCGAGCCGTGCGGTGCGACGCGCCAGCACCTGGCGGTATTTTCGCGCGCGTCCAGGGGTCAGGATGCGGTCCACCGGATGCGGCGGCACCGGACTCGGCAGGTCGCGCGTGCCGGGCACGCCCGCGGGCTCACGCATGGGGAACGTCCGACGTCAGGACGGCACGGCAGTGCACGTGCAGCTCGGTGGGAGCCGCTGCTGTCCGACGTCGCACGTCGGACGTCGCACGTCGGACGCATCTACTCACTGACGATCTTCCCGTCCTCGACGCGTATGGGAACTCGCGTGAGGCTCTGACCGTAGCATGGGCCCGAGATGCACTCGCCGGTGTCGGCGACGAACACCGCTCCGTGGAGTGCGCACTGCAGCTCGTTCGGCGCGCTCAGGCAGCGGCCGGTCCCCCAATCGAGGCCGACGCCGACGTGCGGACACGAGTTGCGGTAGGCGTGGATCGCCCCGGCATGGTTGTAGAGGATCACCTCGAATCCGCCCGGATGCTTGACGGTGATCTGATCGAACGCGGTGCCCTCGTGGAGGATGTGCGGCATGGCGGGAGCGTAGCCGATCGGGGGCGGGGGGAAGGATGCGGATTGGCGGATGGCAGTGGCGGATGACGGATAGTAGAGTTCACCCGTATTCTCCAATCGGGCGCCGAGCAGCGCTGGCGGCATACAATCGCCGCAGGCGATGCCGCCACGATGTCGGAGGCTTCCGACGACATCGAGCTGCCGACAAAGCCCGGGGGGTAGGCCCGTCCCGGGCCGTAGGGGCGACAGCCCCTGCACAAACAGCCGCGAAAGCCCCTGTGTTAGATGCCCGTGTAGCGCATTGCCTCGACCGCTCCCCCCCGCATACCTGTGCACCTGACGAAAAGGATCGCTATGCGCACTGCCTCCGTGACCGTCTGTTCCGCTCTCGCGCTCATCGTGCTCGCGTGCGCCTGCGCGCGCGTCGAAGGCACTGGGCGCAAGCAGTTCCTGTTCACCAGCCCCGAGCAAGAGAACGAGATGGGCGCGCAGGCCTATACCGATGCCAAAGGCAAGGAGCAGCCGAGCACCGACGCCGCCACGGTCGCGTATGTCCAGCGCATCGGGCAACGCCTCGTCCCGTTCGCCAAGCCCAAGGATTCGACCTTCGCCTGGGAATTTTCGGTGTTCGAGTCCGAGACCATCAATGCCTGGTGCCTGCCCGGCGGCAAGGTCGCGATCTACACGGGCATCCTGCCGTTCTGCGAGAACGAGGCAGGATTGGCCGCGGTCATGGGACATGAGATCGGCCACGCCATCGCCCGACATGGTGGTGAACGCATGTCCCAGAGCGCGGTGGTCGGCGTCGCGGGCGAGACCATGGGCGCGATCCTGCAATCGCAGGGCCTGAACCCGACCGCCACGAACCTGAGCATGGCGGCATTCGGGGGACTGTCCCAGGTCGGCGTCCTCCTGCCGTTCGGCCGCAAGCAGGAGCTCGAAGCGGATTACCTCGGCCTGAAGTACATGGCCCAGGCCGGCTACGACCCGCACGAAGCCGTGAAATTCTGGGGCCGCTTCGGCAAGCTCTCGAGCGGCACTCCCGCCTTCCTCAGCACCCACCCCCACTCCTCGGATCGCGCCCACGAACTCGAGGACGCGATGGCGGAGGCGATGAAGCTGTACGAGGCGGCCCCCCAGAAGTTCGGGGCCGGCGAACCCGTCCCCGCGAAGTACAGAGAGATGCCGAAATCGGCGAAGTGAGGGCCGGCTGACGCCGGCAGCGGTTGCCGGATAGCAGTTTGCTCAGGGGCTGACGCCCCTACGGCCCGTGAACGGGCCTACCCTCGGGCTTTGTCGCGACTCGATGTCGTCGGGAACCTCCGACATCGTGGCGGCATCGCCTGCGGCGATTGTATGCCGCCAGCGCCAACTCGGCGCCCGAACCTGGGAAAGACGCACGGACATCCGTATCCGCCATCCGCCATCCGCTGCCGGCGTCAGCCCCTGAGCAAACAGCCTGTCCCTTCTCTGCCACGCGCGTTTACACTCGCCTTCGTGCGGAAGATCATCCACGTCGACATGGACGCGTTCTACGCGGCGATCGAGCAGCGGGATCGGCCCGAACTCCGCGGCCGTCCGGTGATCGTCGGGGGGAGGCCGGATAGTCGCGGGGTGGTGTGTTCTGCATCGTATGAAGCCCGGGCGTTCGGGGTTAGCTCCGCGATGGGCTGCTTCAAGGCCGCCCGCCTGTGTCCCGATGCAGCGTTCGTCGAACCGGATTTCCCGCGCTACCAGGCGGAATCCAAGCGCATCCAGGCCATCTTCCGCGACTACACCGATCTCGTGGAGCCGCTATCGCTCGACGAGGCGTACCTCGACGTGACCGTCAACAAGGTCGGCGAGACGGTCGCCACGCGCATCGCGGAAACCATCCGCGCGCGCATCCACGCCGAGACCGGCCTCACCGCGTCCGCCGGTGTCGCACCGAACAAGCTCGCCGCCAAGGTGGCATCCGATCGCAACAAGCCCGATGGCCTGTGCGTCGTGCATCCCTCGACGGTGCACGCATTCATCGCCGGCCTGCCGATCGAATCTATTCCCGGCATCGGTCCGGTCACCGCCGCACGCTGTCGGCGCCTGGGGATCGTCGTGGCAGCAGACTTCCTGCGCCATGACGAGGCGGAGCTGCGCCGGCTGTTCGGCTCGAGCGCGGATTGGTTCCGCTCCGCTGCCCAAGGCATCGACGAACGTCCGGTACGGGTCGGCCAGGAACGCCGTTCGATCGGCGCCGAGGAGACGTTCGCCCGCGACATCTCGGACCTGGCAGAAGCCTGTGCGCGGCTCGACGCGGTGGCCGTCCGCGTAGCGGAACGTCTGCAGCGCGCACGCTGTCGGACGCGCACGGTCACGCTCAAGGTCCGCTATGCCGACTTCAACCGCATCACGCGCAGCCGCTCGGTCTCGGAGCCGATCGACGATGCGCCGACGATTGGGGCGATCGCCCGCGAATTGACCGCCGCGACGGCCATCGGACGCACGCCGGTGCGGCTGCTCGGGATCTCGTGTTCGCACATCGATGACACTCCCCGTCGGCAGTTGCGTTGGAACGACGGCGCGGCCGACTCGCTCTAACCGCCAGATCGTTGTCCGGATGCGCGACTGGCCTGGTCGCACCGATGCACTGGTGGGGCCGGATCCAGCGTTCTGGAACGGATGGAGGACCGACCACTCGGGGGCTAGCAACAGCAGGGCAACGACGGACCCCTCCTCAATGCCCGCTCCTACCGAGACTTACGAAAATCCGGAAAAAAGCGCCTTTTCCGCACAGCGTGGCCCCTCGCGGAAGGGTATACTCCTGTGAAGAATGACGGAGAAAGTTTTTGCTCGGGGGTGGTTCGTCGTAGGGTAAGCGGCTCGCCTGGAGGTGTCCCATTCCAACCTGTCTGCGCATCATCTGGAAGACGGTTGCGCTCACCCTGCTGGCCGCGGTGCCGGTGGAGCGGGTTGGCGGGAGCCCGTCGGATGGGTTCGACCAGGCGACGAGCCGGACCACCGACCCTGCCGTGACGTTGCCCGATGTTCCCGAAGCGATTCCAGCTCCGACGGAAGGCCCGGGGATCGCGCCCATCGCCGACCTGCCGATTCCCGCGATGCCGCTGGCACGCTGGATGACGGTCTGGAATGGGGAAACCCCAGCATCGGATCCCCGCTCGGCCTTTGCCTTCAACAAGCAGGATCCGACTGCCTACGAGGAATGGCTGCTCTCCCGACTTCCGGTCGGATGCGCCATTCGCCGCGAATGGGCCTTGGTCACCGCCTATTGCCCGTGCGCGATCTGCTGCGACGAGCGCACCGGCCGCACCGCCACCGGCAAGCTCACCGACATCCATCCCTATGGCATCGCCACCGATTTCCGCTCGCTGCGCCGCGGCACCAAGCTGCACGTGCCCGGATACATGACGACCTCGATCGTCGGCGGCGTGTGGGAAGTCGACGACACCGGTGGCGCGCTGCGCCGTTCGCGTGCGCGTGGAGTCCTGCACCTGGATGTGCGATTCATGTCGCACGAATGGGCCGAGCGCTGGGGTGTGCGCCACATGTGGGTCTATGTGGTCAAGGGCCCAATCGCTGCCCGCTGAACCCACGGCTGCGCGTGGAGAGAGCCGCGTGCTGAAGAGCACGCACTGAGACCTAGGACGCGGCTTTCGGACAGGCGGGTTCAGGCGGGTCCAGCGAGCGGATCGCCGGTCATCAGATACGCGATGACCGCCGACACGTAGCAGGTCAATCCCGCGACCAGCAGCAGCAGCTGCAGTGAGAAACCGGCGGTCCGGCGGTTGCGCTGGGCGATCATCGTCGCGATAGCGCGCTGGGGATCAGGATCGATGTACTGGGTCAGCCAGCGTATGCGCAGGGATCCCCAGAGCAGGAAGACCACTCCGATCATCACCAGCGCCAGACCGGCGGACATCGCGTAACGCGCGAACACACCACTCTGCGCGATCCGCGGTCCCGAGAAGCCCGTGATCGTCAGGGTCAGGGTCGCCAGGGTCAGCAGCATCTGCGTACGCGACTGGATGACCGTGAATTGCGTGCTCAGCATCTTCATGGCTTCGGCAGCCGATCCCTGGTGCAGGGACAGCAGGTGCCGCGCTTCGTCGGCTGGTTCGGGCGAGTCCTTGGCCATCTCGGCAGCGTACGGTCACTCCGCAGCCCTCAACCGGAACAAGCGATCTCGTGTGGAAGGTATCGCAGGATGGGGTTGCCTGGCAATGTTGGCTTTCCTAGACCAGGGTTCCTTAAGGAGAAATTCACATGCGCAGTTTCAACCGCCCGCTGCTCGCCCTCGTTCCACTGCTCGCCGCCGGCTGCCTGATGGCAGAAGACGTCAAGGTCAGCGACATCCGATTCGAATTCGGTATCATGCCCAACAACTTCGAAGCCAACTCCAGCACCCGCGTCACCAGCAGCGGCGGCACCGTCACCAACTCCAGCTCGTCGAACGACAAGCAGAACGCCGACAGCAACTGGCGCGGCGCCGTGCAGCTGATGTTTGGCAACCTCGCCAGTTCCGGCGGCTTCGTCTACGGTGGTGAGGTCGCGGTCAACTACGCGAAATTCTCCAACGGCGGTACCGAGATCACCCAGACCTCGCCGGTCGCCGACATCATGCTC
>JACCZE010000032.1 GCA_013696105.1 Planctomycetota bacterium | reverse complement strand
GGCGCGCCTCAGCAGAACCCTTGCACTGTCCGATCCACGGAGATCCGTGCGCTGCCTGGACCTGCCGATGGGGCGCATCGTCCAGCCTCCCTCCGTGTGGATCGCCGAAGGGCGGACCGATGCGCTGACCGTGTTCACTGCTATTCTAAATGCGTGCGTCCAAGTCGGCGGGAGGATTCTTTCAATTCACAGCAGACGTGCAGCCACCCAGGTATTGGACACGCTGGAAGCCCACCGTGGTGCTGGGACTCCGATTCTGCATTGGTTCTCGGGCTCAAGGCGTGAACTTACTCGTGCGATAAACTTGGGTTGTTGGTTCAGTGTCGGTCCTGCAATGCTGGCCGGTGAGAAGGGGCGATCTTTGGTTGAGAAAATCCCAACAGACCGAATTCTCACCGAATCAGATGGCCCTTTCGCCCAGGTAGATGGACGAGCGGCGTTGCCATGGGATTCGGACGGGGCGATGACATCGCTGGCTAGCCTATGGGCCAAGTCAGACACCGAAGTCCGGGGAATACTCATGAAAAATTTTCACAAGCTGGTGAGTCAACCGTGATGGTCCTCTCCGCGAGTCGAACTATCGAACTTTCTGTCGTCTGCTTTTGTGAGTCCAAGACTGCGCCGCCTAGACGGAGTGGTACACGAAGACTTTCGGGTGGACCATCGCCGTGGACGAGCGGAAGGAGAAGTGGATCGAACTCGATGCCGGAGGATTCTGCCTGGCGCTTCACGGCGGGAGCAAAGGGTCCAGCAAGCGCGTCTGGCCCAAGATGCAGATTCGGGTCGAGGACGTTGAAGCGTACCGCGCGCGGCTCATCGCCCGTGGCATTGAAATGAGCAAGGTTCACAAGTGGAAGACCCTGGAGTGGTCCGAGGGCAAGGACCCCGAGGGGAACATCTTCCAGGTGTCGAACCGGTGAACGGACAGCGGGTCGTGCGCGTCCCTTAGCGAGAGAAGCGAAGGGTGGAGCCGTTAATCACGACATCTGTCGTCTTTTGGTTGGTGGCGACTTAGCTCGGACTCAGTGCGGCTTGGTTCTCATCGGTGCCACTAGATACGCCATGGAGTGCCCACCATGGCTAGCACCAACAAGATTATCGGCACCGGGGCTCAGGGCCAGGATGACGCCGGGTCGAAGATGCGTGATGGCACCACGACCGAGGATTTGCAGAACCTCTACGTTGCGATGGATCTCAGGAGCCAGGCTGAGTTCCTTCGGTGGTATATGGATTTCATCGCCAAGACACCTTCGATCAAGGAGGCGATGATGAGTCTTCATGTTTCCAAGGGTGCGAATCGCTAACAAACATGGACTGAGCACATCGAGCGCGCATCCAGGCGCTCGATGACGCAGCTTTGGAGCCAGTTGCTCGAAGTAGATGGTGATCTCGGTCTGCGTCGTCAGTACGATCGGCGGAGTCAGTTGAGTTCTGGTGGACGATGATGTGCGAGGCCGCCAGCCGGGCAGGACAGCAAGCAACGCGAGTTGAGGTCCATCGAAGACGAGGACGAACTGCTTTTGCTTTCTAGCGTAGACCGATCGAACGATGACGCGTCCGTGAGGCGTCTCGAAAGTTGCGAGGGCAACCGCGATCCGTACCGATGGCTCCAGGAGGCTCGCGTCGCTTTACAGCCGCTCGCTGACTGGACGCCCGTCATCGCCGAGGTCATCGCGGTGCTGGACGTAGAGAACGGGTCATCGCACGACCCGAAGGTGGTGGTGGCGCGGCTCGTTCGCCGCCGCCGCTTGATAAAGCTGCTCGGGACGAACCGTCAGATCACTTAACTCGACCGGAATTGGCGCTCTCGCGCCAGCACCGCTCAGCACTCACCATGGAGCTACGACGATGAAGATGTGTCCCACTTGTGTCCCAGGCAGAGAAAACAATGGCTCCGCCAAAGAAACGCCCCTTGCAACCTTTTGGGCTGCAAGGGGTTATGGAGCGGGCGAAGAGACTCGAACTCTCGACCTACTGCATGGCAAGCAGTCGCTCTAGCCAACTGAGCTACGCCCGCGTAACCGATAGGAAGCCTAGGACCTCCGTCGGGGTGTCCAGCCTCAATTGGGGAGCGTGGATACGGCTTCTGGGGCTTCCAGTGCGCCGTGGTTGGCGGCATCCGGTGTGCCGAAGAGGGCCTGCTCCGCGAGGTAGCAGAGCGCGTGGTAGAGGGGCAGGTGGTACTCCTGCACGCGGTAGGTCTCGACCGCGGGGGCGGCGAGCCAGATGTCGGCGAGGCGGGCGAGGGGGCAGGGGCGCGAGCCGGTGAATGCGATGACGCGGCAGCCGCGCGTGCGCGCGACCTCGGCGGCGCGCAGGACGTTCGCCGAGGCGCCGGAGGTGGTGAGGGCAATGAGCACGTCAGCCGGTCCGGCGATCGCGTGCACCTGCTGGGCGAACACCAGCTCGGGATGGTTGTCGTTGGCGATGGCGGTCACCAGGCCGGGGTGGGCGCACAGCGACTGCGCGCGGATGCCGCGCTGGAGCTTCGGCGCCAGCTCGCGCCAGCGCGGGTCCAGCGCGATCAGCGCGGCGCTCTCCGCGTTGGCGATGCGGCGCGGATCGCGGAAGCCCTTCATCAGTTCGCCGACAATGTGGTCGGCGTCCGCGGCTGAACCACCGTTGCCGCACGTCATCACCGTGCCGCCGCGGCGCGCGCAGTCGACGACCAGGGCGACCGCGCGCGCGAGCTCGTCGCGCAGCGCGGCGAGCTGCGGGTGCTCGGCAGCGAAACGCTCGAGCGCTGCGGCCATCGGGGCACAGCTCGCTTCTCCCGCCGTTCCGACTCGCGCTTGGCGCCTTGCCGTGGCGGTTTGCTCCTCTCCGGTTCCAGCTGGCCGGTCCAGTGCCGTCTGCCGAGCGCTCATGCCGTGGCTCCGGCGGCGCGCGCTGGGATCCCGCCCAGGTGGGTGCGCACGTAGTTGCGCACGCCGTCTTCGAGCGAGGTGAACGGCGCAGTGTAGCCCGCGCGGCGGAGCTTCGCCATGTCGGCCTGGGTGAAGCATTGGTACTTCGCGCGCAGGTGCTCGGGCATGTCGACCAGGCGGATGCGCGGCAGGACGCCGAGCGCGGAAAACAGCGCCAGGGCGAGGTCCCGCCACGAGCGCGCCTGGCCCGTGCCGCAGTTGAACAGGCCCGAGGGAGCGCCGCGCTCGGCCAGCCACAGCGTGACCGCGACCGCGTCGCGCACGTAGACGAAGTCGCGCTGCTGCTCGCCATCGCGGAAGTCCGGATGATGCGAGCGGAACAGCTCGACGTCCTCGCCGGCGCTGATGCGGGCATGCGCCTTGCACACCACCGAGCGCATGTCCTGCTTATGGCCTTCGAACGGGCCGTAGACGTTGAAGTACTTCAGACCGGCGATGCGCGCGAGCGCGCCGGATTCCAGCGCCCACAGGTCGAAGAGGTGCTTCGAGTAGCCGTACATGTTCAGCGGCTTCAGGGTCGGGGTGACGGCGTCGTCGTCGCTGTAGCCCTGCGCGCCGTCGCCGTAGGTCGCGGCGCTTGATGCGTAGACGAAGCGCGCGCCGCGCGCCAGGCTCCATTCGCAGAGCGTGCGGGTGTAGCGGTAGTTGTTGCGCAGCAGGAAGCCGGCGTCGCGTTCGGTGGTGGCGCTGCAGGCTCCGAGGTGGATCACCGCCTCGGCCGCGGGCGCGCCGCCCGAGCGGACCTCGGCGAGGTAGTCGTCGGCATCGACCACGTCCGCCACGCGCAGGCCGACCAAGTTCGACCAGCGCTCGTCCGAGCCCAGGCGGTCGACGGCGACGATGTCGGTGCGGCCGCGGCGGTTCAGTTCGGCGATGATGTTGCGGCCGATGAAGCCGGCGGCGCCGGTGACGACGATGGGCGCGCTCATGCCGTCACCTGCACGGCCGTCTGCATCGGCTGCGCCGGAGCACCGTACGCGGCGACGATGCGCTCGATGGTGCCGGTGGTGCTGCGACCGGCGACCAGGTCCGCGAGCACCACCGATCCTCCGTTCGCCTCGACGATGTCGCGGCCGCTGACGTGGTGGGCCCAGTCCCTGCCCTTCACCAGCACGTGCGGCAGCAGCTGAGCGATCAGGGCGCGCGGCTCCTGGTCGTCGAAGTACACGATGTAATCGACCGCGCGCAGGCTACCCAGCACCCAGGCGCGGTCCTCTTGCGGGTTCACCGGGCGCTTGTCGCCTTTGTTGGTCTTCACCGAGCGATCGGTGTTCAGGCCCACCACCAGGGCGTCGCCCTGCGCGCGGGCGAAGGCGAGGTAGGTGGCGTGACCGCGGTGGAGGATGTCGAAGCAGCCGTTGGTGAACACCAGCCTGCGACCGAGCGCATGCAGGCGGTCACGCTCGGCGCGCATGGCTTCGACGGTGAGGATCTTGGGATCGAAGGCGGTGGTCATGGCGTCCTCGGGTGTGGTCACGGTTCGGATCAGGCGATGCCGACAAGCGGCAGGAGGCGGTCGAGCTGGCTGTAGTCGCCGACGATGATGTCGGCGCCGGCGCGGATCAGGCGGCGGCGCTTCGGCTGGTCGACGCCGAAGCGCCGCAGCTCGTCGGAGGCCACGCCGACGCAGACCGCGTCGCGGCGCCGGCCTTCGCGGATCTCGACCGGTCCGTCGCCGAACACGGCGAAGGCCTGGCCGGCGTGCTCGCGCAGGATGCGGTCCATCACCTCGCGCTTGGCCTCGACGTTCACGTCGCCGACGGCGCCGTGGATGCCTCCGGTGAACAGGTGCGCGTAGCCCATCGCCTGCGCCTCCGAGGCGAGGTCGCCCTGATCGGTCCCGCTGGCCAGATGCAGCACCACGCCGGCGGCGTGCAGGCGCTCGAGCAGAGCGCGCGCGTTCTTGATCTGGAAGTCATCGGATGCGAGTTCACCGCTGGCGAGCCTGTCGGTGCGCTCGCGCACCATCTCCATCAGCGCCTGGTTGTAGAGCGCCTTGTAACCGACGTGGTCGAGGACGCGATCTGCCGGCACGCAGCCAAAGCGCTGGACCAGCTCCACCAGGCCCTGCATCTGCACCAGGGTCTGGATGCCGGTGGTGCGGTCGATGAAGCCGCGCACCTCGTCGGTGGCGCGCGCGAGCAGGCGCTCGTCGGCGTGGTCGATGCGCTCGCCGAGGATCGCGCGCACCATCATCGGCTCCATGATCCGTTCCCAGCCCTGGCGCAGGGTCGAGAGCGTGCCGTCGTGATCGAAGATGGCGTGGCGGAGCGGGCGTCCCGGCAGCGCGCGCACCAGCTCGATCGAAGAGGCGACGGCGAAGCGCGCATCGCGCGCGTCGTCGGCGAGTTCGGGGAACCACAC
>JACCZE010000055.1 GCA_013696105.1 Planctomycetota bacterium | reverse complement strand
AGGTTCGACAGCGAACTCGCACATGGCTGGCTGGCGGCGGCGCCGCCGCTACGCACGCGCGTCACGGCGAGGTCGCGCGCACGCGCCACCACGGACAGATCCGCACCAGCGCCGATGACGGGGATGGCGAGGCCATCATCCAGGCCCACCACCAGACCGATCGCCGGCGCATCGAGTGCGACCAGCTCGTCGCCGCGCCACACGCGGTTCGCGCGCGGATGCTCGCCCAGACTGATCATCATCGCCCGCAGCAGGAAATCGGTGATCGTCGGACGCACGCCGTGCCGGCGCTCGATGTCCTGCACCACCTCCGCCCGCAGCGCGACCAGCGCGGAGGCGTCGGCCTGGGCATGGAGGACAATATGCGGAATGGTCGCCCAACTCTCGCTGGTGCGGCGCGCGATCGCGCGGCGCATGGAGGAAGTACACTGGGTGGCTGACCGAGCGGTCGGCGCCGCGAGCGGCACATCCGCTGCCACGATGCGTCCTCCCGGTCCGCTGCCGCGCAGCGTCGCTCCGTCGATACCGCGCTGACGCAGGGCGCGGCGCGCGCGCGGCGAGGCGATGATGCGCCGAGAGCGCTCGATGTCTGCGGTGCGGGCGCTATCCATGGGCGGCTTTCAGCTGTCCGAGGGTCGCGAGCTGCTGACCGAGCGTGACCACGGTGCCTGCCGGCGCGAGGATCTCGGCGAGCACACCCGCCGAGGGCGCTTCGATCTCACTGACCGATTTCTCGGTTTCGACCTCGACCAGGACATCGCCGGCCTTGACCACATCGCCCACCTTCTTGAACCAGGCTTTGACCGTGCCCTCGGTGACCGTCAGGTCGCCATGCGGCATGCTCACGGGGATGCCGGCGATGCGCGCGACCGCAGCAGGAACGACCGCGGCGGATGCGGGTGCGGGTCCGGGTGCAGATGCAGCGATGTCCGCAGCCACCGGAGCAGCAACCGTGGGTGTGGCTGCCGCGAGATGGCGGCGCGGTGCCACTGGTGTCCCCGCCATCACCGCGCGCGCTGCGGCGACGATCTTGTCGACCGTGACCACCGTCTCGCGCTCGAGTCCGGCGTTGACCGGATGCGTGACCGCCAGGGTGTGCAGGCGTCCGACCGGGGCGTCGAGCTCATCGAATGCCGCTTCGCCGATGGCGGCGGCGATCTCGCCGCCGACGCCGCACATGGCGTAGCCCTCGTCCACCACCAGGACCCGGCCGGTGCGCGCGACGCTCGCGACGATGGTGTCGACATCCAACGGCACGATGGTGCGCAGGTCGATGACCTCGCACGAGACCCCCTGCGTTTCCAGCGCCTGGGCTGCCTCCAGGCAACGACGCAGCAGCAGTCCGCTCGAAACCACGGTGAGATCGGTGCCTGCACGGGCGATGGCCGCCTGCCCGAACGGCACCAGGTGCTCACCGACCGGCACCTCGCCCTTGGAGGCGAACAGCGACTTCGCCTCGAGGAAGATCACCGGGTCGCCGGCACGCAGGGCGGTCTTCATCAGGCCCTTGGCGTCGGCGGGATTGGACGGCACACAGACGATGAGTCCTGGGATGTGCGCCCACATCGGATGGAATGATCCGCTGTGGTGCGGACCCGCGGTCTTCACCTCGCCGCATCCGGCGCGCACGATCATCGGCGCGCGCATGCGGCCGTTCGAGGTGTAGCGCAGCTTCGCGGCCTGATGGATGATCTGGCTCGCGGCTTCGAAGAGGAAGTCGGCGAACATCAGGTCGGCGACCGCGCGACATCCCGTCGCCGCTGCTCCCACCGCGGCGCCGGTGAATCCGAGCTCGCTGATCGGGGTGTCGATGACCCGGCCGCCTCCGAACTCCTGGAACAGGTTCTTGGTGTGGGCGAAGCTGCCCCCGCGCTCGCCGATGCCCTCGCCCATATAGATGATGTGCCCGTCGCGGCGCATCTCCTCGGCGATGCCGTCGCGCACCGCATCCAGCCACCCTTGGACCACCGACTGCGGCCCGGCGGCTGGTGGCATCGGAGGGTTGATCGGCTGGGCATAGACGTGATCGAAGACGGTCGCGGGATCGGGCTCGGCCGCCGCCAGCCAGAAGGCTTCGGCTTCGGCGATGCGCTCCTGCACCCGCGCCTCGATCGCATCGAGCTCATCGCCCGTACTGAGCCCGCTCGACAGCAAGCGCGTGCGCAGCATGGCGATCGGATCGCGCGTCTTCCACAGCTCGACCTCCTCCTTGCTGCGATAGCTGCCAAACAGCGGATCCCCTTCGTGATGGCCGACCACGCGATACGTGCGCGCCTCGATCAGGGTCGGACCCCCGCCCGAGCGCGCGCGCTCGACGGCGACGCGCGTCGCGTCCCACATCGCGAGCACGTCGTTGCCGTCGACCGCGATCCCCGGCAGGCCATAGGCGGCCGCCTTGGCCGAGACGTCGGTGTTGCGTGTAGCCAACGCGAGCGGCGTCGCCGTGGCGTAGAGATTGTTCTCGCACACGAAGATCACCGGCGCGTCCTGGGCGGTGGCGAAATTCACCGACTCGTGGAAGGCGCCGTGGTTGACCGCTCCATCGCCGAAGAACGCAACCGTGACCAGATCCGTGCCGCGCACCTTGGCGCTGATCGCCGCGCCCACGGCCGACGGGATGCCCCCGCCCACCAGGCCGTTGGTGCCGAACAGCCCCGACGGCGGATCGTACAGGTGCATGCTGCCGCCGCGGCCGCCGCAACATCCGGATGCCTTGCCTCCGATCTCGGCCAGCAGCACGTTCGGAGGCACGCCCTTGGCCAGCGCGTGTCCATGACCGCGGTGGGTGCTGGTGATCCAGTCCTCGGGTCGCAGGTGCGCGCACACCCCCACGGCGGTGGCCTCCTCGCCGATGTACAGGTGCAGGAAGCCGGGGAGCTTGCCGGCGCGATTGAGCACCTGGGCCGAGAGCTCGAACCGCCGCAGGAGCGTCATCTCGGAATACAGCCGCAGCACGAGCGCACGATCCAGGCTGGTGATCGCGGGCGCGGGATGGGTGGCCGAGTCGCTGTGACGCATGGGGGCTCCGTTCGCTCGAGAGGTGAGGTCAGCGCGTCGCGGCGGCGCGCTGCTTGGCGCCGTCGAGATCGACGTAGCGCTTGGCGGCATCGTCGGCGCGGCGCCTCATGGCTTCCGGAGTGCGCGCCTCTCGGACGACGTCGAGCAGCCGCTTGGCGATGCGCTGCATCTCATCGAAGCGACGCTCGGCATAGGCCTCGCGCGCTATCTGCGGCATGCCGATGACGCCGACATCCGCTCCTGCCGCGATGAAGTCTCCGATATCCCCGAGCAGGACGCAGCCGGCGACGGCGGTGCGGATTCCCTTGAACACGCTGCAGACTTCGGCGATGAACGACGGACCGCCGATGCCCGCGGGGTAGATCTTGATCATGTCCGCGCCCAGGGTCTTGGCCGCGAGGATCTCGGTCGGGGAATAGGCGCCGATCACCACTGGGACGTCGTAGCGATGGCACATGGTCACGACTTCGGGCACCAAGGCCGGAGACACCACGTAGCGGGCTCCGGCGAGGATCGCGGCACGCGCCGTTTCCGCATCGAGCACGGTTCCCGCTCCGACGATGGTGCTCGCCGGCAACTCGGCGACCGCGCGCTCGATCAGTCGCAGGTTGCCTGGCATGGTCATGGTGAGTTCGACGTTGTTGAAGCCCACGTCGGCGAGCGCCTTCGACGCGTCGATGATGGCAGAGGAGTCGTCCGCGCGCCAACAGGGCATGATGCCGTTGTCGCAGATGGTCTGGATGAGATCGTGACGGGACATGGGTGCTCCGGAGAATGAGAGGAGGAATCAGCCGGCGAAGGCATGGGCGGGAACCCCGCGCACCCCAGGCCTGGCCTTGAAGAGCGAGCCAGCGAGCGGCTGGAAGCGCAGTGCCTCGTCATCCAGACCGATGCTGGCAGTGGAGATGTACAGCTCATCCAGATCCGCACCTCCGAAGGCGCAGTTGGTCACGAGCTTCGCGCCGGGAACCTCGATCATGGCGAGCAGCCGGCCGTGATGCGGATCCCAGCAGCCGACGCGTCCGCTCTCGTGCAGCGCGATCCACAGCATGCCGCGCTCGTCGATCGCCATGCCATCGGGCAGGCCGAGCTCGTGCGGGATCTCGATGCACGTGCGCCGGCGCGCGATCGCGCCGCTGACGGGGTCGGCGTCGAAGGCCGAGACCACGCGGGTGGGTGTGTCGATGTAGTACATGGTGCGTGCATCCGCGCTCCAGGCGAGACCGTTCGAGATGGTGACGCCCGACAGCACGGCATGGACCGAGCGATCGGCATCCAGGCGATGCAGGCATCCCGCTCCGGCGGCGCCATCGTAAGCCATGGTCCCGGCCCAGAACCGGCCCGCTGGATCGCATTTCCCGTCGTTGAAGCGCAGGTTGGGCCGTCCATGCGCGACGCGCGCGACCATGCGCACCGCGCCGCTCGCTGGATCGAACGCCGCGAAACCGTCGACCACCGCGAGCATCAGGCCGCCCGATGCGCGCGGCACGATGGTGCCGACGTGCTGGCCGATCGGATAGGCGCGGCTGACGCCGGTGCGCGGATCGACGGCGAACACCTCGCCCGCCATGATGTCGAGCCAATACAGCACCTGCGTGCGGGCGTCCCACAGCACGCCTTCGCCGAGGACGGTGCGTGTGCGCACCAAAGGCTCGGCGTGGATGACCGCGACCGGTGATGTCGTCGAGGTCATGCGAACAGTCCCGAGATGTCCATGGACAGCTCCGCGGCCAAGGCCCGCATTGATGCGACGACATCCGCAGGCAGCACGATGCCCGCGCGCAGGGCGCGCTCGCGGCGCTCGAGTTCGATCTCTCCGGGCAGATAGATGCGGTCGCATCCGGCGACCTTGGGCGCGGATCTGATCTCGGTGGCCAACGCCGCCATACGCTCCTCGAAACGACCGATCGGCATCATCGACGCGATGTCGAGCGCGATGAAGGCCGCGCCGTGCCCCGTCGGCTTCGTCGGATCATGGACGAGCCAGGACTCGACGCCGGATGCCATCGCGGCTCCGGTCAGGGCCGCGGCGAGCGATTCGACCAGGATGCCGAAGCCGTAGCCCTTGTGGGCGGCCATCGGCGTCAGCGCGCCACCGGCGATGAACTCCTTGGGATCGGTGGTCGGGTTCCCCTCCCGGTCGAGCGACCAGTCGGCGGGGATGGATTTACCGAGGAAGTGCGCGGCCATGACCTTGCCGCCCGCGACCGTGCTCAGGGCGATATCCAAGAGCGCGTACGACGTGCCGCACGGCACCGCGAAGGCGAACGGATTGTTGCCCAGGACCCGGCCTTTCGCCCCGGGCACTGCCATCGAGGGTGCGTCGTTCGCCATCGCCAGCCCGATCATCCCACGCTCGGCGGCCATCGCGGCGTAATAGCCCGCGGCACCGAAATGGCAGGTGTTGTGCACGCCGACATAGGCCAGGCCGCAGGTGCGCGCCTTGGCGATCGCGCGCTCCATGGCCGCGACCGAGGTGACCATCCCCAGCGAGGAGCGGCCATCCATGACCGCCCAGGCCGGTCCTTCGCGTTCGACCGTCGGCCTTCCGACCGGATCCAGTCCTCCGCCACGCAGACGCCAGACGTATCCCTTCAGGCACTTCACCCCGTGGGTGAACACGCCCCAGGTATCGGTCGTGACCATGACGCGCGCGGTGGTCAGCGCGTCGGTGGCGCCGACCCCGGCCCTGGTCAGGGCGTCGACGCAGAAGCGTTCGAGCGCCTGAGCGGTGACGATGGCCGAGGTCGCAGGAATCGCGGGGGCTGAGGCCGATGATGCGGTGGACATAGGTGTCTCAGGTCTTCGCCGCGGCGGCGGCGGTGGCGGGAACCCCGTTGACGATGTTCAGCTGCGGCTCGCGGCGCAACGCGCGCAGCGCGGACGCGACCACGCCGTCGCGCAGCGCCTTCACCGCGCGCGGACTCACCGAGGCCACGTGCGGGGTGATCACCACCTGTGGCATAGCGAGCAGGGGATGATCGCGCGGGATCGGCTCGGGATCGCAGACGTCGAGCGCCGCGGCGCCCACCTGTCCGCTGCCGAGCGCCTCGACCAGCGCGGCGGTATCGATGAGGTCTCCGCGCGCCAGGTTCACCAGCAGCACGCCGCGTTTGCACGCCGCGAGGCTGTCGGCGTTGATCATGCGCTTGGTCGATGCCGTGCTCGGACAATGCAGCGTGATGAGGTCGCTGCTCTGCAGCAGCTCCTCGCGACGGACCGGCACGAATCCGGCAGCGGAGATATCGGCCGGACGCACCACCGGATCGTAGATCAGGATGGTCGGCTTGAATGCCGCCAGACGGCGCGCCACCTCGCGTCCGATGCGGCCGAATCCGACGATGCCCACGGTCAGATCGCGCAGCGAGCGCATCTGTTCGATCGCGACCGGCAGCTTCCAGGCGCCCGCATGCACGCCGTCGCTGGTCTGCGCCACGCGCCGGGTGAGGTCCAGCACCATCGCCAGGGTATGGTCGGCGACCTCATCGATGCAGTAGTCCGGCACGTTGCAGACCGGGATGCCCTTCGCGCGCGCGGCGTCGAGATCGACGTTGTCCACCCCGATGCCGTAGCGGGCGATGACGCGCGCGCGTTTCATCGCGCCGATCACCGTGGCGTCGAGCCTGGCGAATTGGGTGATGACCACGTCCGCTTCCGCCGTGAGGTCGATGAGCTCGGCGGTATCCGTGCAGCGACGTGCATCGAGGCGGCAGCCGGCCTGTTCGAGCGCGGCGCGTTCCAGGTCGACGTCGGCGAAGGTGTAGTCGGTGATGGCGGCGACAGGCATCAGTGGGCTCCTCGCAGGGCCGCTTTCGCGGCCGCGGTGGTGACGGGGTTGGACAGCTCTCCGATGCCGGCGATGGCGACCGTCACGCGGTCACCCGGCTTCATCCACACCGGCGGCTTGCGCGCGAATCCGCAGCCTGCCGGCGTTCCGGTGAGGATGACCGTTCCCGGCAGCAGGGTCATGCAACGCGACAGGTAGGAGATCAGGAAGCGGACGCTGAAGATCATCAGCCCGGTATCCGCATCCTGCATCACCGCATCGTTGAGGGTCAGGCGCACCCGGCTGCGATCCGGATCGAGGTCGGTCTCGATCCACGGCCCGAGCGGACAGAAGCCGTCGAAGGACTTCCCGCGCGCCCATTGCGGATCGTTACGCTGGCAGTCGCGCGCGCTCACGTCGTTGGCGCAGGTGTACCCCAGGACGTGATCGAGCGCCTGCGCCTCGGAGACATCGCGGCAGGTGCGTGCGATGACCACCGCCAGTTCTGCTTCGTAATCGACCTCGTCGGGGGCCATCGACGGGATCGGGATCGGCGCTCCGGGATCGGTGATCGTCGTGGTCGCCTTCAGGAAGACGATCGGCGCCGTCGGCGCGTCGGCGTCGCCCTCCTGGGCGTGGGCCAGGTAGTTGCGACCGATGGCGATGAGGTTCGGGGGAATGATCGGTGCCAGCAGGCGGACGTCGGACAGGGCATGGCGCTCACCGGTCCGCTGCCGGTTTCCCAGGAGGTCGCCGGCGATGACGGCGATGGCGTCGGCTTCGACGATCCCGTGGCCGATGGTACCGGCGGTGGTGCGGAATTTCGCAAGGCGCATGGTCGCTCCGATCGACGATGGTGTAGCCACCAGAACGCGTGCGTCGTTCACTGCAGGCGGGTGGATGGTGAGGATCCATCGATCGGGACCGGTACGGCCGTGTTCCGAGCTCCTGGCGACCGCCATCGGCGGGTCTAGGATGGCCGGCATGACCGCCGGCCCGCCAGATGACGATCTGCTCACGCCGGGGCACGGACGGCCTGGCCGGTATCGCGGGAGCGCCGAACGCCTCGGCTACCGCCTCCTGCATTCCCATGAGGCTCCGCTTCCGGAAATGCCCGTCGTCACCCATGTGAGCGAGGCGGTGTGCGGACCGCACCACGAGCGCGCCACCCATTCGCATCCGGTGTTCGAGATCTGCTTCGTGCTCGCCGGCAGGGGCGTGCGCACCATCGGCGACCACCGCACCGTGGTCGGGCCCGGAGACGTCTACGTGATCAGGCCCGGAGAGCCGCACGGAGCGCGTGCGGATCCGCAGGATCCCTATCATTTCTTCGTCATCGGCTTCGATCCCGCGTGGATCGCCCTGCGCTCGCCTGACGGCCCCGCACGCACGCCAGGAGCGGACGTGCGCATGGCGATGGCCGAGACCAGCGCCCTGGAGGACGAGATGCGCATCCTCGACCAGCGCATCATCCACGGCGGCGACGGCGCCGAGCACATCTTCCGCCGCATGCTCGCCGAACTCGACCGGCTCGAATCCGATCCCCGCAAGCGCGCACTGACCGTCATCATGCTCCAGGCGCTGATCGTCGAGCTGCTGGTGTTCGTCACCCGCTGCTCGATCGCCAACCGCGAGCGCGCCACGGGATCGTTCCGTCTGCGCGCTCCGGTTCGTTCCGAGTTCCAGCAGCTCCTGCAGTGGATGCAGGCTCGGCTCGGCGATCCGCCGTCGCTCGCGGAGATGGCCGAACGCGTGGGCCTGTCGCCCGCCCACTTCGCCGTCGCCTTCAAACGCGAGGTCGGTCAGACGCCGCTCGAGCACCTGAATGAACTGCGGATCGCCGAAGCGGCCCGCCGGCTGGTCGCTGATCCGACCGCGGCGATCACCGGCATCGCCCTGGACCTGGGCTTCAGTTCATCGCAATACTTCAGCCTGGTCTTCCGCAAATCGAAAGGCTGCACGCCGCGCGAGTGGCGGGCGCGCAACGCCGTCTCTCCCTAGTCACGTGCCGGCAGGACCACCGCGCGGTCGGCACCATCGGTCCGGGGCCACGTGACGCCCGGCGCTCCTTCCGTGATGAAGAGGGCGCACGCCGTTCCGGAGATCGGCAGCGACTCGCTCGGCATGCATCCCCTGCTTCCCCAGCTGGAGGATCGGCACTGCGTCGATGATCGCTGCCGCCGCGATCTCCTCCTGGCTGAGATCCGAGCGGCCGGCCAGGCGCGCGTCTAGTTTTCGGCCGATCTCGTCCCTGCGCGCGGCGAGGCGATCGACCTCGGCTTTCGCGGCCGGTTCCCCCTATGGCGAGCGGCGTCAGGACCAGAGCCAAGGGGGCACTCTTGACCTCCTTGGTGAGCTTACTCCGCATTTATTTCGCAGCCCGTACATTGGTCATGATGGCTCATCTCATCAGCGGTTTCCCGTTATCTGTGCGGCCAAAAAGCCGGGGGAGGAGCACACTTGACACGTCTCTCCACGGCCGCCCTCGCCGCAGCGAGTTCCAACCCGATCTCCTGCTGAAGGCGGCCGCAACGCTATGAATCAATCCAAGTTGGTTAAGTAACGGTATACTTCGGAACGAGGTTGCATGGCGAACACACCAAAACAGCGTCGCACTGTGCGGCGACCAGCTAATCGACGGCCGGCCAGCCTTCCGGGCCTATTTATTGGATTGTGCATTGCAGTCGTTGTCGCTGTGGCAGTCGTGATCGGTTACTCGAGTCGGCCAATCAAACGCGTGCCGCCTGAACAGGCGCAGGACACTTCCGCCACACCCTCAGCATCCAAAGGAGATCGGCTTAGCGGGGCTCCGCAGCCAGCGTCACCCAAAGAAGTGACGAAACAAGAAGACAGGGACGTGGGCAAGGCAGTGACCACCTCGGCAGTAGCGCGAATCTCTAATGGACATTTTTATAGAGAGTCCCCATTGCTTACGACATCGGGTACCTTTTCCATATCGACGACCATGAAGTGGTGCCCCGAAGCCAAGGTGTATTACCAAACACCAATTCGTCCTGATCACACGTCGTCTCCCGAGATCAACGATGTAGTGATGATCGCACCTTATCCCGACGAGGTAAATCCGACAAACAGCATAGAGGCACAATTACTCGTTCAAAGATATGGGTTCACAATAGTTGGAGTCACCTTTCCGCACATGTGGGGTGAATCCTGTACCCAGGAGGATGAAAATAATACTACTATTTTCCTGACAGCGGGTCAGGTGAAGCGATTATTGCCGCCTATCAAGCTGTTGCGAGTAAACTTGGACTGACTGCATCCCCATTTTGCCTGTATGGAAACTCTGGTGGAGCAAGCTGCGCCGTTCATTTTGCAGACAAATACCCTGATATCGGAGCACATACGAACCAGAGGATTGACGCGACTGCCCAAGCAAGCGAACCGCCGCGTGAGTAGGTGTGAAGATGAGCGAATACGAGGGCCGACAACGCGAGCAAGAGGCTCAATCGGATCGGCCTACTCCACCGGCGATGCTCGCCGATAAAATTCACCCAATAGAAAAGAAGAATGCATGCCGCGATGAGCACCGAAAGATTGTTTGCATTTCCGGTAAACCAAGACCAACGTGTGTTGTTGAAGAGATCCATAAATAATCTTATTTCCGCATTTCCTGACGTGGAAAACGGCCAATGGCGCATTCGCGTAGAATCGCTAGGGCACCAATCATAAGGACGGCACTAAGCGCAATTTCTAGACCTGGATGGCTACGAAGTACGTCAGTAAATACACCGGACAGACAATTGCATGGCGCTCCGCCCGCCTGGAAGAGGCGCCAGAAAGACAGACATGTGTAAATAATTCCGAGGATTGCAGTTAGTAACGCGCTCTCATAGAGATGTATGCGAAAAGCTATAGTAACGGCGAGAGTTACTTCTGCGGCAGTCACCATGTAGGTTGCGATGGCTGCTGGGATCAGTGCAAGTCCCAAATGAAGTAGGGACTCGTGAAAGTCATTTAGGTGCGCGACTTTGGAGAATCCAGCACACAGTAGTATGCCCGCACCCGCGAGCCCTAGCCATCGGGTCAAAGATGGCGGGTGATGTGTCACGGAGGAATCGTAGTGGGCAAATGGCACGAGGACCATTCTCTCCAACCCGGAAGGTACACGTATATCGGAGGCATTTTTGAGCGGGCCAATGTACGTGCTATTGTAACGGCCCGCCCACATTCCTGCGAAGAACAATATACGACGATGGACGACGACTGAGATAGCTGCGTCATGACATCGGACGTTGTGGCAATATTTTCTGATGGAATATTTACGGCTCCTTGAACCGCGCCTTCGCGAAATTGCTGTTCATCGCGCGTATCTACAAATATGGCACCATTGTAGAAAAGATGGATGGCCTCAGCCAAGGGCACATCAGTGAACGACAATGCTTGATTTGAAGGAGCTTCTGGCGTAGCAGGAATGTCAATGGGAGCTACGACAACCAAAACGCAGCTCATGAGGGCGACTACCCCGAGAAGCTGGCAAAAATCTTTCAAAGATGGGCGATTGAAAGCGCCCTCATTCACATGGGGCCTTTTCCAAAAGAATGACGACGATTTGTTCTGCCTCTCCTGTAATGCGCGTCAACAATGCGCATAATCCTCCCGTGTTTCCGCCAGCTCGACCGCTGCAGACTAACAGCCGCCATTTATCGAGGCGATCGATGATTTCATTGGTAGCCCTGCGCTGTGCTGCGGTTAGGCACGGGAGTTTTTCAAACTCCTTGAGCGCCTCGAGAACCTTTTCTGTAGATTTTTCTGCTGTGGCGACCTCTTTCGGGGTGCACGCACTCGATGAGCCGAGTATAATGGCCAAGATGAGCAAAAGCAGCGCCATCCGGGTATAAGTGCTCATTTCGATTTCTGCGCCTTAATTTCGTTTTCGATGAGTTCTACCCTCTGGACAATAGACGTGACTTCTTTCCTGATCAACCGAGGTGGGATTTCGAAAAGGGTAGAATCGATGCTTGGCTTAGTATCGAACTCGTCGAAGACATTACGGAATACGCGATCACCACTTGTAGTAAACCACTCAAATCCCATAAGAATGCCGTCCGATTTTCGAATCCAAAACCTCCGACTTGCTATCTGCACTGATGTCCCCGAAAGACGCGCATCAATGATGCTAGCCAACTGTTTTCCGGAACTCTCCTGATCAGAAGGGGAAAGCTTTTCATCGATTTGAAGACAAGCAGCAGATGCGAACTCGACATCACTAATGCTGTAGACGCTTGCCTTATGGAACGAGTTCTCAAACAGGTCTTTAAATGGAGGTGGTCCTGCGGGAATATCTTCAGCTTTGACGATACGCTTGATTGCCAAGGTGGGCGTTAGCGTCCAGTCACCCTCGCGATTTGTTATGCGGATCAGAGGAATTCCGGTCGCACTTTGATCAAGCGGTGTTGACTTAGAGAAAAAAGTACCATCCGAGTTCTGCTGGTAAAATATCTCTGTTCGCGATGTTCGACTCATGAAGGGCAACGTCATGACGCTGATTGCGCGGTAAGAATGCAACTGCGTAAAGACTTGCTCTGCGCGCTTAAGGAGGGCCCTTGCCTTCATGGTCGATTCCGATGTTTCAGCACCATATGCAAAGTGGAATGATAATGAGCACAGAAGGGCGGCAGCTTTGATGAATTTCATTGAATTTCATGGGTTTCTGTGTTTATACCCAAGTAAATCGCCATACTCAAGGCGTTCTAGAGGCTCGTCATGAACCGATAGCATCGATCAATTGACTGTGCAAATGGGTGCATTGGTGCATTGGTGCATTGGGTACCGTTCCTGCAAAATATCTAAGTACTGCCAGGCATCCTCAAATAGTGATAACGACGGATCGCGGGACAGGCGGTCGAGGACCTCGGACAACGAGGTCATGGATGCGATGGGTGGCATGACTCTCCAATAACTCCGCCGGGACGCGGCCGGTTGCAGGAGACGCGGCCGGTTGCAGGAGAATCACGGTCGGTATCCAATCGACGGTACAAGCGCGATCGCCGTCTTTCCCAGTCCGTTCCAACTCTCGCTGTCGACTACGCTTAGAGCGCTTCCATGCCGAGAAGCGCCAGGTGGTGGCGATACCAGTCGCTCTGGAAACGCCCGCCCGGGTCGATCCGTCGCTTCTCGGCGAGGCACTCCCGCAGCCGCGGATGGCAGGCCTCGGCCTGCTCGCGGGTCGCCCAGCGGTGGTAGGTGAGGAAGTAGCTCCCCCCGTGGCGCCGAGCCGCGTCGATCAGGCGGCGGAAATCTTCCGCGGCCTTGGCGATGCCGCGTTCGTCGTGGGTCACGCATAGATTCATCACCGTGCACGCCCAGTCGCTCCGCGCCCAGGCCAGGACGGTCTCGTCGTCGCGCTCGACCAGACGCACGGTGCCGTAGATCAGCTCGACCCGATGGCGGCGGAAGTCCTCGGCGACCTCGGCGAGGAACGCCGGCAGTGCCAGGCGCGGCACGTACAGCTCGCTGATCATCTCGCTGCGCGCGGTCGCCCGGCCGGCGTCGAGCTCGCGATGATAGCCATCGATGTACACGCTGAGCTGATGCAGATCGGACCAGTACACCTGCCCGTGCGTGGATTCGTAGAACGCACGATAGACCCGATACAGCTCAGCACGGTCCTCGTGCGCCAGGCGGTAGAGCCGGCGCCAGTCGGCTTCGTCGAGCTCGACGTGGCCAGCGGATACCGGCGTGTCGTCGCCGACGGGTTCATAGCACGAGAAGACACCCTCACGCAGGAAGTTCGGCGAGCGTTCGTCGGTCATGAACTGGAAGTCGCCGTAGACGCATCCGGCCGCGATGCGGGCGTCGAAGGACTTCATCAGCTGATCGACGTTGGTCACCGCGACCAAACGGCGCATCCGCCTCCGCCGTGACAGGCGCAGCGTCACGGTGGCGATGATCCCGAACAGGCCGTAGCCGCCGATCGCCAGCGCGAACAGCTCAGGCTCCTCGCTGCGCGAGCACCGGCGCACGACTCCGGCCGCATCGATCAGCGTGAACGCGGCGATGTCCTGCACGATCGGCCGCAAGGCGAGTCCACGGCCATGGATGTTCGCCGACAGCGCACCGCCGATGGACAGGCGATCTGCACCGGTCTGCTTCTGGACGATGCCCCATCCCGCATCCCCGGGTTGATGGGCGCGCAGCCAGGCCACCAGCGCCGGCCATTGGATGCCCGCTTCCACCGCGATCGTCCCCGCGATCGGGTCGAAGGCGATGACGCGATCGAGTCCGCTGGCATCGATGAGCAGCCCGGCGGCAGCAAACTGCTGTCCGCCCATGGCGTGGCGCCCGCCGCAGATGCCGACCGCGAGGCCCTCGCGCGCGGCGGTCAGCACTGCGTCGCGCGCTTCACCCACGGTGGTCGGGCGCACGATGCGCGCGACCTCGGTGCGATTGAGGTGGGAATGGATGTCGTCGATCTCGACCATCAGACCCCCGCCTCGCTGCGCTCCAGAGCTGCTGGCAGCAGCAGCGCGAGCCCTACGGCCTGCATCATGTGATAGAAGGCGTTGTGGTCGAACCAGATCGGATGCAGCCCAAACCCGGAGACCTGGATTCCCGCGGCGACCAGGGTGAGCACGACGCCGACCGCGGCGATCACGTGGTGGCCGCGCCGATCCCGGCGCCAACGCCACGCGAAGCACGCGAGCAGCACCACGGTGGGCGGCAGGTAGCAGATGATCGCCGCGCGGAACTCGCGCACGCCGCCGAGTACCACCGCGGCGTAGATCACATGCGGGACCAGCACCGCCCACGAGAACCACGGCCGGTCCCATCCGAGGACGCTGCCGGCAATACGCCACATCGACCAGGCGGTCGCGCCGATCGCAAGCAGCGTCGCCGTCCACAAGACCTCATGGATGGGTTCGCCATCGGTGGGATAGAAGCCATGCGTCGTCCCCCCCGCCAGGGCCGCGAGCGCGAGCGATGCGTAGAACAGCGTCCACCAGCCGCGCGCGATCGTGCCGCGACGTGCGCACCAGAGCGCGCACACCGCGCATTCGACCGTGAGCAGGTAATCGCTCAGCGTGACCGCCGGTTCCATCATGCGCGACGTGCCCAGGCCAGGATCTCGCCGCGTGCCAGCGGGGCGGGACGCCGCAGGAGCCCGGCCAGCGCGCGGTGATCGGCCAGTTCGACCAGGGACCATCCGGTGTCGGCGAGCAGCGCCCCGAGCGCGTCGCCGCGCACATGCCAGCGGAACGGTTCATTGACC
>JACCZE010000466.1 GCA_013696105.1 Planctomycetota bacterium | reverse complement strand
GGGCGCGTGCATGCGTCGCGTCGCCACGGCCATCGATCACCCGCGCGACGGCGACCAGCAGGGTCGCCGCCAGGTCGTGACGGCCCTGGGCGGACAAGGCCTCGGCGAGATGCGATGCGAGATGCGGGAACGGGGGCAGGTGGAAGAGATCCTCGGGCCGGATCGGATCGTCTCCGACCGGGGTGGCCCAGACACCGGGATAGGCGGCCGCGAACAGGCGGACCAGCGGCGTCGGATGCTTGGGCAGGGGCGCGCGACCGAGCTTCGCGAGCCCGTGGTGCACGCCGTCGACCTCGAAGGCGATGATGGCCGCCAGCAGTCCGCGATCAGCACCCGGCCGCGCAGGCAGAGCGGGGTCGGTGAGGACGGCCTGCGCTTCGGCGAAGCGTTCACGCAGCGACAGGCACTCGGCGACCAGCACCGCCGCTGCCTCATCCCCGCGTGATTCCTCCCACAGGGCGCGCGCCAGGGCCTCGGCCTCCCGCAGTTCGTGCGCACCGATCAGCGCGCGCACGTGCAGGAGGCGCACGGCGCGATTGTCGGGCTCCTCGGCCCGAGCGCGCTCGAGCTGACGACGAGCGAGCGCGAAATCCGCGCCAGCAATCGCGAGTTCGGCCAAGACGATGCGGTTCGAGGTTGCGAGGATGGCCTCGTGCTTGAGCAGTTCCTTGGCGCCGGCAGGCGCGCCGGCGCGGTTCGCCGCCGAGAGGCCGATCTCGCGCAGGAGACGCTGCAGTTCCGGCGCCGTGGTCGGACACGCGGCGAGCACTTCGGCGATCACCGCTTCGGCCTGGGCCTGATCGCCACGGCGTACGAGGTAGCAGGCATAATCGGCGTACAGCTGCGGGGTGCGACGCGGATCCTTTCGCAACCGCTCCCACGTCGCCGCCGCCGAGTCGGGCTGGCGAGCGCGCTCGTACAGCAACGCGAGCTGGCGCAGCAGTCCCGGGTCGGTTCCCTGCGCCGACGAGCCGGCGCGCACGCGTTCTTGCAGTCGCTGGTCGAGGTGCACCAGATGCGCGATCGCGGCGGGCAGATCGTCGCGCTGGTCCGCGAGCACCGCGCCGAGGATGCGTCCAGAGACGCAATCGGGATCGCGCTCGAGCGCCCGCTCGAGCGCTTGGCCGGCCTCGTCGAGGTTGCCCAGGCCGAGTTCGGTCTCGGCGATGGCGAGCCAGGCCTTCGCCTGCTCTTCGGCGCTCGGAGCCGCCGAGCTCAGGTGCAGGTAGACGGCGCGGCGCGCGAGGATCGGCTGATGCGCCTGGGCGAACACGTGCGCGATCTCCCGCCATGGAGCGGGAGCCTTGCCGGTGCCCTGTTGCGTGAACAGCGGCTCGAGGCGCGAGGTCGGATCCTTCTCCGCGCTCAGGACCGCCAAACGCGCACGCCGCAGCAGCAGCCGGGAATCGCCCTGGTAGGTTCCGGCGAGGGCGCGGTCGCAGATCGCCTTGGCCTCGAGGAGATCGCCACGCCGTTCCGCAAGCGATGCCGCGAGCTCGAACGCCGGCTGGATGGGACGATCGAGCTTGAGCAGGCCGGCAACGATGCGGCCGGCATCTTCGAGCGCCTGGGCCGACGATCCGACCGGCGCCTCGGCCGCCGAAGCGATCAGCACCTGTGCGAGCAGCGCTTTGTATTCGACGCCGCTGTCGAGCTCCACCGCGCGTTCGGCCGAGCGGCGCGCGCCGGCATAATCATCATCTTCGGCCGACAGCTCGGCCCTGATCGCCCACAGCTGCGGGACGTCGTCGGCGATCTCGAGCGCCTTGGCCACGCTCGCACGCGCAAGCGCGCGCTTGCCCATGCGGCGCTGGGCTTCGGCGAGCATGCCGTAGATCGGCGCGGAGTGCGGCAGCGCTGCGATCGCGCGCGTGGCCACGGCCTCGGCCTCGTCGGGATGGTTGGCGATCAGATGGAATTCGATCTGCTCGCGCCAGGCCCACAGGTAATCGGGTTGGCGTTCCACCGCGCGCTCGAGGTACGGGATCGCCGCGTCGCGCCGGTTCTGGCAGCGCAGCAGGAAGGCCTTGAGCCCGTCGTTGATCGGTTCGTCGGTCTCGAGCTGGCACGCTTTGCGGTAGCACTCCTCGGCTTCGGCATGCTTGCCCGAGAGCGCCCGCAGCTCGGCGAGTTCGCGCCACGCCCAGGTGTACTCGCCGTCGATCTCGACCGCCTTCTCGAGGTTTGCCTGGGCTTCGGCGACTTTGCCCTCGTGGCGCAGCAGATCGGCGAAGTAGCCGTACGTGGTCGCGTTGTACGGATCCATGCTCTTCGCGTGCTCGAGATGCGCGTAGGCCTCTTCGAGCCGTCCGAGGTGGCGGCAGATGTCCGCGAGCTCGTGCAGGATCCAGGTCGCGTTGGGCGAACCGGCCAGCGCCTGCTGGTAATGCGCGCGCGCTTCGTCGAGCTTGCCGGCCTTCCTCGAGAG
>JACCZE010000457.1 GCA_013696105.1 Planctomycetota bacterium | reverse complement strand
CTGGGTGCGGTGCTGGTCGCCCAGCGCACCATTCTCACCGAGCGTGAAGTTGAAGATCGTCCCACCCGCGGGATTGGTCTCGGCCCAGATGCGTCCGCCATGGTGCTGCACGACCTTGCGACAGAAGGCGAGGCCGATGCCGGTTCCCGGATATTCGGCGCGGGTGTGCAGACGCTGGAAGATGCCGAAGATCTTGTCCTGGTGCTCGGGGGGGATGCCGATGCCATTGTCCGCGATGATGAAATGCCAGCCGCGCAGGATGGATGCGCTGGAGACGTGGATGCGGGGCACCTCCTTGCGGCGGAACTTGATCGCGTTGGCGATGATGTTCTGGAAGACCTGGCCGATCAGCACGGCGTCGCCGGTGATCGTGGGCAATGGATCGGAAGTGATCACCGCGGTGTTCTCGTCGATCACCGACTGGAGATTGAACAGCGCCTTCAAGAGGATCTCGTTGCCGTCGAAGGACGCCGGCGACTCGATCTTGCCGACGCGCGAGAGCGCGAGGATATCGCGGATCAACGTCTGCATGCGGCCCGAGCTCTCGACCAGCGTCGCGATGTACTGCCTGCCCTGCTCATCGAACTGCTCGCCGTACCGGCGCTGGAGCAGCGACGAGAACGAAGAGACCATGCGCAATGGCTCCTGCAGATCGTGCGATGCGATGTACGCGAACTGCTCGAGTTCGGCATTGGTGCGTGCGAGCTCCTCGACCTTGGTGACCAGCGCGTCCTCGGCCTGCTTGCGCAGGGTGATGTCCTCGATCAGCCCCTCGATCATGCGGTCCTTGCCGGGGTCCATGGTCAGGCTCTTGGTGACGCGCACCCAGATCAGCTGACCGTCGGTGCGGCGCAGCTGGACATTGTGCTCCTGGGTCTGGCCGTTGATCGTCAGTTCGGCGATGAGCGCATCGCGTTCGCGCGGATCGTGATAGAGGTCGCGCATCTGCACCGACCCGGGATCGGTGGTGAGCTTCAGTCCGAGCAGACGGAAGAACGTCGGATTGCCTTCGACCAGTCTTCCATCATAGGTGGAGCGGAAGACGCCGACATTGAGCCGGTTCAGGAGCGCCTGCAGCCGGGACTCGAGCTGTCCGGCCCGACGCTCGGCCTCTGCGCGCAGCCAATCACCCTGTCTCTGCACCTGCTGGGTCTTCTTGAACAGGTCGATGAAGACGCTCACCTTCGCGCGCAGGACCTCCGGGACGACGGGGGCGAAGATGTAGTCGACCGCACCGAGCAAATACCCGCGAGAGGCGTGGGTCTCGGTCGCGTTGATGGCGCTGACGAAGATGATCGGGGTGTGCTCGCTGTTCTGGCGCTGCCGGATCAGGGACGCGGTCTCGAATCCATCCATCACCGGCATGCTCACATCGAGCAGGATCACCGCGAACTCGTGCTTGAGCAGCAGTCGCAGCGCCTCCTTCCCGGATCGCGCCTCGACGATGTTCTGGCCGAGCTCGGCCAGGACGGATTCCAGGGCGATGATCTTCTCGGGCCGATCATCGACGATCAGGATGTTGACCTTTTCGTCGACTACCGGTGGCGGTCCCGAAATCCGTACGATGGAACCGGAATCAACCACGGCCCCTCACTTGGCGGTCCGCCGCCTGGTAGAGCCACACGCACAGCAGCGACAGCAGCTTCTCGGAATCGACCGGCTTGGCCACGTAGTCCGATGCGCCGGCATCGATGCACTTCTCGCGGTCGCCCTTCATGGCCTTGGCCGTGAGAGCGATGATGGGAAGCGATCGGAACTTCGGATTCAGGCGGATGGCCCGCATGGTGTCGTAGCCGTCCATCTCGGGCATCATGATGTCCATCAGCGCCACGTCGACATCCGGAGTGCTCTCGAGCACGGCGATGGCATCCTTGCCATTTTCCGCGGACAGCACCTCCATGTTGTAGCGCTCCAGCAGGCTGGTCATCGCGAAGATGTTGCGGATGTCGTCGTCGACGACCAGCACCTTTCGTCCCTTGAGAACGACCTCGGGTTCGTGCAGCTTCTCGATCATGCGCTGCTTGGCCGCGGGCAGCTTGCCCTTGGGTCGATGCAGGCACATCGATGCCTCGTCGAGCAGACGCTCGGGAGCGCGGAAGTCCTTCACGATGATCGACCGCGCAACCCGACGCAGCTGGGTGTCCTCCTTCTTGGTCAGGTCTCGGCCGGTGTACACGATGATCGGAAGCGCCTTGTTGCTCGACGCCTTGCGCGCCTTCTCGATCAGCTGGATGCCGTTGATGTCCGGCAGGCCGAGGTCGACGACCATGCAGTCGAATCGCTCGTCCTTGAGGATCGCCAACGCCTCCTTGCCGCTGCCGACCGCGACCGTGTGGACGTTGCCGTCGCCGATGAGCTCGACGATCGAGTTGCGCTGCACCTCGTCGTCCTCGACGATCAGCAGATTGCGGGTGCCGCGCTCGGCGAAATCCCGGATCTCGCCGAAGATGGTGTCGAGCTGCTCCTTGCTGACGGGCTTGGACAGCAAGCCCAGCGCACCCTGACGGAACGCCCGTTCGGCGTTGTCGTCGTTGGAGATGATGTGCACCGGGATGTGCCGCGTGTTCAGGTCGCTCTTGAGGTTGTCGAGCACGCGCCAACCGTCGATGTCCGGCAACTTGATGTCGAGCATCACCGCAGTCGGGTTGAACTCGCGCGCCAGCGCGACCGCCGCCCCGCCCTTGGACGTGACCAGGGCCTTGAAGCCCTTGTCGTGCGCCATCTCGAGCAGGAATTTCGAGAACGCCACGTCGTTGTCGACGATCAGCAGGACACGGTCGCCCTTCTTGAGGTTGGCGCGATCGTCGCTGAGTTCGTTGGGCAGCTGCGACACCTCGGGGACCTGGTCCTCGATGTGGGTGCTGACGTTCTCCTCGGCGTTGGGAAGGGCCGATGCAGCCGCCGCCGCGGCGGCAATTTCCGGAGTCTGCGAACGGCGCAGCCCCTTGGGCGGGGTATAGAGCCGCGGCAGGAACAGCGTGAACGTGCTGCCCTTGCCGGGGGTCGATTCGAGTCGGATTTCGCCGCCGAGCATGCGCGAGATCTCGCGACTGATCGCCAGACCCAGGCCGGTACCACCGTACTTGCGGCTGGTCGAACCGTCCGCCTGCTGGAAGGCCTCGAAGATGATCTGCTGCTTGTCCGAGGGGATGCCGATACCGGTGTCGGACACGGAGAACGCCAGCACGCCGCCCTTGGCCTTGTTGAGGTTCTCGTTGTCGTGGTCCCAGCCGGACTGGACGACTCCGACCTTGACCTCGACCAGGCCCTCTTCGGTGAACTTGAAGGCGTTCGACAGCAGGTTCTTGATCACCTGCTGCAGGCGCTTGGCGTCCGTGACCATGGACTTGGGCAGGCCGTCGGTGAGCGTGAATGCAAACTGCAGGCCGCGCGATTCCGCCACATGGCGGAAGGTGCGTTCGACGTAATCCTGCATCTCGGCGAATCCGAGCTCGCTGGCCTCGACCGTCACCGTACCCGATTCGATCTTCGACAGGTCGAGGATGTCGTTGATCAGCGACAGCAGGTCGTTGCCCGACGCATGGATGGTGCGCGAGTATTCGACCTGCTTGCCGGTCAGGTTTCCTTCGTGGTTGCGCGACAGCTGATCCGAGAGGATCAGCAGCGAGTTCAGCGGCGTGCGCAGCTCGTGCGACATGTTGGCGAGGAATTCCGACTTGTACTTCGAGGTCAGGGCCAGCTGCTTGGCCTTCTCTTCGAGCGCCGAACGGGCCTGCTCCACTTCCTGGTTCTTGCGTTC
>JACCZE010000441.1 GCA_013696105.1 Planctomycetota bacterium | reverse complement strand
CGGATGGCCAGCATCCTCCGAGCGCTGCCCTGGCGCTGGCCCATGCCGCGGTGGAGGTCGACAGCCTCTATGTCGGTCGCCGCGACCTCGCCCTGGCACCCCGCGTCAGCCGCTTCGGTCGCTGGTGGTCGAACCTGTGGACCTGGATCGCGTGCGGCTGGTGGGTGGGAGACAGCCAATCCGGCCTGCGCGTCTATCCCCTGCCAAACACCACCCTGCTGACGGTGAAAGCCGGGCGCTACGCGTACGAGATCGAGGTGCTGGTGCGCGCCGCATGGGCGGGGATCCCGGTGCGCTTCGCGCCCGTCGCAGTGATCTACCCGCCCGATCGGGTCAGCCACTTCGACAAATTCCGCGACAACGCACGCGCGTCGCGCACGTTCTTCCGACTGGTCTGGCGCAGGCTGATGCCGTGGCCGCACCGGCGGTTGGTTCCCCGTCCCCGCCAGACCTTCCGGCAGTTCCTCGGCGCGAACCTCACGCCGTGGCAGATTTCGGGAGCGTTCGCGCTGGGAGCGGCGATGGGCATCGCGCCCATCCCGGGCCTGCAGATGCTGGTGGCGGTGTGGCTCGCGCTGCTCCTGCGCCTGAACGTCGGGCTCGTGCTCCTGGTGAGCAACCACAGCATCGGGCCGCTGCTCGCGGGCTGGTACGCCCTCGCAACCGCGATCGGCATCTACCTGCTCACCGGTGTGCCGGCGCAGGAGAGCTTCCACATCCTGGGCGAACGCTTCCACGCGGCAGGCGACGTGAGCGGCATCTGGCTGGTGGTGCGCGACTGCCTGACGGCCTGGCTGCTCGGCAGCGCGATCCTCATGCCGCTGGTGGCGCTGATCGCCGGATTCTTCGGCTACATCATCGGCGATCTGGTGGCGCGCAGGCGGACGCGCCGCATCACGCGGGCGATCGCCGCCGAGGCGGCCAGGCCTTCCGCTGGCGAGGACCGGGAACGGTGACCGCGCGGCGTTGGCGCGGGCGCAGCCATGGCGGTGGCGTCGGTCATGCCCTGGTGCACGCCTTCGCCCGCTACGGCGGATTGTGGCTGTGCTATGGGATGCTCATCCCGCCGACGACGTGGTATTTCATCCGCGATACCCGCGCGCGACGTACGACCATGTCCTATTGGCGGCGGGTGCGTCCGAGCCTGGGCCGCTGGGGAGCGGCGGTGATGACCTGGCGCCACTTCTTCAGCTTCGCGCGCAATCTCGCCGACCGCTTCCTCGTGGGCGTCGATCCCGACAGCCTGCGCTTCGAGAACCGCGGACAACGGCGCATGGAAGCGGCCATGCGCCACCCCCAGGGTTGCATCGTGCTGTCCGCGCACCTGGGGAATTGGGAACTCGCAGGCCGCTGGCTGACCCGGCACAGGCACGGCGTGATCAACATCGTCATGCTCCAGGACGAGGATCCGCGCGTGCGCGAGCAGATGACCAAGGCCATGGGCGCTCACCCCTTCGGCATCATCGACCTGCGCGATCCCTTCGGCGCCAGCCTGCAGATCGCCGCCGCCCTGCGCCGCGGCGAGACCTGCTGCATGCTCGGGGACCGCACCGCCGGTTCTGACGTCAATGCGATATCGGTGCCATTCTTCGGAAGACCTGCGCGATTCCCCACAGGACCGTTCGTAGCCGCGGCGGCAACGGGGGCGCTCATCGTACCGGTGTTCTCGGTGAAGAGCGGATTGCGCACGTATTTCATCGCGGCCGATGAGCCATGGACCCTCTCGTTCTCGAGTCGCGCCCGCCGGCGTGAGGAACTCACCGCCGTGGTCGCGCGCTGGGCGGAACGCCTGGAACGGGTGGTCCGGCGGCATCCACTGCAGTGGCAAAATTTCTATGATTTCTGGGCGGAATGAGCCGATGAATGCGTTGCACCGCAGGCCGATGATCGAGATACTTCTGCGCACCTCGCGATCGGCGACGACCGCGACCACCACGGGATGCGCATGCTGCTGAACTCGCCTCGCCGCCGTGTTGTCGTCACCGGGATGGACGCCCTCTCGTGCCTGGGCTCGTCGCTCGAGGACATCAGCGCCTCGCTCCGGGCCGGCAAGTCCGGGATCGGCGTGAGCGAGGAGCGCATCCAGCTCGGCTTCCGTTCGCCGCTGACCGGCTGCATCGCGCCCGTCGACGCTGCGTCGCATTTCGCGCGCAAGGAACGCAAGAGCATGGGCGAGACGGCGCTGTATGCCGCGATCACCGCCAAACGTGCGATCGCGCGCTCCGGCTGCGCATCCATCCTGACCAGCGACCGCGCCGGAGTGATCTACGGCAACGATTCCTGCGCCGATCCGATCGAGGAGGTCCTGACCACCGTGCGCCGCGAGAAGAGCACCGGCTCGCTCGGTTCGGACAAGGTCATCAAGGCGCTGAACTCGACCCCGACCATCAATCTCGGCCCGATGATCGGTACGCGCGGCATCAGCCTGACCCTCAGCGGCGCGTGCGCATCGGGCGCGCACGCCATCGGTTGGGCGTGGATGCTGATCGCCAGCGGCATGCAGGACACGGTCGTGACCGGCGGCTCGCAGGAGCTGTGCTGGCAGAGCATGGCCGCCTTCGACGGGCTGCGAGTGTTCTCGATGTCGATCGACCAGCCGTCGCGCGCGGTCAGACCCTTCGACCGCGATCGCGATGGCCTGGTGCCCAGCGGCGGCGCCGCGAGCCTGGTGCTCGAGGAATACGAGCAGGCCAAGGCGCGCGGCGCGCCGATCATCGCCGAGGTCCTGTCCTACGCGTTCAGCTCGGACGGTAACCACATGACCTCGGGCGACGGGCTGGGTGCCGCGCGCGCGATGCGCGGCGCACTCGATGCCGCCGGGGTCAAACCGGCCGAGATCGACTACGTCAATGCGCACGCCACCGGAACCGAGATGGGCGACGCGGCCGAGGCCGAAGCCATCCACGCGGTCTTCGGCGAAAATGGCCCGCCGGTGTCCTCGACCAAATCGCTCACCGGCCACGAATGCTGGATGGCCGGCGCGAGCGAAGCGCTGTACTCCATGCTCATGATGCAGGGGTCGTTCATCGCCCCGAACCTGAACTACGAGAACCAGGATCCCAAGCTGCCGCGCATCAACATCGCGGCCAAGCCGGTCGAGAACGCGAAGCTGCGTACCGTCCTGTCGAACAGCTTCGGCTTCGGCGGCACGAACGCGTGCCTGGTCCTGCGCGCGGTGGATGGGTGAAGAACGTGCTCCGTGCTCGGTGCTCCGTGCTCCGTCCTCGTCGCACGATGTCCTCAGAGGATGACGGAGCACGGAGGACGGTGCACGGAGCACGTTTTCGATGATTCCCGGTCGCGCGGTCATCATCGGATCCGGTCTCAGCGGGTTGACCGCGGGCGTGCTGCTCGCCGAGCACGGCTGGCAGGTGACGATCCTCGAGGCGCACGCCATCGCGGGCGGGCTCATGCAGCGCTTCCGACGCGGGCCGTACTGGTTCGACACCGGATTCCATTTCATCACCGGTTCGGATCCCGATGGCATCTTCCGGCGGATCGCGCGGCGCCTGGGCATCCTCGAGAGCATGCGCTTCCTTCCCTTGGACGAGGACTCGCAGTACCGCATCCACATTCCCGGCGAAGCGCACTTCGATTTTCCAGTCGGTCTCGAGGCATCGCGCCGGGCGCTGTGCGCGCGCTGGCCGGAGCAGGCCGAGGCAATCACGCTCTTTTTCGCCGATCTCGTCGGCCAGATGGGCGCCACGCAGTGGCTCGACAGCATCGTGCCTGCGGGATCACCGCCGCCGGTGCATGATCCGCACGACAGCGTGGCGACGATCCTCGAACGATGCGGCGTCTCCGGGCGCGCGAAGGAGGTCATCGGCTGCCTGGCTTCGATCCTGGCGATGAAACCCGAGCGCTGCACCCTCGACCTCTATGCGGGCTTCGCCGGCACCGCGCTCGCCGGTTCGTGGCGCGCCGAGGGCGGCGGCGAAGCGATGGTCAAGCCCCTCGTCGAGCGTTTCCGCGCGCTGGGCGGGCGGCTCGCGCTCAAACGGCCCGCGACCAGCATCCAGTGGCAAGACCGCCTGGTCACGTCGGTCACCGACGCGAAGGGCGAGGTCCATCCCTGCGATATGGCGATCTCGACCTGCCACCCGGCCGAGACCCTGCGACTCACCGGGATCGACGGCTTCCGGTCGAGCCTGGCGGAGCGCATCCAGGCCACGCCCGACAGCGACAGCGCGGTGCTGGTGTACGCGGCGCTCTCGCGCCCGCCGCTCGAGCTCGGTCGGCGACACCACTTCGCGCGCATGACGACCGCTGAGAATCCCGACGGCGACCTGTATTACCTGTCGCCCAGCAACTTCCATGACCAGGCCGAAGACCAGGCCCGCAATCCGTACCTCGAGGCGATGCTGTGGGTACCGTGCGACGCCGTCGCCGCCTGGCGCGACAGCGTCGCCGGGAAACGGCCGGAAGCCTACGAGGCCTGGAAGGACGCACGCACGCGCGAGATCCTCGCTGCGGTGACCGGACTCCATCCCGAGATCGCCGGCACCATCACCCGCACCTGGGCGTCGACGCCGCTGTCGGTGCAGCACTTCACGCGTTCGCGCAACGGCGCCGCCATGGGCCTGTCGCACGACATCGGCTGGCTCGGCAGCGAGCCGATCCCGCGACGCAATCGGCTCAAGAACCTGTGCTTTGCCGGCCAAAGCATCGGACATCCGGGCGTGGTCGGCACCATGATCGGCGCCTTCATCCTGGTCGAGAACATCGTCGAACGCGATCTGCGGGCGGAGGTCGCCGCGGCGGCAGCGCCCAGCGCACCGCTACATGGGGCTCAGGCTCCGAACAGGTGAGCGGCGATTTCGGCGCGCAGCGCCCAGAGGAGCCACCGCCTGTCCCTGGCACCTACCCGCGGGGGATCTACGCTTCGCCCATGGCCCTGACCACTTCCGAGATCGCGGTCCGCATCGGACTGACCCTCGCCGCCTCCATCGTCATCGGTTTCGAGCGCGAGAGCCACGGCCGCGCCGCCGGGCTGCGCACCACCGTGCTCGTCGGGGTCGCCGCCGCGATCGCGATGATCCTGTCCGAGCAGCTGTTCATCGGTGTCAGCCTCACCGACACCACGTGGCGGCCGGACCCGGCGCGCTTGGCCGCCGGCATCCTGACCGGCATGGGCTTCCTCGGCGCCGGGGCGATCATCCGCGAGGGCAACACCGTGCGCGGCGTGACCACCGCGGCGGTGCTGTGGTTCGTGACCATCATCGGTTTGTGCATCGGCAGCGGCGAGCTGAAGATCGGACTCATCGGCTGGGGGATCGCGGTGGTGACCTTGTTCATCCTGCCCAGGATCGAGAG
>JACCZE010000428.1 GCA_013696105.1 Planctomycetota bacterium | reverse complement strand
TCGCGGTCGGCGGCGTCCTTCGCTGCCTTGGCGGCGGCTTCGCGGTCGGCCTGTTCCTTGGCCGCCTTCGCGGCCGCGGCATCGCGCTCGGCTGCGTCCTTGGTGGCCTTCTCGGCGGCTTCGCGGTCGGCCTTCTCCTTCGCGATGCGGTCGAGATCGGCCTGCGAGGGCTGGGCCTCGGTCGCAGCCTTGGCGGACGCAGCCTTCTCGGCGGCTTCGCGATCGGCCTTCTCCTTGGCTACCTTTTCCGCCGCTTCGCGCTCGGCTTTCTCCTTGGCCTCGCGGGCAGCCTTCTCGGCGGCTTCACGATCGGCCTTCTCCTTCGCCTCACGGGCTTCGCGTTCGGCCTTCTCCTTGGCTTCGCGCTCGGCCTTTTCCTGGGCGGCCTTCTCGGTCGCGGCCTTGGCGGCCCGATCCGCTTCTTCCTTCGCGGCCTTCTCCTTGGCTGCCTTCTCGGCGATGTCGCGATCGGCCTTCTCCTTGGCTACCCGATCCTGCTCGATCTTCGCCTGTTGGATCGCCTTCTCGTTCTGGCTCTTGCGGACCAGCATCACTCCGGCCACGAGGACGGCGATGACGATGACGATGACGATGATACGGGCCATGTGGTTTCTCCGGGGAAGGAAGGGTCCTACATACGGGCCTATCCCGAAAAAGCCAGTTCGTGTCCGCGGCAAAAGAGACCTCGGCGACCGATGATTGCCGCTGATCCCGCGCTGCAGCACTTCCCCAAAAGGATGAGGCCACCCTTGTGGGGTGGCCTCGCCCGCAGTGTGTGGCTGCGGGGGTCGAACTGGGAACCGGTGGCTCGCGTCGACCGGAATGAAGTATAGCTCGACCTGGATCCCTGCCCGTACGGACCCATCGAAGCTTCTACATCTCCCTCCGGTGCATCTCCATCTGGTGACATCGGCACCCTCGGCACCAATGGCAATGGTTCACCACGGTGCCCGCACCATCCAGGACAGATGTGCGCCGGCCCCCGGCCGCAGGTAGGCGGCGCCCCCCTCCGCTTCGGCGTGTCGCCAGGGGATCCAGACGTCGCCAGCACAGGAGATCCCATAGGGTGAATCCTCCGCCAGCCCGAACCGCACGCCGGCCGACACGTGCGTGACCCCAGAAGCGGTCCGCTGCTCCGAGTAACCAGGCGAAGGCCCTTCATGCTGGATGCGCTCCAGGCGCCATCCGGACATGACCTGCACGAACGGCACTGGCAGCGGCCGGTCAGGACCGGGCACAGCGGCGAGGTCCAGACCCACAGAGACCTGACGGAAGCGCAGGGAGGTATCCGTGCCGGTCCACCCGGGCACCCGACCGAATCGGTGGTCCACCACCACGCTCAGCCGCTGGCCGAGCCCGGCCATCGCCTCCGGCCACGGCGGCCGCCAACGCACCGAATCGACGAGGCCCGCGGCGAACGCGGTCGGACCGATGGCTCCGGTGATGGTGCTCGAGGGAGCATCGCGATGCAGGGCGGGTCTGCCGAGGAGCACCGATACCTGGCCATACGCCGCGCGTGTGCGCGGAGAGACCGCCCCCGAGAGGGAGTACGGCCCGACCGAATAGCCGGCGACGAGCCACCAGCCGCGCTCGTGTGCGGCCACCACCCGCGCGGTGCGCGATGCCGGAGTCCCTCCACGCATCACGCGCACCAGCCCGAACCACGCTTCGGCATCCGTCCCCATCGCCAGCGCGCGCAACGCAGCCTCGCCCTGCCATTCACCGCCCGCGGTCGCGAGCGCCTCGACGCTGAGGTCGGCAGCCAGATGCGCGACCGACGACGCATGCAGTCCCTCCTGCCACGAACCTCGCACATAGCCCAATGGATCGCAGGCGCTGGCCTCGTAGGGAAGCTGCACCTGCGCAAGACCGAGGGCCCGGTGCCAGCCGTTCTGGATGCGAGCTCCACCCAGATCACCGCTCCAACGCGCACCCGCTCCGGACGCGAGCGTGGCCGAACGCCTACCCTCCAAGGGTTGCCACTGCGCACCGAGGGTGGCGGTCGCTTCGTCGACACGCGCCGGTGGTCCGCCGCGTCCCCCCTTGTCGGTGAGATTCCCATAATCGAGGACCGCGAGCATCCGCCCGTGATGCACGCCCACGGTGAAGGCGTTGGTGCGAGCGTCGTCGCGATTCTCTCCGACCTCGCCATTGAGGGCATCGTCGGTCCAGGTCGCCCACACCGTCGGTACTGGTCCGGGCCGTGGTGATACCGGGACGCCTGGTGTCGCGGCCACGAGGCAGGTGGCCTGAGACACGCACAGAGCCGCGCCGCATAGCCATGCGTAGGCTCGAGCCCAAGCCGGTGCGATCGTCCTCCCCATCGACCTCGACGCTTCGCCTGCGCGATGCCCTGTCAACGCCGATCACACGCCGAACAGCGACAGCTGCGGATCTCCGGAGCGGGGATAGTGCAGGTGGCCGTCGACGACGCGTGCGAACACGGGCAGCGCGTGCAGTTCGAGACGTGCGACTCCCATGATGTGGTGCACGCTCCATCCGCGCGCGGTGGCGGCATCCGCGATCAGGCGACGATGGCACTTCGTCCACAGGGCCTCAGCGCACATCACCGCGGTGGCCGACGCGCTCGCCCGTCGCTCCAGCCGTTCGAATGCCGCGATGAAGCGCGGATCACTGAGGTAATCGGCGTAGGCGTGGAACGCTGCGACCCGCCATCCCGCATTTGTCGGACTGGGGTCAGCGGCATGGCGGCGTCCACCGAGATCCTCGAACCATTCGTAGGCGATGCCGGCGGCGGACAGCGAGGCGGCCAATCGGGATTGTTCGAAGTGCGGGTGCCGGCGACTGGCCGGATACCGCCGCACGTCGGCGACGACCGCTATGCGATGAGCGATCAGCCGATCCAGGAAATCCTGGATCGGCAGCGTCGAGTGGCCGATGGTGAACCATGCCGAGCGATCGAGCATGCGCGCCTCGAAAAAAAAGGGCCATCCCGGAAGGGATGGCCCCGACCCGCCGGTACCAAGGCGGGGTCAGACGTTGCGCACTGGACATTTGCCCCAGGAAGGGGCCCTTGTTGCGCTGGCCGCGGCTCCGAAGGAGAACACAGCCGTGCGTACATGTATGGTACCAGTGGTCCGCTGACGCCCTGATTATACGTCGTGCAGCCGTACGTCGCCACCTCACTCCTCCTGCTTCGACAGATGCCCGCCTTGACGATCATCAGCTACGGCCACCCTGGCAGCAGTGCCCACCCGCATCGGATTTCCCGAAACCAGATGGAGTCTGATCGGCCGGCTCTCGCTGCGCCCGGCCGAAGCCGCCGTGGTCATGGACCAGTATGCGGATTCCATTTCCCGTTACCTGCGCTTGAAGCTGCCCAATGAAAGCGATCTCGAAGACGTCATCCAAGAAGTGTTGCTCCACCTGTTCGAACACCCCGAGCTGATGGCCGCCGCGGAGCCCGGGGTCGGGAGTCGATTCCGGTACCTGCTCATGACCCTGGCGTGGAACGAGGCGCGCAACCGGCTGCGCGAGCGCTGGCGCCGACAGCATCGTGAGAAGCCGGTGCTGCCCGATGATGGCGCCCAACCCGCAGCGCCCGCGCCGGAATCCTCGGAGACCATGGCGATGGACCGCGCGTGGGCGGAATCCCTGCTCGCGCAATCGTGGGCCGACGTGCGCGCCTGGGCCTCGGACGGGACGCTGGAAGCCGAGATCCCTGAATTGCTCGAAGGCCATCTGGTGCGCGGGCGCAATCTGCGGGACCTCGCCGCCGAGCTGAAGCTCCCCCTCGCCACCTGCCACCGCCGTCTCGCCCGCGGCCGCACGTGGCTGCAGAAAGCGATCGTCGACCGCCTCCGCCAAGCCGGCGAGATCCCGGATGGAGACGATCAGGCGGACGCGTGTTCATTGCTGCTGGAGATCTTGAAGAAGTAGCAGGAGCGGAGGGCCGAGGCAGCACGGCCGCTATCAGCTGATAGCTGATAGCTGATAGCCGCCTACCCCCCCTCCTCCTCCAACACCGGAACCACCAGCGGGCCGGGCAGCGGATCGGCCGGCGGGATGATGATCCCCTGCGCGACCAGGGCAGAGATGCCGCGTTCGATCGGATGGTCCTCCTGGTGGTAGAGGTGGTACCGCAGCAGCGAGGCGCAATCCGACCGGTTGATCAGGTCCTGTGCTTCGCTGCGCAGGCCCAGGCCGCACATGCCTACTGCGCGCAGCACCAGCAATTCGCGGTTGTCGGGGTTGATCGATAGTCCCTCGACCGCCGACGTCAGGACGCCGGCGTGGTATTCGGAATCGAGGTGCACGTACGCGAGCAGCAGTCTCGGCCACACGCTCTGCGGCTCCTTGCCCAGCGCGACCAGCGCATTGCGCTCGACCCCGGAATAGTCGCCGCGCTGGAGCGCCACACGGCCCGCAATGACGTGCGGCCAGAATGCACCGGGGTTCTCGCGCAGTCGCGTCGAAGCCACCTCGATCAATCGCGGTTGAGGGCCGAAGAGCGCCAGCACGAGGTCGGCGGTGCGCGCGCTCCCGGTGGCCGCTGCCAACGCCTCGGGATCGTCCGCCAACGCGAGATCGTGCCAAAGCTCGCTGGTCGACGCCAGCAGCCGTGCGACACCCGCCCAAGCAGCATCCGGCGCGGTGTCGGCGATGAGCTGCGCGCACCGCGCCGCGATGTCGGACTCGACGCCGCCGACGACGCACGCTCGCTCGAGCAGGGCGATGGCGGTCAGCAGATCCGCTCGCGGCGTCGCGCTGGCGATGACGGCCGCTCTGTCCGCCCGATCGCTGCCAGGGGTCAGCGCTATCCCACACGCGCGCAGCGCCGCACGCATTTCCGGGATCTGGGTCGGCCATTCTCCCTTCAACACGAACGCATGCGTGAGCGCCTGGATCCTCGCCGTGAGGGTCGCTTGCCGATGTTTGCGCTCGAGGTCGTCGTACGTGGCGCCGATGCTGGCCTCCAGCGCTTGAGCCTGCGCGAGTCCGGGAAATGCGACGAGGATCTCCTGCACCTGCTTGCGCGCATCGCGCAGACGCGCGGCATCTGCGAGCGGGGTCGCCTCTGCGCGAATGCGGTCCAAGGCCTCGATCGCGGCGTCGCGCCGCCGATGCTCTCGCCACAGTTCGTAGCTGACCAGGAAGACCGCCGCGGCCACGATGCCGATCAACGCCGCGCTCAGGCGGCGCGATCTGCGCATCGCCGAAACCAGTCGCGTCAAACGGCCGGGGTTCTCGGCCGAGGTCAGGCCAGCCGCGAGCCACTGGCGCAGGTCATCGGCAACGGCCGAAGCATCCGCATAGCGCTTCTCCGGAGCGACCTGGAGGCAACGCCGCGCGACGGCGACCAGACCGCGCGGCAGGCGCGCATCCAGTGGAGCGAGATTGACCTCGGGAGATCCGGGAGATACGCCGCGATCGCGCGGGCCTTTGCCGCTGAGCGTGGCCATCAGCAGACCGCCGATAGCGAACACGTCCATGCGCGGGTCGGCCTTCACCTGGCCGAACTGCTCGGGAGCCATCCATGCGGGCGTGCCCATGCCCATGCCGCTGATCGTGCTGGGACTGGCTCCGACCAGTTCACGCGTCGGCACGGTGCCGACCACGCCGGCGAGACCCCAGTCGATGACGTAGACCGCGCCGAGCGCACCGACGATGATGTTGTCGGGCTTGAGGTCGCGGTGCACGACGCCACGACTGTGCGCGTAGCCAACCGCATCGGCGACACGCAAGATGACTTCGACCAGGCGCGCCACATCCAGTCCCTCGCCCGCACGACGTCGGGCGATGATCGCGCTCAGCGGTTCGCCTTCGAGGCGTTTCATGGTGAATGCGGGTTCACCCAGCGGACCTTCGCCGACATCGTGCACCGGGACGATGCCGGGGTGCTCGAGCTGTGCGGTCAGCTGCGCCTCGCGCTTGAACAGCTGGATGCGTCTCAGGTACGTGGCCACGGCCTCGTCGGGGCGGCGCGGCCGGCAGCGCTTCACGACGATGTCGCGGCCGAGGACTTGATCGCGCAGGAGGTCGACGATACCCATCCCGCCCGCTCCGATCGGCGCCGCGGCGGAGAAGCGCCGGCCGGTGCCGGTATCGGGAGAGAACGGACCGGACGTACCCGCGGGGAACATCTCGGCTGCGCCCGACAGCACCCCGGCGCTGTCGTCCGACGACAGCACGCGCTCCTGCACCTCGGGGCTCTGCGCCGCGATCCAGCGGTCGACCGCATCGAAGCGACTGGTCTCGAGCCGCCCCTCGCTGTACGCCTTCAACTCCTCCGACGTCGGCGCGGCATCGATGCGACTGGATACCATCGCCGGACTATCGCGAATCGGGAAGCCGGGAAAAGACGGGAAGCGGTGCTCCGGAGGAGAGCGCGGATGGCGGATGGCGGATGGCGGATGGCGGATGGCGGATCCCGCTCACTTCTCCTCGGGCGCCGAGTCGGCGGTGGCGGCATACAAT
>JACCZE010000422.1 GCA_013696105.1 Planctomycetota bacterium | reverse complement strand
GGACACCACCGTGGTCGGCGATCCCTGCGCCGCGTCGGCGATCAGCCAGGTGGCGAGGCCGCCGATCGCGAAGGCGCCGACGATCACCCAGCTTTTCCAGGCGGAGGTGCCCGCGACCGCGTCGTGTCCGCTCGAGATGACCGGCGGAGGCGCGGAGGTCGCGATGACCTGCGACACCCTGAGCGCCAGGTCGGTGGGCGCCGCTTCAGCGGTGACGCTGGCCAGCACGGACAGCAGGCCGGCGGCACCGACCGTCTTGCCCATCCGGCCGAGGATGTCGCGCAGACGATCCAGTCCGCGGTGGGTCTGGGAACGCGCCGTGCCCTCCGATATCCGCAGCACCGTGGCAACCTCCTTGAATGGCAAGGCGTTCAGGTAGTGCAGCTCGACGGGCAGCCGTTCGTGCTGGGGCAATTCCTCCAAGGCGCGCTGGATGACCCGCTTGAGTTCGCCGTCCGCATCTGGCGGCTCCGAGGGTGGCGGTGGCGGTTCGGAGCCGCGTTCGCGGATGTGGCGCCGGCTTTCGCTGCGGATGTGGCTGGTCGAGACATGGGCGACGATGCTCAGGATCCAGCTCCTGACGCTGGCTTCTCCGCGGAACTGCTGGGCCTTGGCGATCACCTGCATGCACGCCACCTGGATCGCGTCCTCGGCGTCGGCGGCGCTGCCGGTGATGCGCTTCGCCAGGGAATACGCCGCGTCGAGGTGGCGCCGGAACAGCGTATCCAACGCCATGCGATCGTGATCGTGGAGGTATCGGGACAGGAGGTCCTCGTCGGTGTCGGCAACCGTGGTGGTCATCGCAGTCGATCGTTCCTGGTGATCAGGGAGGTCCGTGCCAGGCCCCGCACGCCTGCGGAGGAGCACGCTCCTCGGCAGTCTACCACCGAACCCGACCGCGTGGGGCGCACGCCGAGTGCGAGGCCGGCCAGGCTACCGCTCGCGCCGGCCCTCGCCCGCGCGAGGACATCGCCAGCATCAGGGCCATGACCGCGAGTCCGGCGCCGAAGCCGCAGCGCTTTCCGCTGCCGCCGGCATCGCTCGACGCATCGGTCGTTCCGGGGGGCGTCGGCGTATCCGTCACCTCGGTCACGGTGAAGCTCGCCGTGGCCATCACCGGATTGGCGTTCCAGGCGGAGCCGTCGTCGAAGTAGTAGCGCACCTCGTACCGTCCCGGCTGCGCCGGAGCGGTCAGCCTGCGGCTGCCCTGCGCCGCTCCGTCCGTGTAGTTCCACCAGGCCTCCGATCCGATCGGCGATCCGTCCGCATACAGCGCGGCCCAATCGGTTGCCGGCCTGCCCGAGGGAGCCGTCCACAGGATCTCCACCCCTCCGCCCGGTGCGACCACCGCCGGGAGCGCGGTCAGGGTGACGTTCGCGGGCGATGACGGCAGCGTGAAGGTCGCGCTCCCGATCGGACTGGGATTCATGCCGCTCTTGAAGGCCCGCACCCTGAGCGTGGTGGTGGCGGACATCGTGAAGGCACCACTGTACAGCGTCGAGGCGCTGGTCGGGGTCGAGCCATCCAGGGTATAGCAGATCTGTGCGCCATCAGTCGCGCTCGACAGGCTCACGGTGACCGCCGAGGAGAAGGATCCACCATCAGGTGAGATGACCGGCTTGGCGACGGTCGGCGTCGGGGTGCTGCCGGCGCCGGGCAGCAGGACGAACGCATTGCAGGTCCCATCGCCGTGCACAGGCAGCTTCAATCCATCATGATGATCCACCGAGGGGATGAAATTCCGCGGATTATCGTCACCGATGATGCGAGCGACCGGTGCTCCTTTTCCGGGAAGGCTGATGGTCACCGGATTGCCGTCGTAGGTGCCGCTGTGGATGGCGCTGCCGAAGAAGTCCGCGCCGTCGACGATGCGGTAGGACTGGCCGATCCCCAAGCCGCAGTTCGAGAGGTCGATGCTCGCGGTGGCGAGCAGGGCCGGATTGTAGACGGTGATGTGGGCACGGCCGGCCTCATAGCGGTTCGGACGCACGCTGATGTGCTGCGCGCTCGGACGCTGCGAGCTGTAGGTGCTCTGCGCATCCAGACCGGTGGCCTGCTTCCAACCCGCGAAATCTTGATCGGCCGCGCCGAGGCGGAACGGCGGCTGGCTGCCCTGATAGTGGTAGCGGTTCCGGTTCCAGTCGTACTGCCGTCCCGACGGCAAGGCCGCCTCGTACCACAGCAGGCCATTATCGCCGGACAGGGTGTTGCCGGTGACGGTCACGGGATCCCATTGCCCGAAGCGCAGCACGGGCGAGCCGCCGATGATGTGATTGCCGGTGACGGTCAGGTTCTTGTTGAGCACTCCACCCGAGCCCCACAGCACCACGTTGCTGCCGGCTCCGGGCATCGATTGGTAGCAGATGTTGTCGGTGAGGACGATGTTCTCGGCCGCTCGCTCACCGACCCACACCACCGCATTGAAGCCGGCGTATCCCGAGAGGATGCCCGGCTCCATGATGGTGTTGCCGACGACGCGGATGTTCTTCATATCGGCCGCGTCGGAACCGTAGATCTGCAGCCCGTGCATGACGTTGTTGAGCATGAGATTGTCTTCGATGATCTTCGTCCCCGTATCGTTCTGCAGGTATCCGGTGGTGCCGAATGGCCGGTCGAAGTCGCCCATGGCGCCGATGTAGTACATGACGTTGCCGTAGCATTCGTAGTCGACCGCTTCCTTGAATGCCGAGATGAAGGACAGGTCGTGCAGCACGCAGTTGATGATCTTGACCCCGGTGCCGGATACGCCGATATCGGCCGGCTTGGCGGGATCCCAGCCGCTGGCGACGACCTTCGACGGCCGCGAGCACATGAATTCGACGCCGATGAAATGCGTGTGGTTGCCGAGCATGACCATGCGGAAGTCGAGGTCGATGATGGCGCGTTCGCCGGTTTGATTGCGCACCGTGACCGGCTTGGCGGCCGTGCCCGGGGTGTTCCACCACAGCATGTCGGGCTCGGCCGTCCAATCGACGTTGTAGGTGCCGCCGCGCAGCCACAGCGTGTCGCCCGGCGCCACCTGCCCAGGCCAGCCGACCACCGAGATGTTCCAGGGATTACCGATGGTGCCGTCGCCATCGGCAGCCCCCGACGGCGCCAGGTAGTGGTCGGCAGCCGACAGGGTCCGCAGCAGACAGCAGAGCACCAGCAGGGCGATCGGGCGCATGAGTCCTCCATGGGTGCCGCGGGGCCACCGGGTTTGGAGTAGGACGCCGCCGATGTCCGCCGCGTGGCAGGAATCTGGACTGGCCGTGGAAAACCACTGGAGTGCAGCGGGTTACACGGATCCATGCCGCCCGCATGGGACACCAGGGGATGACCGTGGAAGGAAACGCCGGTGGCGTCAGCGCCGGCTGGTTCCCGCCTTGGCGAAGAAGTCGGCGAAGATGGCGTCGCGATCCACCCGCTGCGCGATGCGGATCATCCGGCGTCCATCCGGTGTCGGCACCTTCCAGGTCTTGTCATCGAGCAGCACCGGGCTCGGCGCCTGGATCGTCTTCACCCATTCGGGATTGATCGCCCACGCGGTCGCAGCCATGTCCCAGATCACCTTGGACCAGCCCAGGGGATCGTTCTGATAGCCGCGCACGATATCGGTCAGGTAGGCGCCGAGCTTGCCAGTCGGTGCCAGCCTCTTTTCCAGCTCCGCGACGGTGGTGATCAGGTGGGACGCGACCGGGAAGCAGGGCACCAGGACCAGCGGGACCTCGGCATCCAAGAGGACGCGGGCCGCATGCAGATCCTGACCGAGGTTGAACTCCCGGGTATGCGGCCAATACGTCGCATGCCCGCCAAGCCAGACGATGACGATGGTCGAAGCGATCCTCGGCTCGGCGAGTAGGGCGGAGGCGATATTGGTGCAGGCGCCGATGGCGATGACATGCAGCTTCTCCTCTGGGCGCGCGAGCGCCCGGCGGATCAGATCGGAGACTGCGTCGCTCGGCACCGGAGCCGCTGCGCCTGCGAGATATTCGGTGCTGCCGCGGAAGACCGCGGGTCGCGGTCCCCCGGGGATGAGGTCGAGCACCCGATGGATCTCCTCGTAGCTCTTCTGCATGCCTTCGCCGGGAGATGCGCAGCGGTGATTGAGGAACGGCGCCGCGTACACCGCCTCCAGATCGATGGCTCCGGGCGACAGGAGGAGATGCGCCAACGCGAACTGATCATCGACCTCGTTGTAGGTATCCGTATCCAGGACCACTCGGATGCCTGATGGCTGCGATGGCTGCGATGGCTTCATGGCGGGTCATAGCATATCCCAGCACCGACGATCACAAATTATCGTTCCTCCACCATTCCCGCGAACCCTAGCAGTATCCGTGCGGGAGAACGCATCGCTCAGCTCCCATGGACGATCCCAGATCGAGGCCCGTGCCAGCAGCGAGCCCTTCCGAATGGGCGGCGACCAGTTGCAGATCGTCGATGCGAACATCAGCGACAGCAGCAGACGTATGCCGATCCTCATGGGTGGTGTGGGTGTCCAACACCAGGATTGCGCGCCGGTACGCGCGATTCAACCACTTCGGACCGGTCAGAAATCGGAATACTGGTCCAATGTGGACGGCGCGCCGAGCGGAGCCGCCAGCGGAAATGCCTTCAGCGTCTCCGGCGTCTGTTCGCGGTACCATCCATCCAGGGCCCGGCCGACCTGAGCGCCCGGATCATCGCCAAAGTCCTTCAGCAGGCGATCCAGGAGGATGCGGGCGGTCGCGTGCTCACCGCAGGCCCACCGTTCCATGACGTGCAGCAGGAGGATGTTGCCGGCGCCGGGAGTAGATGGGGCGAGACGATTCTCGAGTTCCGTCCAATGACCATCGAAGAAGGCCTGCGTGGCGGATTTCAACTCTGGCGATACCGGCACCTTCGCCAACTCCTTCGCGATATCCTCGCGCAGCATCGGATCCTGACCGCTCCACAACTGCAGTGGGAGAAGTGCATAGGTGACATGCACCGCAGTCCACTCGTGTTGGAATCGTTGAACCAAGACTTCGAGCAGCGCCTTCGCATCCGCGAAACGTCCCAAGCGGATGAGCAGGGTTGCGCGGGCCGCCAATGGGGCAGTTCCATCCGCCGCACGCTCGATCGCCTGCAGGGTCATGAGGACCTCATGACGAGGTGCGTGCTGGGCATAACGCGCTGCAAGCTCGACATGCGGAACCCATCCGGCAACGGACAGCGTCACCTCACGTAGTGCTGATTCTGCTTCTTTCCAATCCGGTGAATCTTCACGTAGTCCACACAAGGAGGCCCACAAACGGCACTCTGGAGCGTCGAACTTCTGATGCGTCCTGGTGAAAGTGGCGCGTGCCTCCTCCCACCGTCCATGCCGATACAGGTAGCGGCCGAGATCCGATGCCCTCTGCGGATTCTCGTCTGCCTTGGCACGCAAGGTGGCTTCGGCATCGATGTTCTCACCCAGGCGCTCCTGGATCGCGCTCAACAGCTTCGCCGCCTCCGCACAGTCCCGCTGACTGTATCCGTTCAAGGCGACCGCGCGGTAGCACTCCGCGGCGGCGGCAGCATCGTCCATGATTTCGCGTGCTCGACCGAGGTGGATGCCGACCTGGCAATCGATCCAGATCTCGCTGGGTAAGGATCCGAGCAATGTGTTGACGCCCTGCGCTTCGGCCCGTGCTCCTGCGGCGTCTCCCCGCTTTTGCAGGAGCGCGGCGCGATTCAAGGCCTCCTTTGCCCGCTGCGAGATCGATCTCACTAACCACGGATGATCCATCCTATCCCGGTGGGACGTGCGCCCCCACGCCGAGCTATCAGAGGCACCCTCCATGGCATACGCAGCGCGAATCAATCCCGGTTTTCCATCGGCATGGGAGAGCGACGATTCGGGCACAGCAGTCCATTCGCCCTTCCCATCGCCCATCAACAGGCGACAGCACGCGGTGCCGCCGAACTGATAGTAGGTGACATGCACTGGATGATCGCCAGATGGAATCTCGTCGGGGCAGGCTACGAGATTCGGCCCTGGTCCTCTTCCATTTCGGATGAGGACCTCTCCATCGAGGTGGAGCTCCGCGCCATCGTTGGCTTCCAATGCGAGCTTGGTGGGGGTGTCGAGATGCAGGACGCCATCCCACCTCAGCGCAATCCATTCTCCGAGATCGAGTCCTGGCCATTTCCCAGCGATCAGAGACGGCGTGTCGAGTCGGAGGTCTACGCTACGTCCAATCAGGACTCCTGCCTCGGGCACCTCCATGA
>JACCZE010000402.1 GCA_013696105.1 Planctomycetota bacterium | reverse complement strand
GGGATGTGCACGCCCAGCACGTGGGCGCCCTTCTCAAGGACGCACTCCCAATCGGATGGCGGCAGATCGACGGGATCGCGCAGCACCGCTCCGCGCGTGGAGATCGGATGACCGTGGATCGATGTGGACGAACGCTCGAATCGCGTCTCGAATCCGCCAGTGGGATCGGTGATCCCATTCGCCCCGTCGCACTGGCCATCGGCGCGGAAGCGCTGGGCATCCCCGGCGAGCGCGACGACGCGGCGGTCCAGCCGATGCCGGAAGACATGGACGGCATACGAGAACGTCCCCAGGTCGTACTGCAGCCGGCCGATGCGGAAGATCCGCCCCACGATGTGGTTGGTCAGCCAGCCCGGATTCGAGAACCCGGCGGTGCCGCGTTTGCGCCGATGGTCCGCGCTCCACAGACGTAGGTCATCCAGGGTATCCAGCGACACCTGGTGCGGAATGCCGCGTCCGCGATGGAACGCGAGCATCGCCGGCACCCGTGACAGCAGGACGTGCAGGCAGACGAAATCACGCCCCTCGCCAAAGGCATCCGGCAGGCGCGGCCATCGGATGTGCGCCGGCTGCATGACGGACGCAGCGGCGAGTCGCCGGTGCAGATGCCACGCGAGCTGGCGCAGTTCCGGGTGTCGCTGGTAGATCCTGGTGGCATCGACGATCTCGGCGCTCAGCGCGGCACCCAGGCCGGCGAGTCCGCAGTGCTCGGCGACCTGCGCTGGTTCGATGAAGTCGATACGCTCGGGACACGTGCCCCGGCTCTCCTCCCAGTCGCGGCGCTCCCCGTCGTCCGGCGTCGGCAGACCGAACCGGGTCGGATCGATCGCAGCCGCTGTGTCGCCATCCGGGTGCCCCATCCCAACCTCTTCTGCGGCGACCGCCGTCCGTCTGGTCATATCCCGCCTGGTGGCAGTGGCCAGATGCCGGACGCATGGGCCGGCCGATGTGCTGCCGCATGTCCTTCGGAACTCCATGGAGCCGGTTCCCCCGTGGGATAGGCTCCGCGCGGTGATACGCCTCGCTCCGAACTTGTGCGCGACCGCAGCCGCCGTGTGCATGGCGACGCTGGTGGGATGCGGTGGCTCCAAAGATGACAAGGTGCATCCATCCGCTCCGGTATCGGTGTCCGGTGTCCAGCAGGGGGCGTTGAATGCCGCGAACGCGTACCGCTCCGACGCGCAGGTCCCGGCTCTGACCTTCCAATCCGCGTTGAACAAGGCAGCCATCGATCATGCCGGGTACCAGGCGATCCGTGGTGGATCGCTCACGCATTACGAATCCACCGACGGCGCACCCGGTGGACCGGCAGACACCGGCAATGCCCTGTATCGTGGAGTCGGCCTGACCCAAAGGATCCGCGCAGCCAATGGCGGGAGCGATCTGTTCCTGTCGAATGTCTATTATGAAGGCATCAGCAGCGTGCCTGGCGTCCCCTCGATCCGCTCGCTGTGGAACACCGTCTACCACCGCCTGCCGCTCATGCGCCATGAGGCTCAGGTGTTCGGCTTCGGCGATGCCGAGCTCGCTCGCGCGACGCATCCGGGAAGCGTTCCCGGCGTCAATGGGTACGCGACGACCGAATACGCCGGCGATCTCGACATGCCCGCGACCATCACGCTGAGCTACTGGCCGAAAATCGGCCAGACCGGCGTCGACACCGGGTTCAGCACCGATTCCGAGACCCCGGATCCGCTGAGCTCGGGCAACACCGGGCAGAGTCCCGGGACGCCGGACATCGACGTTTGCGGACCTCCCATCCATGTCATCTGCCCCACGACCAAGAGCTGGGACACGATCATCGCGTCGATCCGCGTGCAGGGATCCTCGACCAACCTGTCGGTGGTCATCCTCTGCGGTGGAGCGAACGTCCCCAGCGGCGCATCTCGCGACAACCGGCTCGATATCGGTGAGATATTCCTGCTGCCGACGCCGGGTGCGCCGCTGTCTCCGACCACGGTCCATGTGGTGCAGGTCGTGGCGACCACGGTGAACACCGCTCCTACCGGACCGTCGAATGCCGAGACCTACACCATCGGTTCGAGTCCGGCGTGGACGTTCACGACCAAGTGACTCGTCGTCGGACCATCGGGCGGCTGGCCCTCGTCGCGTTGATCGCTGCCATCGTCCTGATCGGATGGTGGGCCTCGGCCGAGGCGCCCACGGTCGCAGCCGCGCTCGTCGGTGCGCCCGGTGGTCCGCTGAGGGAAATGGCGTCAGCGGAGGTCGCGCCGGGGTTCGGGCTGGGAGATGCCGAGCGGGCCTTGGCGCGCGCGGTGGCGGCTGCTGGACTGGCTGCCGACGGAGACCCGAGCGCGATCGACACGCTCGACGCGGCAGCGCGCGATGAACTCGGCGCCGCCGAACGCCTGCTCGCGCGCGCCGGTGCGCCAAAATCCCATGGTGGACCAGGCCGAGACTCTGAACCGGCTTGGACCGCGACCAGCGAGCGAGGCAGCGGTGCCGGCAATGAGACCGGATCCGCTCCCGGAGGATCCTTGGACGCGTCGCGCTCACCGGATCCCGCACGCGCCCTGACATCGACCCCGCAGGGTCCGATCCTGCGGCTTCCGGGGCTGTGGGCGAAGACCCGGCTGATTCCGACGACCGCACCGCGTTCGTGGACCATCCGCAACGAGAGCGGTGCCGGATACGCGGCGAGCTTCGAAGCGGCTGACGTCTCATCGCTCCGCGTCGATGGCGGTCTGATCGTTCCGGGCCGCTTCTACCGCATCTCCGCCGGCGAGGCGCTGAGCGTCCAAGCGGATACGCCGTGCACGGTCGTGATCCGCCCGCTCGAAGCCGTCCCCATGGTCCATGCAGCGCCGATCCACCCCGCTGCCGGCAATGGATGACCGCTCAGCGCTCAGCCATCCGTCATCCGTCATCCGTCATCCGTCATTGCGCCTTGGCGCGCTTGTAGAACGGCAGCTTGACGATGTCGGCGTCGCAGGTGGTGCCGCGGATGTCGACCTGCACGCGGGTGCCGTCCGAGGCGTGCGCAGCCGAGACATAGGCCATGCCGATCGCCGCGCCGAGGGTCGGAGAGAGCGTGCCCGACGTCACTTCGCCGGCGGCGGTGCCGCCGACGAGGATCGGATAACGGCTGCGCGGGACGCGTTTGTCGCACATGCGGATGCCGACCAGCTTGCGAGCGGGCCCCTTGGCCAGCTGCTCGAGGACGATGGTGTCGCCGATGAATCCGCCCTGCTTGTTCACGGCGAATCCCAGGCCCGCTTCGACCGGGGTGTGCGCGCGGTCGAGCTCGTTGCCGTACAGCGGCATGCCGGCTTCGAGCCGCAGGGTGTCCCGCGATCCAAGTCCGCACAAGGCCACGCCGCGCCCGGCCAAGGCCTGCCACAGCTCTGCCGCGCGTACCGCCGGCATGAAGCATTCGTATCCGTCCTCGCCGGTGTAGCCGGTGCGGCTCAGCCGTACCGTCGTGCCATGCCAGGTCACGTCCCTGAAGGAGTAGTATTTCATCCCGGTCCCATCGAGTCCGATGGCGGACAGGTGGGAGAGAGCCTGGGGTCCCTGGACCGCGACCATCGCCTGCTCGGCGGACAGGTCGCGCACGACGACGTCCCCTCCCAGGCCGTCGCGCCACAAGGTCAGGACCTTGTCCTTGTTCGATGCGTTGACCACGACGTGCCAGGCGTCCGGTCCTTCGCGGCTCACCAGCACATCGTCTTCGACGGTGCCGTCGTCCGCGAGGACCAAGCCATAGCGGACCGCTCCCGACGCCATGTCCGCGAGGGGGCGGCAGACCCGGCGCTCGAGGAAGCGCAGCGAACCCGTTCCCTGGACGTGCAGGCGGCCCATGTGGCCGAGATCGAATAGACCAGCCGCGGTCCGCACCGACTGGTGCTCGGTGGCGATGGAGGTGAATTGCACCGGCATGTCCCAGCCGTGGAAATCGATGATCTTCCCCCCGGCCGCCTTCTGGAGGTCGTGGAGGACGGTGCGTTCGGTCATGGACGTATCCTGATGGGAGGACGGCGGGTGCGGGGAGGAGGCGGCAAAATATGGCGCAACAATACGGTTGAAAGCAGGTAACACCTCCGTTCACTGGGCTATTCACGGTCACGTTTCGGGAGGTGGCATGCTGCGATTGGAACTCCTGCCGCATCTGGGGGCGACCTTTGCCCGCTTGGCGCGGATCGGTGGCGCGCTGGGGTGCCTGCTCGTGCTGCAGACCGTGCTCGCGGCGGACGCACCCTCGGTCGCGGTGACCGGAGCCAACGAACTGTCCAAGCAAGGACGTCATCAGGAAGCCGTGACCCTGCTCGAAGGCTGGACCAAGGAGCATCCCGAGGACAAGCTGGCGATGCAGACCCTGTTGACCACCCGGGTCACGATGAAGGAGAACGAGATCCGCACGCTGCTGTCCGAGCAGGCGCTGACCAAGGAGCTGATCGTCGGCGACACGGATTACGAGATGGCGAAGGCCCGTGCCGAGAAGGCAGTGCGCCAGCGCCTGGACATCGTCGAATACTACATCGCGCAGAAGCAGTACGGCGATGCGGCGACCCTGTGCACCGCCATCCTGCACGATTACCCGCACGACCCCGCGACCCTGAAGCTGAAGTTCCGCATCCTCGAGACCATGGTCGCGCGTGAGCGCGCCGAACTCCTGAAGGATCAGAAGTATCGCCACGGCGAAGCGATCAACGATGTCATCCGCGATGGCACCTTCCATCGCGACCCGCCGAAGATCCCGCGCACGGTCTGGATCTTCGACGAGGACATCGCCGCAGCCGAGCGCGCCGCCGTCGAAGCCAAGCTGGCCGAACGCGTGACCCTGGTCTACGACGGTTCGAATGGTACCCAGAGCACCCAGGTTCGCGAGGTGCTCGCCGCCCTGTTCCCCTACATCGGCATCAACTACGTCATCCTCGACGACTCGCTCGGACCCGAGAAGCTGACCATCCACCTGGTCAACGAGACGGCGGGCAACGCCCTCGCCACCATAGCCAAGCTGGTGAAGGTGCGCTTCAACTATTCCGGCGGCACGGTCTACGTGACTTCGAGCGACAGCGAGGTCCTGGTCACCGACATCATCCGCCTGGATTCCGGCCTGACCGACGTCGAGGCGAAGGGCGAATTCGCCAATCTCATGATGGGCGGCGCGTCCGGAACCGGTGATCAGATCCAGCAGCAGCAACAGCAGCAGTTGCAGCAACAACAGCAGCAGCAGGCGCAGCAGGCCGCGCAGCAGGCGCAGCAGCAGGCGAAGAAGTCGGACCTCGAGAAGTTCCTCGACAAGATCCCAGACATCATCGTCGGTTGGCCCGCGGAAGCGCGCTGGTACCTCGACCGTAAATCCAACTCGCTCTATGTCCGCTCGACGCCGTCGACCATCGCCGAGCTCAAGCGGCTCCTCCACGCCCTGGACTACAACAACGTCCAGGTGTTGATCGAGACGCGCTTCATCGAAGTCACCGAGGACGCGGCGCGCGAACTCGGACTCGATTGGAGCGGCGGCGGCAACAAGGGCGCGATCTCGGTGGGCGGCGCTGGCTTGGTCGGTCCAGGAGGGGCGCCCAATCCCAACGATGGCGGGGCGACCATCGGCACCACCGCAGCCGCGCTCGCAGGCTCATCCCCTCCGAGCAACGGCCTGTTCGCGCAGGTGTTGCTGAACAAGGGGGTCAACATCGCGGCGAAGATCAGCGCGCTCGAGCAGGAGAAGAAGGCGGATACCCTGTCGGAGCCGAAGATCCTGACCCTGAACAATTCGACCGGCAAGATCGAGGTGACGCGCGATATCTCGTACATCTCCGGCTACACCAACCAGTCCACCGGCGGCTCGGTGCCGATCACCAGCCCCGGAGGCATCACCACCTACCAGCCTTCGCAGAATTTCTCGGTGCCGCAGTTCACCAAGGAGACCGAGGGCATCACGCTCGCGATCACGCCATCGGTCGCGCGCAACAGCGACGTGATCACCCTCAGCCTGACCCCGTCTGTCCGAGAGATGACGCGGGGTCCGCAGCGGCAGAACTTCTCCACCCCGAACGGTACCGGTGTCATCTCCAACCCCATCGATTCGCCGCCCGAATTCAGCACTCGCCGCCTGTACACCGCGCTGCATGTGCAGAATGGCCAGACCCTGGCGCTCGGTGGATTGACCAAGGAGCGCGAAGAGAAATCGATGGCGGGCGTACCGTTCATCTCACGCATCCCGCTGCTAGGCCACCTGTTCCGGCGCGACAGCAAATCCAGCGATCGCAAGAACCTGGTGATCCTGGTGACCGCGCACATCGTCGATCCCAATGGGTCGAAGCTGAGTGACGACATCCAGCGCTTGCGCGATACCGCGCGCGTGGTGCTGCCGCCCGAGGCCCAGGCCGAACTCGACGCTCGAGCCTCTGCCGATGCTGCGACTCCTGCTCAAGAGGCATCGTCACCGGCACCGGCGGGTACCAATCGGGGTCCGTCGCAGCAGTGGCAGAAGAACGGACGCCCGTAACATGGGGACTTCGGTCACCGGTCTCGACATCGGTCACCGCACCGCGCGCGCGTGCGTCCTCGAGCGCTCGGGGAAGTCCATCCGGCTGCGCGCCTGCGCGCAGATCGATCGTGTCGATTCCGCTGGCGAAACGAAGCCGCTCGCCGCCGTCCTCGCAGAACTCGATGCGAAAGTCGGCTTCGGTTCGCGCGTGGTGTGCGCGTCGAGCGACATCAGCGCCCTGGTACGCTTCGTCTCGACCATGCCGCTTCCGCCCGATCGGCTTGCGCGCCTCCTGCGCCTCGAACTCAGCCAGCATATGGACGACAGCGGCGATCTCGCTGCCGACACCGTCGTCATTCCCATCGGCGGCGACGAGATCATGCATTGCTGTGTGCTGGCGCAGCCGGCCCAGGTGTACAGTTCCCTGGTCGACCTGCGCGAGGCAGGCGTCGCGGCGCCGCAGATCCATTTCGCGCCAGCGGCGGCGTTCAATGCGACGCTGCTGCTGCCGCCGGTGCGAGAGGATGCGCTCGCCCTGCTGATCGACATCGGCGCGACGACGACCGGCGTGACGCTGTTCGGCGAAGACCGCATGCTCGCCTGCCGCCAGGTGCCGATCGGCGCCGATCAATTCTCGGCCCCGGTCATCCAGGATATCCGCAAAGCGACGGCATCTTCCCCTTCTGATGCGAGCGTGGTTCCCGGACCGATGCCGTCCGATACCGCATCGATCACCGCCATCGACATGGAGCCCGCTGCCATCGGATCCGACAGCGCTCCGGCGTTGTCATCCCATCATGACGCGCATGGTCACGGCGACGATGAGGTCCTGGTGCTCAGTGATGAGCTCCATGTCGACGGCAATGCGTCCCAGAGCTCCGCGGCCCCGTCGCCCGATCCGGCGATATCGCGGGCCGGCGAAGCGCTGTACGGACAGCTCGCCAGTTCGGTCACCTGGTTCAAGGCCCAGCTGAAACTGAAGTCGATCGATCTGCAGCGGGTCTACCTGGCCGGTGGATCGACGATGCTGCCCGGGCTCGAAACGTACCTGTCGCGACGCTTCGGCGTTCCCGTGACGCCCTTCGATCCCTTCGCGGGCATGGACGAGGCTTCGGTCGCAGGAGTGCGTCCGGAAAATGGATGCGCCTTCACGGCCGCCGTCGGCCTGGCGCTGGCTGATCCGGTGTTCGGGCTGAAGCACGCGGTACGTCTGGACCTGCGGCCGGAAGCGGTGGTGAAGCGGCACCTGTGGCGCTCGACGCTCATCTGGCCGTTCGTGGCCGCTGCCTGCCTGCTGGTCGCGTCGGTGCTGGCGTGCGTGACCTTGTACCAGATGCACAGCGCACAGCACGAGAGCCTGGCGAACTACCAGCGTTACACCGCTGAATACGACACCTACAAGGCGAAGCTCAAAGCCCTTGAAGACGAGAAGGACGAGCTGTCGCTCGATCTGCGTGGCATCGCCAGCCGCATCTATGCCGGTCGCGACCTGCTCTATGCCATCCGCGCCCTCAAGGAGCGCACCAAGGACTCGCCGCAGCTGTGGGTGACCAAGCTCGAGACCAAGGGCGTCGGCAAGGATGCCGATTCGGATGCGGAACTGATCAAGCGCGGGGACTTCGCAACAACCCGCACCTCGGTCGCCCACGATACCGCGATCGATCGCGGTGTGGTCGAAGTCTCCGGACGGGTGAAGATGAGCGCGGAATCGAACGACACGATCGTGAACCAGTTCTTCAACGACTGGTGGAGCGCGATTTCGACGTGGTCGCCAGATGGAGGAAAGACCAAGATATTTCGCGATGTGCGGGTGCGTGAGCACGTCATCTCGCGCGCAGGACGCACCGAAGCCGACAAGAACGCGAAGGAATTCCCCTGGAAGGTCGGTTTCTATTTCAATGAAACCGATCTCGAGCAGGTGGTCGTCCGTGAGACCGGACCACCGGCGATCGCTCCCACGCCGGATCCCGGGAAAGAGTCGGTGAAATAGCATGCGTCCCGACGTCAAGAAGGAGAGCCGTGCAGGATGGCTGGCGATGTCCGGCGCGCTGATGATCGGAGGTCTGCTGGCCTGGTGGTTCATGCAGGACGACGGCTTGAAGGATCAGCTCGAGGCAGCCCGTTCCGCGCACACGAAGATGACCGGGCCGGAGGTCTTCTCCGAGCGCATCGAGAAGCAGCGGGCCGCCAACGAGGCCCTTTCTCACACCATCGAGGACCTCAAGAGCGAGAACGGCTTCACCGTCTCACGCGAATTCCGCATCGAACCCGAGGATATCCGCAGCGGGTTCAATCCGGGCTACATCTTCAAGAACCGGTTCACCGGCGTACGGCAGCGGCTCAACGACATCGCTCAGCAGAAGCGCATCGAGTACAAGGAGGACAACCTCAATTTCGGCTTCGGCTCAGACGAGAAGGTTCCGCCGGACCGCGATGCCCCGGACCTGCTGATCATGCTCCAGCTGACCGAGAAGGCCGCGCTCATCGCCTTCAACACCCGCACTCCCATCGCGAAGTTCAACATCACGCATGGCACCAAGACCGTGACTGGTCCGGCCGGACGGCCACCGCTGGTACGCGAATATCCCCTGACCATGGAAATCACCGCGACGCTCGAGGATGTGCTGTGGATCCTCCATGCCTTGAGCCAGGTGAAGGAGCCGGAGCCCGGGAAGCCTCGGGATGATTATCCGCTGGTGCTCCAAGGAGGCCTGACCATCAACGGCATGAATCCGACCGAGAAGGACGAGATCCAGCTGGTGCAGGCGGTGTTCAAGATCGCCGGCATGCAGTTCCTGACGCCTCAGGAGCGTGGCGGTGCACCGAGCGGCATACGCGGGCTCGCTACCCAACGTGTACCTGGCGCGACCGCGGCGCGCGCAAACGACGGCGCGCGGGCACGGCCATGAATACCAACCTGCCGATGCTGGCGGCTTTTGTCGGCGCGATCGCCTTGGTCGCGGCCGCGACCTGGTGGCTCCTGAGCGACGAGGCGGTCTGGCCCGGCGAGGTTCCCACCACTTCGGGCAAGCCGGTGCAACGCTTGCTGGCCGTGTTGCCGGTGATCGGGGACTTCGACCGCGAATTCAACGTCAACGACGACAATCCGTTCCTGCCCATGAAGGTGCGCCAGCGCGAATCCGCATTGAGGAAGATCAAGCGCCTGCAGCCCAATTCCAAGGAGCCGACCCGCCCGGTCGTGGTGACCGAGGTGGCGATCCCCACCTTGCAGCTGCCCGCTGCGGCTGCCCGCCGCAAGAATGCGCCCGAATGCTTCGGCGTCATCGGGTCCAACCGAGGCATGATGGTGCTGGCGCGGATGCCCGGCTCCAAGGACACGCGTCAGCTCGAAGTCGGTCAGTCGATCGCCGAGACCGAGAATGCGAACCGTATCTGGATATTCATCGGCATGGATTCCCCGAACATGGCCCGTTTCAGGGATCCCTCCGGAGAGGAGCAGATCTTCCGCGTCGGCTCGGCGCTGACCGCGAAGAATGCCGAAGCCACCGCCGGAATTCCCGCCAAATCTCCGGTGGCACCCAAGCAGCCGACTCTGAATCACCAGGCGCTTCCACCGAGTGCACCGCAGCAGGCGTCGCCGAATGCTCCGAGACTGCCGCCCAACGGTGCGAACCTGCCTCCGGGAGGCTGGCGAACGCCTCCGGGCGGCACGCCGGGCACGCCCGGCACGGAGGGTGCAAGACCCCGTAACTGGTCACCGCGTTCGCCCGATCGGCCGGTGGATGAGAGCGGTCAGCCCGTTCAGGCGCCCCCGCCTCAACCGGCGCCCTGATTTGAGAGAGGTCTAAGCCGTCACGTGGGCGAGGACGCGAGCGCTTCGAGCGCTGCCGCGGCCTGCATCAGCCGGCCATCGGTCCATTGCGGCGACTGCAGCTGCAGGCCGATCGGCAGGCCGGCTTCGGATCCATAGGGCACCGAGATCGCCGGGATCCCCGCCAGATTGGTGGCGATGGTGAAGATGTCCGACAAATACATCTGCAGAGGGTCGGACAGCTTCTCTCCGACTTTGAACGCGGTGGTCGGACTGACCGGCCCGAGCAGCACGTCGCACGCCGTGAAGGCCTTGGTGAAATCATCGCACATCAGCCGCCGGACCTGCTGCGCTTTCTTGTAGTACGCGTCGTAATATCCGGTCGAGAGCACGTAGGTTCCTAGCATGATCCGGCGGCGGACCTCGGCGCCGAACCCTTCCGCGCGGCTGCGCGCGTACAAATCGCTGAGCGTCGCGGGATCCTTGGCGCGGTGGCCGTAGCGGACGCCGTCGAAGCGCGCGAGATTGGATGACGCCTCTCCGGTCGCGAGCACGTAATAGACCGCGACAGCGTATCGCTCATGCGGCAATTCGACTGGAACGAGCGTCACTCCGGCCGATTCCAGGCGCTTTTTCGCATCATCGAGCCGAGCGCGCACGCCGGGCTGCAGCCCATCGGCATGGGCGGCGACATATCCG
>JACCZE010000336.1 GCA_013696105.1 Planctomycetota bacterium | reverse complement strand
CGACCGGCATCTATGTCGATCAGCGCGCGACCCGAGCCTGGCTGCGACCCCAGGCCGCGGGCAAGCGGGTGCTGAACCTGTTCGCGTACACCGGCGCGTTCTCGATCTGCGCGCTGGTCGCAGGCGCGGCCTCGGCGATCGATGTCGACCTGGCGGCGCCCGCCCTGGAGCGCGCCAGCGAGACCGCGGTGCTCAATGGCGTCGCGGGACGCCATCGCACCGTGCATGGCGATTGCCGCGAATTCCTGCGCGCGAGCATCGATCTGTTCGACCTCATCGTGTGCGATCCGCCCACCGCCGCCCACGGCGGCGACGGTTGGATCCTGCGCCGCGATTACCCCGACGTGCTCGCATCCGCGCTGCGTCGACTCGCGCCAGGAGGCCTGCTGGTCGCCTGCTGCAACACCCTCGGCAAGCCCTACCAGCTGTCAGATGCCGTCATCCAGGCTGCGGTCCACGCCGGAATCGCTATCCAACCGGTCGCCGCACCGGACCTCGGCGCCGACATCCCGCTGCTGCGCGGCTTCCCCGAGGGCAGGCCGTATCGCCTGGTCGCCGTCAGACGTTCGTGATCCCTACGCGCAGGGACGCATAGCCTTCGGCGACGCTTCCGCCACTGCGCGGGCCACCAGCCGTCCACCCCGTCTACGGCTTCGCCGCTGGCGGATACTGGATCTTCTCATCGAGTTGCGCGATGATTTCGATCGCCTCGTTGCCCTTTGCGCCCTTGCGGCCGATGAGGATGTAGCCCTGTCGCGTGAACTGCGGCGAGAACTCATGGTGACCGCCGCATTTGCGGATGATCGCGTTGATCTTGGAGTCTTCGCCCGGAGTCAGCTCGTCCTGCAGGGCCATGATCACGTAGGCTCCATCGGGCAGCTTGTCGAATTCCTGCGGCAGCGTCTCGTTGATATGGGTCGGGATCTCGAATGCGCGCTCGATCACCGGATTGCCGCGGACCAGCGCTACGATGTTCATTCCGCGCCCGCACCTTCCCGTGTAACCGCCCACGCTGATCTGGGCGATGCCTCCGCCAGTGGTGCCGTTCTTGTTGAAGTACCCCTGGGAGATCACCAACACCTTCTTGATGAATTCGGGCCAGGGCAGGTCTCCAGCTGGCCCGATACCGGAATCGCCCTTGGCCGAGTCGCCGTCACCACCCGCCTCGTCCAATCGCGCCTGCACCGCAGCCGCGACGTCGTCATGCTTGGCGCGCTTCTCGCGCTCCACCGCTTTCTTGAGGGCCTTGGCCAGGGCAACGCGCTCCTTCGAGACATCTGCCGCCGCCTTCGCATCGATCTCTCGGCATTTGGCTTCATAGGCGCCGACCTTCGCCTGCACATCCTCGGGTAGGACTTCCGCGCTGGACACCGCTGCGGCGACCAGCATGAGCGCGACCATCGGCGCGTATCGCATGTCAGCGCTCCTTCGCAGGCACGGCGTCGGTCGACTCGAGCCCTTCGAGATGCGCTTTGATGGCGAGCGCGTCGGCGGAATGACGCGCTTTGGTTTCGCGCTCGATGGCCTTCTGCAGGTCCTTCTTCAGCGCCTCGCGTTCCTTGCGTTTGGCGGATTCGGCCTTGGACAGGATCTCGCCCTGCTTCTTCTCGAAGGTTTCGATCGCACGACGCGCGTCGTCGGGCAATTCAGCGGACGGTGCCGCCGCGGCGGCGCACACGAGCGCCCAGCACATCCATGAGATTGTCCAGGCGGTCGATCGACGGTGGTGCATGATCCCATTCTGACGCCAGCCAACCCGCGGGAATACTGCGATGTGCGAGTGGGCATCGGCAGTGACACACCGCTGGAAGCGCTGCCAGCGCTGGGCTTCAACCACCGCGCCCGGGCAGCTGCTGCCACCCATCGATCGCTGCGCGCAGCGACGCCTCTTCCTGCGCCTGCGCGGGATAGGCGAAATGGCCTGCTGACAGGACCAGCAGCTTCCGGTGGACGAGCGCATTCGCGACCGCGAATTGCCCAGGCGGAGCGACCGCAGGATCGAACCGGGCGGGTGCGACGAGGGTCGGAATGCGGATCCGTGCTGCCGCGGTCGCCGCGTCATAGAACGCGAGCACCTCCATGACCTGCGGGTGGTCGCGGTGGTAGCGGCGGACCGCTTCCCCGCTCCCGATCGATGGGCAACGCAACCTCCAGGGGTGATGGCCGAAGGTCGGTACGATCAATGCCGCGCTGTGGAAGCGCGCATCCCACGGCAGCGCCAACGCGCCCAGCCCCCCACCGAAGCTTCCACCTTCGTACGACAGATGGGTGATACCCGGGTACCGATCCATCAGCACCGATGCCGCGGACCACATCGACGCCACGCAGGCGCGGATGAGGTAGCTGTCGCGCGTGGCGATGCCGTGCAGGACATGCTGGTCCGAGACCGACGGCAGATCGACGCGCGCGGAGAGATCGAAGCCGGGAGCGCAGGGATAGATGATCGCCGTTCCCGGCTCGGGCTCGCGCAGGTCAGGTCCCGATCGCCCGCCATACCCGTGACCGACGACCACTCCGCGCACCACCTTGCCGGATACAGGGGCGACCAGCCACGCACCGATGCGGATCCCCTCCCAGGCATCGGCATCCACGCGCACGAGCGCATGTCGCGACGACGGGCTCGGAAGCGGAACGTACGTAAGCTTCTTTTCCAGGCGTGCCCAGATCGCGAACGCATCCATCCAGAACGCATCGAAGCCAGGAGGGGCGCTCGGGGGGGCGATCGCGAGGAGCTCCGCTTCGGAGCAGCCGCAGGCTGGGTCGAAGTCGAATCCGTGAGCGAATCCCGGATGCGAGGCCCCGCCGTTCACAAGCGGTCGGCGAGCGCCTGCGTGAAACGATGGATGCAGATCTGCTGCACCGCCACGCGCGCATAGCGTTTGTCGTTCGCGGGTATGACGTACCAGGGAGCCTGCTGGGTATGGGTGCGCGCGATCATGTCGTCGATCGCCGACTCGTACTGGCTCCACTTGCGCCGATTGCGGTAGTCCTCGTCGGTCATCTTCCACGCCTTCAGCGGATTGGAGGACCGCGCCTGGAAGCGCTGCTTCTGCTCGCCTTTGCTGATATGCAGGAAGAACTTGATGATGAGGTGGCCGTCGACCGCGAGCTGGTGCTCGAACTGGTTGATCTCATCGTAGGCGCGCTGCCATTCCGCCGTTTTTGCGTACCCTTCGACGCGCTCGACCAGCACCCGCCCATACCAGCTGCGATCGAATACCGCGATGCGACCGCGCGCCGGCAGATCGCGCCAGAAGCGCCAGAGGTAATGGTGCGCACGCTCCTCGTGGCTGGGCGCGGCGACCGGATGGACGTGGTAGCTGCGCGGATCGAATTTGTCTACCAGGCGATGGATGGTGCCTCCCTTGCCGGCAGCGTCCCAGCCTTCGACCACGATCACCGACGGGATGTGGTGATTGCGGATCTCCAACTGCAGGCGCAGGAGCTGTTCCTGGTACGCCTTCCTGCGTTCCTTGTATTCCTTCTTGTCGAGCTTGGGACTGAGATCGACATCGCGCAGGCGCACCTTCTCGGCGGTGTGCTTGGCGAGGCTCTTCGCGAGTTTGGCGATCTTTGCCTTGTCCATGGGATGGGTGCCAGCCTGGAGCGAGTCGCAGCGATGCCAAGAGGAGAGGGCGTCTGGTCGCACGCCGTGCATAACGGGTTGCTGGCGCCCGCTCGTGTGCAAGGAAAGCCATCAAACTTCTCAGAATCAGTCGGTTCGCACGGTACAATGCACCCCATCACTCGTACGATCGATTCTCGAAGGAGGCCCCATGAAACGCATCCTCACGCTCAGCTTGTCCGCTTCATTGATCACTGCCTGGGGACTGTCCTCCGCTACATACGCAGCCGCAGCCGCAGCCGAGGGTGATCCCGCGCACGATCCGACCCCGTCGGTGATCGACCAGGTTCCTGCCGCCGCACAAGCGGCCCTCAAGGCGAGAGCGGGTGAAGACCGCATCTCCGCGATCGAACAGGAACGTCGTGACGGCACGGTCGTGTACACCGCGCGCATCGAACAGCGCGGCCTGGACCGCAAGATCACGGTCAGCGAGACGGGGACGATCATCTCGGACAATCGCCATGAGCAGATCAACAAGGCGGTGGCGAAAGTCGACGAGGCCAAGGACGATGCGAAACGTGCCTGGGACCGCCGGGCTACGACCTCGGACCCGCTGAAGCTGGACGATCTCCCGAAGCCCGCCCAAGAGTGCATCACCACCGAAGCCGCGGGCAACGAGGTGGGAGTCATCCGCGGCGGCGTTGAGCAGGGAAAGGTGTACTATCGCGCCGACATCCGCTTCTCCGACGGCAGCGAGCGGCAGATCAAGGTCAGCGAACAGGGCGAGTTGCTATCGCAGCGGTGAAGACCGGCTGGGGGCCCGCGGTCACGGTATTCGGCTTCGGCTTCGAGCGGCTGCTGACGTCGCAGACGTGTCGCCCAAACCTTGGCCGTAGCCGAAACGGACCCGTTTGCGACTCAGGCACCGTCCAGAGGCGCGGGACCGTGTCCGACTCGGCTCGCTCAGCGCAAGACGGGAAACCCGGCCGAACCCTCCTTGAGCACCAACCGTGCAGCGAGTTCGATGGCGGCGATGAGCGACCGGTGCTCGGCTTTCCCGTGCCAGGCGATGTCGAAGGCGGTGCCGTGGTCGACCGAGGTGCGCACGATCGGCAAACCGAGCGTGACATTGACCCCGTCCTCGAACGCCAGCGCCTTGAACGGGATCAGCCCCTGGTCGTGATAGAGGCACACCCAGCCATCGAAGCGTCGGCGGTTGGGTGGTGCGAAGGCGGTATCTGCCGGGAGCGGCCCTTCGACATCGAGACCGAGCTGCAGGAGTTCATAGACCGCTGGCAGGACCATCTCGTCCTCGCTGCCGAACAGGCCGCCTTCGCCTGCGTGGGGGTTGAAGCCGCAGATCGCCAGGCGCGGCTTTCGCCCCCTCAGGCGCTTGAGCGCGGAATGGAACTGTCGGGTCACCGTGATCAGGCGTTCGGGCGAGAGCGACCCGGGAACGCTGAGCAGCGGCTGGTGGCACGTCGCCAAGGCCACGGCGATATCCGGATGATACATCATCATGGTCTCGCCGGTCACTCCGCAGCGCGAGGCGATCCACTCGGTGTGGCCGGGGAAATCGATGCCCGCGGCAGCGATGGCCGTCTTGTTGATCGGGCCGGTGACCATGGCATCGAAGTCGCCGCGCAAGCATCCGGCGATGGCGGCTTCGATGCAGGCGCCCGCCGCAGCGCCGCAGAGCGGATGGATCTCGCCAGGGAGGATGGCAGCGGCATCGAATCCGGGGATCCGAGGTTCATTGAGCGATTCCGGAACTGGCAGACCGAGCCTGCCCGCCACCCGCTCCATGATTCCGCGAGAAGCGATGACGACGGGCTGGCACACGGCCGCGATCCGTGCATCCATGCACGCTTTGAGCGCGACCTCGGGCCCGATGCCCGCGGGGTCGCCCATGGTGATGGCGATGCGGGGAAGGCTCACGGCGAGCGTTCGCTGACCGTGCAGGCGATGGCCCCAGCGGCATCCACCTGCAAGCGGATGGACACCGGAGGGCTTCCGGTGGCCAGTCGTTCGAGGATCACCTGGGATATACGCGGGAGCACGGCTGCGCTGATGATGCGATCGATATGGCGCGCGCCACTCTCGACTTCCGAGCAGCGCGCCACGATCAACGCGATGATCCCCTCGTCCACCTGGCACGTCATCCCGTGGATGGCGTCGAGTCGCTCGGTGATTCTCCGCAGCTTCAGGCGCGCGATGTCCGCCAGGACATGCCCGACGACCGGTCGATAAGGTACCACGGTCATGCGCGCCAGCAGCGCGGGCTTGAAATGCCGTACCAGCGTAGGGCGGATGAGCTGGGTGAGATCGCCGATCGTCGGCTCGCTCCCCTGGCAGGCTTCGACGATCAGCTCGCTGCCCAGGTTGCTGGTGAGCAGGATCACCGTGTTCCTGAAGTCGATGACGCGACCTTCCCCGTCGGCGAGCGTGCCCTTGTCGAACACCTGGTAGAACAGGTTCATCACCTCGGGATCGGCCTTCTCGACCTCGTCGAGCAGCACCACGGAGTAGGGCCGCTGCCGCACGGCTTCGGTGAGCACGCCGCCCTCGCCGTAGCCGATATACCCCGGCGGCGAACCGATCAGGCGCGACACCGCGTGCCGTTCCTGGAATTCGCTCATGTTGATCGTGGTCATGAAGCGTTCACCGCCGAACAACTCGTCGGCGATGGCGAGCGCCGTTTCGGTCTTGCCCACGCCGCTCGGGCCGACGAGCAGGAACACTCCCATCGGCGCGTTCGGATCCGTCAAACCGGCCTTCGCGGCGCGGATGCCGCTGCCGATCACCTCGCCGACGTGGTCCTGACCCTTGATGCGACTACGCAACGCGTCCTCGATCGTCAGGAGCGCCTGGGCCTGATCACGCACCAAGCCCCCCACGGGAATGCCGGTCCAATCGGCGATCACCTGGGACACCACCAGTGGCGTGACCTCGACGTGCACCAGCGGTTCGCGTCCCTGCAGGTCGGTCAGCTCGCGGCGCGCCTCGGCGAGCGGGTCGACGACCCGCGTGGAACCCCCTACAGCCATCACCTGCATCTGCGCCGCGCCAGCGCCGACCTGCGCGCGCGCGCGCAACACCCGCTCAGCCGCCACGCGCTCTCGCTGCCATCGCTGTTCGATGTCGTCGCGGACCGATCGCTGCGCGGCCAGTTCGCGCTCCAGCCCATCGAGCCGTGCGTCGGGGACGGATCCGCCATCCGTGCGGTCGCGCAGGAGCGATGCGCGTTCACGCTCCAGATCCTCGATCGTCCGGCGCGCGTCCTGCAGCGCCGCAGGCGCGCTCGCGAGCGCCACCTTCACTCGCGCGGCCGCGGTATCGATCAGGTCGATACCCTTGTCCGGATGCTGCCGTCCGGCGATGTAACGGCTGCCGAGTTCCGCGGCCGCGACCAACGCATCGTCGCGGATGAACACGCCGTGCGCCTGTTCGTAGTGCGACCGCAGCCCGCGCAGCATGGTCACCGTGGTGGCGATCGATGGTTCGTCGAGCTTCACCACCTGGAAACGGCGGGCCAGAGCCGGGTCTCGCTCGATGTGACGCTTGTACTCGATCCAGGTCGTCGCGGCGATCGTGCGCAGTTCGCCACGTGCGAGCGCGGGCTTCAAAAGGTTCGCTGCATCGCCTGTTCCCGCCGTGCCGCCAGCTCCGATGAGGGTATGCGCCTCATCGATGAACAGCACGATCGGAGTCGGGGATGAGCGCACCGCGTCGAGCACCGCGTTCAGGCGGCTCTCGAATTCACCCTTTGCAGACGCGCCGGCTTGCAGGAGGCCGAGGTCGAGCCCGACGAGCTCCACGCCCGCGAGGGCCGGTGGAACGTCGCCTTGGGCGATGCGCAGTGCGAGCCCTTCCACCACCGCCGTCTTCCCGACACCCGGGTCGCCGACACAGATCGGGTTGTTCTTGCGCCGCCGGGACAGGATGTCGATGACCTGCCGGATCTCGGTGTCGCGGCCGAAGACCGGATCGATCGATCCCGCGCGGGCGCGCGCGGTATAGCTCATGCAGAAGCGCGCGAGCGCGCCGTCGCCGCATGGGGGCGTCGTTGCGGGGGCCGACGCAGGTGCGGATTCGGCCGACGCGGCCAAGGCGGCAGACCAGCGGACCATCGCGTCACGCGGCAGCGCCTGCAGCAGTCGCGCATAATCGCCCGCGCACCAGCGGGCCGCCTTCCCGACCAGGGTCGCGACGAGCACGCCGGAACGGATCGCGTCATCACCGTGGTCGAGCGAAGCGCTCAGCCACGCCTGTTCGATCCACTCGATCACGAGCGGGGAGAAGACCGCGCGCTGGCCGCTGGCTGTGCGCAGCATTCCCAGCTGCCGGGTCAGGCTGTGAGCCAGAGCGGTCGCGTCGATTCCCGCTTCTGCCAGGAGGATCCGCACATCGCCACCCTCGGCTTCGACCAGGGTCAGGAGCGCGTGTTCGACCGTCACCTCGTAGTGGCCGAGCGACAAACATCGCCCGGCGGCGGCCTCGAGGCAGGCTTTGCTGTGACGGGTCAAGCGCGCGATCAGCGCGGGCAGGTTCGCATCCATATGCATCCTCAGGCCGCGGGCCTCGACGGTTCAGGACAGATGATCCGGTATTCGGCCGATGCCGGTCCGTCGAGGCGCATCGACCATCCGAGCTGCGCCGTCGAACCCAACGCGACCGCGGGCATCTCGGCTCCATCGACGATCAGCTCGAGGTCCCAGTCCAAGCTGTCCGGATTGCAGCGTGCGACGATCTCTGCGATGGCCCGAGCCGCGGATCCACCTGGCTGGAATCTGCCCAGGTCGGACGCGGGCACGGGACCGATGCGAATGCGGAAACTCGTGGTGCGCGACCACACCGAGTCGCCCGCGACGCTGTCGGTGCCCAGTCGCGAGGTGCCCAGGAGCGCGCCCGCACTCACCGGGAGGGACGTCCAGCGGGGGGTGCACTGCTCGATCGACACCGGGACGGGATGGACATGGTCGCGCAGGATCGTCTCGATCCCTGCCGCGGACACCGGCTGTGAGAGGAGGATCCCGGCGTACGGGCTCAGATCGATCGCGGATCTCGGCCGCAGGCCCAGCAGTGCGATGAGACGGCTCGTGACCGCGGACCCCGAACCGCTCTGCCGGTATTTCGAGCAGGCTTCGGCGAAGAGCTCGACGATGCGGTGGTTGCAGCGATCGAGGAAGTGCCGCGCTCGGCCGGCCTCGTCGTGGTGCAGCAGGAATTCGCTGATGAATGCCGGCAACGGGGAGTTCGGCCCGTAGATTCCCAGGATCGGCGTGGTGATCTCATACACCGGTGTGGGGCCTGGAAATACGCGTATCGACTCCACTTCGGCGCTGGGAAACGCGAGGTGCAGCGCCGGACGGAAACGCACCGCGATGCCGGCAGCGGCGAGGATCCGCACCGCCTGCAGCAGGCTGAACGACCGGGGATCATCGCGCAGAGCCGTCACCAATTCCGCCTCTGGACGATCGGCGGTTCCGGCCGGAAGCATGCGGGCGGCTGCGGTCACACGAGCGTCCTCGTGCCCAACCGCGCGGGGCGTCGATCCCGGACTACGCCCGTCTGATCGATGACCGTCACCTGGCTGAACGAATTGAGGCTGACCGATTGGCTGAAAAGCTCGTCGAGCACCGACACCAGCAGGTGGCAGCCTTCGTGACCCGTTCCGCTCGAACCCATGGTGAGGTCGATGGCGATGCCTCGCACCGGCAGACCATCGACCAGCCGGGTGGACCGCTCGCCGCGAACGGCCAGGATGCCGTAATCCGGGCTACCGGCCGCGGACTGGCGACGGTCATGCAGCGACAGCAGGCGCGTGAGCGCATCGGCATCGAGCAGCGAATCCATCGACGTGGCGAGGTGAGACAACAGCACCCATCCGGTGCCGACCCCCAGGGGCGGAGGCAGGGATGCGGTCGGACGCGTGCGGTTGGAGCAGCGGACCCCGGAGGGCACTCCCCTACCAGAGGTTTTCACGTCACCGATGCCGAGATTGGCAGGCAAGCCCCGATTCGAGCACGACAGACCGATCGACATGGTCTCGACCGGAGAGGACGGATCCACGCCGAAGAGGATGGACACGTCGGTCCCGATTCCATTCAGCGACGGAGTTCGGCGCAGCTGGTAGCGGGCGACTGAGGTAACGATCGCCTCGCACGGTCCATCCATGCACTCGTAGGCGCGCATCTGGCCGCCCCGCGCGGTTCCGACCACGCGGCCCACCGAGAACACCTCGGCATGAGCCGGATCCGACCCCGCCACGCGGATGCGGTGCTCCACCCGACGGTGGTCGAGATGGATGGGATCCGCATCGCCCGCGAACAGGTTCACCGCGGGCGTGCAATTCAGCGCGATATCCGCGTCCGAAAGCGATGGCGCCCCCACGGGTATGCGATCGAGTCGGAAGATCAGTGCGAAGGAGGGCGCCTGGGCGAGTCCAGCGATGCTATCCAGGCCAACGATATCGACGAACAGGAACTTTTCCGGGAAAGCGAAGTGCTCCTGCAACAGGCGCAATGCCGGCAGGGATCGCGGTTCGTCAGGCAGGAGGGCGTGCTCACGCGCGAATCCCACCGGCTGGATCGCTTCGATGCCGAGTTCATACGTCCGCTGCGTATCGCTGACGACCACACGCACCCCGCGGCACGCCGACAGCAGTGCCCAGCGCAGCCAGCGGGCAGAAGCGGGACTTCCGCTCAGGTGCAGCCGCAGGCGCGAGATCCCCAGGTCACGGACGCTGGCCCCTTCGGGCAGTTGGAAGCCCATGCGCACGCCGCCATCATCTGGAACCAGCTCCACCGCGGTCAGCCGCAGCGGCGTGACCTCGGTGTCGTAGGCCGTCCGGAAGCCACAGCGCGTTCCGTCCAGCGGCACGGATTCGACTAATGCTCCGCGCGGCACCAGCACCGCTTCTCGCGCCTGGGATGCGGGAGTGAACTGCATCATGGTCATCGACGGGATCGGGCGCAGGAATCCCGGCCACAGACGATCAAGCAACGCGTGCGAGATCTCCGGCAGATCGTCAGCGAGCTTCTGGCGCACCCGGGAGGTCAGGAACGCGAATCCCTCGAGCAGGCGCTCGACATCGGGGTCTGACCCGTCCTCGCTCAGGTGGGAGGCGGAACCGGGATGGAGGCGTGCGAATTCGCGGCCCAGTTCGCGCAGGTGCGAGAGCTCGTCCTGGTAATACGACGGTAGGGACGACACGATCAGGCCTGCAGCGATACGCGGCCAGCGGCGTCGACGGTCGTGCGGAACAGCAGTTCTTCGTGCAGGTCACCGGCCAGCCGAGCGGAGATCTGAAAATGGAGCATCAGGGACGCGCGCGACGTCTCGACGAAGACGACTTCGACCGAGCGCAGACGCGGCTCATAGCGCTGGATGCAGGCGCGTATCGCCAGCTGCAGGTGACCGATCGATGCCGGGAAATGCGCCGCGATCTCGTGCGGCGACGGCGTGCCCAGGTCCATCTGCGCAGCCGCGGATCCGATCCGGGAATTCAGGACGTTCTGCAGATTGGCCACGATCGACCGCAGCAGCGCGCCACGATCGCGCCGTGCGCTCGCAGCGGCGGCAGGCTGGGCCAGGCGGGCGAGCAGGGATGACGACGGCATCATCCCAGCGGCCACGGGGCCACCGGGATCGGATTCACTTGCCGTCCTTGTCGAGCTTCCCGATGAGCGACAGCGTGAATGCGGCGCCCATGTACTTGAAGTGCGGGCGCACCTTCAGCGACACCCGGTACCAGCCAGCATCCCCGGGGATGTCCTCGACGGTGATCTGCGCGCTGCGCAGCGGTCGGGCATTGCGTACCGAGGCCTGGGGATTCTCCATGTCGGCGACGTATTGCCCGATCCACGCGTTGAGCTCGCGTTCGAGATCCGTGCTCTCCTTCCACGATCCGATCTGCTCGCGCTGCAGCACCTTTATGTAGTGCGCCAGCCGATTGACGATGAAGAGGTACGGCAGCTGGGTGCCCAGGCGGTAATTGGTCTCGGCCTGCTTGCCTTCTGCGCTGCCGCCGAAGGTCTTCGGTTTCTGACACGAGTTGGCGGAGAAGAAGCAGGCGTTGTCGGATCCCTTGCGCATGGCCAAGGCGATGAAGCCCTCTTCGGCGAGCTCGAATTCGCGGCGCTCCGAGATCAGGACCTCGGTCGGGATCTTGGTCTCGAGGTCGCCCATCGACTCGAAGTGGTGCAGCGGGAGATTGTCCACCGATCCACCGCTCTGCGGGCCGATGACGTTCGGGCACCACCGGTACTTGGCGAAGCTCTCGGTGAGCCGCGTCGCGAAGGCGAAGGCGGCGTTGCCCCACAGGTAATTGCCGTGGCGGCCGCCGACATCCTCCTGATAGGCGAACGACTTGACCGGGATGGTGTCCTGGCCGTACGGCAGGCGCAGCAGGAAGCGCGGCAGGGTCAGACCGACGGAGCGCGCATCCTCGGTCTCGCGGAACGAGCGCCATTTGGCGTACTGCGGGCCTTCCATGATCGATTTCAGGTCGTTGAGGTTCGGCAGACGTTCGAAATCCTCCAATCCGAAGAAGCGCGGAGCGGCAGCGGCGATGAACGGCGCATGCGCCATGGTCGCCACGCTCGCCGCCTTCTGCAGCAGCGCGATGTCGGGGGCCGTTGGCGCGAAGTCGTAGTTGGCGATCAGGGCGCCGTACGGTTCGCCGCCGAACTGGCCGTATTCGCCCGCGTAGACGATCTTGTACAGGCCGGACTGCACGACTTCGGGAGCGTCTTCGAAGTCGGCGCGCAGCGCATCCTTGGAGACATCGAGCAGGCGGATGCTGATGTTCTCGCGGAAGTCCGTGCGATCGACCACCAGTTTCAATCCGCGCCAGGCGGCTTCGAGCGCCTGGAAACGTTCGTCGTGGAGGATCTCGTCGAGCTGTCGACCGACCTTGCGGTCGATTTCGGCGATCATCACATCGACCGCCTGCTTGTCGACCTTCGCCCCCTCGCTGCCCGCGAGGAGCTCGGCGATGAAAGCGCCGACGCCGCGTCGTGCGATCGCATATCCGTCGTCCTGCGGCGCGAGCCTGGTCTGGGCCATGATCTGATCGAGCAGCGAGGACTCGCTGGGTGCAGGTGACGGAGCCGCTGCGGCTTTTGCTGCTGATTGGGCTGCTGGATTGGCCATGGGGCGTTCCTTCGGACGAGTCGCGTGAATGGGTCGCGTGGGAGGGCGGGAGCGATCAGACGTCGGCGGCGCCGACTTCCTTCAGCAGGGCGGAACGCGTGGACGTATCCGCGATCAGATCCTGGATCTTCTTGCGGAAAGCCGGGACGTTGCCCAGCGGACCCTTCAATGCCGAGAGTGCTTCGCGCAGCGCCAGCAGCTTGGCGAGTTCCGGAACCTGGCGTGCGAGCGCCTCGGGTTCGAAGTCCTTCATCGATGCGATCGACAGATGCACCGCGAGCTCACCCGCGTCCTCGGCAAGCCGGTTGGGCACCTGCAGGGCGACCCGGATCGATTGGCTGGCGAGGACATCGTCGAAGTTGTCCTTCGTCACGCCGACAGCCTTGCGTTCCTCGAGCGGCTGGTCATCGGCGCGTTGGGTGTAATCCCCCAACATCAGCAGCTTCAGAGGCAGCTCCTTCTCCTGCTGCGCATCGCCGGTCGATGCCTGATAGACGATGTTGACGCGCTCCTTCGGAGCTACCGATGCATCATGTGCCATGGGGTCCTTTCGGCGCGGTCGATCTATCTGAAACGTCCGCGTGGGGGCGCAGCCTGAAATCATCACGGATGTTTCAAGAAAAACTTTTCGACGTCCGGATCGCCACGGTCGAGGTCGAGTCCGTCGTGCAGGCGTGGATCGCCGCGCAGAGGACAGCACGTCGTGCGGAACGAATGCTTTTGCGATCGCTCGATGCCGCGCCGATGCGAATGCGGATGTCGGCCTCGGTGGCCGAGTCGGCTATTCGAGCAGCCTGCCCAAATGTGCGCACGCATCTTCGGGCAGATGCGCGCTGCGCGTGACGTTGAGGCCGTTGCGCAGCGCTTCCTGGATGACCTGCCGCTCGAGGTACTCGTTCGAGGTCGAGTGCAGCACGAGTCCGAAGATCGCGAATCGGATATCGGCTTCGGCACCCTCGGTCGTGCCCAGTTGCTGGAGTCGGACCTTGGCAGCGGACACCAGTCCCATCGCCAGCGAATCCATCTGCGAAAATTCCCCTTCCAGGCCCTGCGCGTTGAGCGCCAGTTCGACGGCGACGCGCGCGCGGTATCCGCCGCGCATCAGATGCGAACCCGAGAGCATGTGCAGGTTCATCTCCTGCAATTGGCGCAGGAGCAGGAAATCGTCGTTGTAGGTGGCGATGGAGACGCGGTGTCCGATGAAGGGCCAGCTGCTGAGCAGGGGCGTGCGCCCGTCGCAATACAGGTAGACGTGCGCGAGGTTGGCCAGCGAGACGATCGGCTGCACCAGCGACGCGGCGCCGCGTTCGAGGTGCCCGAGGATGGTCGGCGGCAGGACCAGGTGCAGCCGGCGCCAGCGTTTGGCGGCATCGGCGGCGATGCTGTAGGCGTTGGTCAGCACCTGCCAGGGATTCGAACTGCCATCGATGGTCGCGGTGAACTGGCTGCCGCGGCGCGGATCGTCGAGCCCATCGATCCACAACCGGCCGCGGCAGTACAGGCGCATGACCTGCTGGGGGTACGATTCAGCCAGGGACAGCTGCTCGAGGGTGCGATTGCCCGCGCGCACCACCGCCTGGAGGCCATCAGCTGCACCAGAGAGCGCCTTGCGCGCTTCTCCGCGGTCGATGCGCAGCGGGGCGCACTCCGCTGCCACCGAATGCATGCCACAGCGCACCAGGGCAGCATCCACCAGGCTCATGACCAGCGGGGTGCCGATCTCAGTGACCGCGCTGTCGGCGATGAACCCTTCGACCTGGACCAGGGCATCGGTCGCCGCCTTGCGGTCGAGCCCATAGCGCGTCGCCAGCAGATCGCTCATCCAGACCCGATCCCACTGCCGGCGGCGGCCATCGCTGTCGATGACCGCCAGGTTGACCGCCGCCGCGCCATCGCCGCGTACGCGGCGCTCGCGGCGGAAACGCTCACGGTCATCTCGGTAGCGGATGTAGGATTTGGCGGCCTCGTAGTACCCGCTCTCCTGCAGCACGTGGACGACGGCGTCCTGGACCTCTTCGATGCCCAGGCTCGCCTGGTCGCTGGTGCGCTCCAGGTGCTCGAGCACCACGCGTGCGAGTTCGATCGCCAGCGCACGGTCATCGATCGAAACGGCGTGCAGCGCTTTCGAGATGGCCGCGCCGATCCGCGAAAGGTCGAACGGGACCTCTCGGCCGTCACGCTTGATGATCGCTGCTGGCCTCATGTGGTCGATCCCGGAAGCGTACACCCGATCGCAGCGGCGCGCCCGGTCGAGGCCGCGGGCTCGCGCGGATCCCCTCTTAGATCGCAGCGCATGCGCCGCCAGTATTTTCCCGCTCCCCTCCCGGTGGCCGCGTCACGCTTCGGTGCGGATCCTCGCCGAGGATGGACGCATTGCATCATTCGGGCTTCTGCTGCGGGCCACCGCCGCCAATGACGCGGCGCAGTTCGCTCATGAACTCGTCGAGATCCTTGAACTGGCGGTACACCGACGCGAAGCGCACATAGGCGACCTGGTCCAGCTTGTGCAGCTCGTCCATCACGTGCTGGCCGATGACCGCCGATCCCACTTCGCGCTCGCCCAGGCTCAGCAGCTGGTGATAGACGCGGTTCGCAGACGCCTCGAGATCCTCGGAGGATACCGGGCGCTTCTCGCACGCGGTGATCATTCCGGCAAGCACCTTACGGCGGTCGAAGCTCTGGATGCGGCCGTCCTTCTTGACCACGCGCAACGATTCTTCGCCCTCGACGCGCTCGTAGGTGGTGTAGCGCTTGCCACAGGGGTTGCACACCCGCCGGCGGCGGATCGCGGTGCCATCGTCGGTCGCCCGGGAGTCCAGCACGCGGTCATCATCTTGGTTGCAATAGGGGCAGCGCACTCGGCAAGCTCGTTCGGGCCTGGCAGTGTAGACCGACGACCTGAGGCGCAAGGCGTGGGACTCGACGAGTTCTCAACAACGTTCGTGGAACGGCTGGAACGACGCTCCGCTGCGAGAGCGGGCCAACGAGGATCAGTCGGCGGAGTCGTCTCCGCCCAGGCCGGTCTCAGCCGGGCGTGCCGAGCGGATCCATCACCACCACCGAGTCGGCGTGGTTGTTGTCGATCGGGCCCTGGCCCATGTTCGTGCCTTCGTACTGCTCATCGATGACGTTGTCCGGATCGAGGTCGATGGTGTAGTTGATCTCGCCCGTCGATTGCGGCTCCTGGGTGATGAACAGGTACTCGCGGTTTGCCTGCGGCGCCAATCCGGCATCGGGTAGGATGAAGTACGCTTTGCCGGCGGCGGTGACCCCGTAATTGATCTGGCGGTTGGCATCGAAACCCGGCGCGATCAAGGTGATCGGCACGCCCTCGCGCTTGACCACGAAGGGAACGATGCGCTTGGCCACACCGGGGTAGTCCGGGTCGGATCCGTTGATCAGGTCGTGTCCGACGAGTTGCTTGCCCGGGTGGTTGTTCTTGAGCCAACCATGGAAGGTCACATAGCGCTGGCGATCCGCGGGATGGATGTGCGGATCCTGGAACATGACATCGGTCTTGTAGGTGTCTCCGATCGTATCCGTGCCGTTGGATAGCGGCCAATAGCCATAGCCGCTTGGGACGTTGACGACGAGGCGCCAGTCGTTGTTGGCCTCATTGGTCTCCGCGAAGCGCCCATTGGGGTCGAGGATGACGTGGTAGACGTGGCGGCCAGGGGTCGGCTTGGGCTGGGAGGCGTAAGCGGGATCGGAGAACGGCGCGCGGAAGATCCCCTGCTCCTCCGCTCCCTGGTTCCCGCTGCGAGGTCCGACGGTATGCGCAGCGATCACCGTGGATTCGGTGTACGGCATCCCGTAGAGATCCTGGCCGGAGGCCTCGTCACGGACGGTGACGGTGATGCCGCTGAGACTCTGGTCGGTGTTGTTCTCGATGTAGAGATGGAACGACGGATCGGCGAAGTAGACCGCCCCATGGGTATGGACGCCGTTGAGAGCCAGATCGCCATTCAGCGTCGAAGGCGTATCGATGAATGTCGAGGTCACGGTGATCGTGTTGTTGTCCTCGAAAGCCTCGACGATGCGGTTGTCTGGATCGACGACGATGGTGAAGGTCTGATTGACCCCCTGCGCGCCGTCCGAGAACATCACCATCCGCTCGGATCCTGCCGGCATGCTTGCTATGGTCTCCTGATGCACCACCGTGCCATCGGCTCGGGTCGCTTTCAAACCCACATCGGCAGCATCGACGCCGCCGACGTTCCGGACCATGAGCTGGATGGTGACTCCGGAGTTCGTGGACATCTGCATGGGCTCAGCCAGGACCAGATCCGCACGTGTGGGAACTACGATCGTCACGGGAGTGGTGGATTGGCCAACCGGCTGAGTGCTTCCCCCGCCACCGCCGCCGCATCCGGCAAGCATGCACAGGATGGCGAGACTGCAGACTGCACGATGAATCCGGAACATATGGCCCCTCACGAGCGTAGCGCTGGTGTTTCACCATGTGAGCGCCAGTCGTGCCAAGCAGCCAGAATCAGCACTCGGATCACCCGAACCTTCGACAGAGAGGATCGACCGAGTGGATCAGCCCCCGGTGGTCGGAGCCGGAAGAGGCTTTGCCAGGACCACCAGTCCACGAACCATCAAGAGCTGCAGGTAGCGCATCACCAGCACGCGCGCCTCATGGAATGACAGCTGGAATTCATCCTTCAGCCGATCAGCGAGGGTCTCGACGGTCGCGACGCCGTCGATCCGGCGGTACACCGAGTAGGCGAGCACATCCAGCTGGAACGTCTTCTCGGTGCGCAGCTTCATCGCCGACGCCAGTGGCCGCAGCATGGCGTGGTAGGTCAAGGGTACGGTCAGGTGCGCCCCGCCGGACTGCTCGACGACACGCACCTTCTCGTTGCGCACCGGGACTGCCGACATCTGTTCTGCCAGTGTCCCCGGACCCTTTGGCTTAGCGACCATCACGGACCGTCCCGGCGGATGATCGCTGACAACTCGATCGGAATCTGCTTCCTGGGTCCGAACTGCTCGATGGCATAGATGCGACCCTCGATCTCGTCGTGCCAGATCCAGGCGTCTCCGGGCCACCAGCCGCCGACCAACTTCTCCATGCCTTTCATGCCGCGCCGGTCGAAGCGCGTGCGCACCGCACGGTGGCCATCCATGGAGAGATCCTCGCACGAGAGGATGCGCGATCCGGCGCGCTCGAGGATGCGCGCATGCACCCGCGCGAGAGACGTACCGGCGAGCACGATGGTCGGAAGGCCCATGCGGCGAGCGACCAGCTTCGCGTGCTTCCTGGTCTCGAACGACAACGCCACATTCGCAGGATCAGGAGTGATCTCCTCGAAGGTCATGCTTCGCGGCAGCCGCAGCGACAGGCCGAACAGCTCCCAGCGCATCTCCGCGGCATCGTTCGGCGCGAACGAGTCGAGCAGCGGCATCCAACTCGTGATGAAATCTCCTGGATCGTAGCTGGGGAAGACCCACTGGATGAGCAGGCCGCGATCGGGCTGGAAGAGCGAGGCCTGGCAGGGTAGGCCAGGCCGGTCGTGGCCGACCAGGAACCGACCGATCTGGGCGAATTCGAGCGTGCTGAACGACTTCGAGGAACCGGGCGCATCCTTCTCGAGCTGACGCCGATGGATCTCGTTGAGGATACGCGGCAGATCCGGGGCCTTGGGCACCTTCCGCCAGACCAACTGCGCGCGGAATGTGCCGCGCTCGAAAAACTGGAATTGGCCGTTCTTGGCGTCCAAGCTGTACGCGGTGATTTCCCAGCCCGGAGGAAGCACGAAGGAGAAGCCCTCCCACGACAGGTGCCGCAGGCGCTGGAGGTGCAGCGGCAGCCGATCATCCCTCCGCGCCGGCGGCGCGTCGGCCTCAGGCATGGATCTTGCCGACCGTGATGTTCAGGTCGCGCACGTTGCGGATGCGCGCCACCTGACCCGCTGCGATGTCGACGATGCGATCGGAGACCGCGAGCATCTTGTGGTCATGGGTCGCGGTGATGATCGTCACCCCGTGCTCGGACGACAATTTCTTGAAGATGTCGATCACCATCGCGCCGGTCTTGAGGTCGAGGTTCGCCGTGGGCTCGTCCGCGAGCAGGATGGTGGGACGATTGGCCAATGCGCGGGCGATCGCCACGCGCTGCTGCTGACCGCCTGAGAGCTGTCCGGGATTGTGGGTGAGGCGATCGGCGAGGCCGACAAAATCCAAGACCTCCATCGCTCGGCGCTTGGCTTCGGCGTCGTCGGCGCCGATGAAGGTCAACGGCAGCGTGACGTTCTCGAGCGCGGTCAGCGACTGGATGAGGTTGTAGTTCTGGAAGACGTAGCCGATGTGACGGCAACGGAAGTACGACAGCTCGGCCGAACTCAGCTTGGGCAGGGACACCGAGCCGACGGCCACTTCGCCCCGGGTGGGCTTGTCGAGCGCGCCGATGACGTTGAACAGCGTGGATTTGCCTGAACCCGACGGGCCCATGATCGACAGGTATTCGCCACGATAGATGTCGAGGTCGATGCCTTTGAGCGCGTACACGGTCTCGTGGCCGGTGCGATACACCTTGTCGACACCGCTGACGCGGACGATCAGCTCGCGGGCCGAAGCCACGGGGCCGGATGGAATCGGGCAGTCAGCCATCGGATCCCCTCCCATCGGCGCACGTCTCAACTGGATGTCGGGCGGTGATCGGCATCAGTAGGGCAGGTGGTTGCTGGATTTCATCAGGAACACCACTCCGATGCAGAACATGGTGATGAGGCCCGCACCGCAGAAGAATCCCGCGCTGAGCACGGGCACGTATTCGCGCCATTTCAGGCCCAGGCGCTTCTCGAAGTAATAACGCCCGAGCAGCGCACCCAGGAACTGCGGGATCACCATGTGCGGGGTGGTCTGGCCGATGCCGCGGATCAGACCGTAGAGCAGGGTCGTCGGCGCATTGAAGACGGCGAGGAAACCGAAGACGCCCATGCCGACGCCGAAGCCGATACCGACCTTGGTTCCGGAGAGCGCCTCCTGGAACTGCGAGTACTCGCCGGTGGTGGACGACATCACCAGCACCGCATTCTTGGCGTTGAGCTCCCACATCTGCTGGGTGAAGGGATAGACCGACGAGGGGATCTCGCCCAGTCCCCAGATGAAGCTCGCGAAGGCGATGGTCGCGACGATCATCACCGGGAAGAGGAAGACCTCGGACTTCCACAAGGACGTGAATCGGGTGCCGGTGAGTTCCGCCTGCCGGTAGAACACGGTCTGGGCGCCATAATTGGCCATCGGCGTGGGGATGAACCAGATCCCCACCCCCTGATAGCCTGACAGGATGAAGGACAGTTCGCGGATGTAGGGGATCTCGACCACCTGCCCGGCGATGCCTTCGAGGCGGGCGGTGACGTAGGAGATGATCGGCGTGTACAGGAATCCGAAGAACACCAGGACCACCATCACCCCGGTGTGCCAATCCACCAGGTATCCGCAGACCAGGATGTAGATGATGGTCGAGAGCACGTAGGTCCAGAGCACGACGCGGTTGGGGATGTCGCCTCGGCCAGGCGGGATATCGCTGCCGAGGGCCGCGGCATGGTCCTCGCGCTGCTTCTTCTTGAGCTTGAACACCGCCATGAAGCCGATGACCGCGATCGCCAGCGACAGCCCGATGCCGAAGCTGAAATAGAGGTCGATCGAGTTCTTGAACATCGTCTCGACGGTGCTGTCGCCCGGGGTCCACGAGGTCAGCACCCCGGTGTGGTACAGGATCGGATTCATGATGAAGGTGGTGATCAGGCCGATGAAGGACCCCACCATGGCGAAATAGGGCATCACCATACCGAGGATGATGTTGCCGAGATCGAACGACAGGCCCGTCGCGACCGCGGGCAGGTAGGTCTTGGTGTAGTCCGACCAGTCCGCGAAAGGGATCGGCAAAACGGTGAACGATGTGCCGAACACCGCACCACTGATCGTCGGCAAGCCGTAGAACAGCACACCGAAGATCATGCCCAGGGCGCCACCGATCGAGAACACCCGCCAGCGCCACGATCCCTGGACCTGAGCCTTGCCTTCGAGATCGTCCGCGAGCGCGAGCATCCCCTGCGCGCCAATAGGCGCGAGCGGGAACGGCAGCTTCTCGACGTCGCTGGTCAGCCGGAAGAGGCCGTATCCCAACACCATGTTGTCGAGCCGACCGAAAAACATCTTGAAGAAGATGAGACCGATCGCGGGCAGCCACGCAGCCTGGAGGAACGTGCGGTTCTCAAAGGCAGCCGGGTCGCTCGGAGCCACCCAGATCGGGAAGGCACCGCTCATGCCGGCTCCCAGGGCCGCGTCGCTGCGCACCAGGAACTGCGTCCACAAGAGGCCGCCACCCTGCCCGATGATGGTGCCGGACAGGTAGAACAGCACGAAGAGCTGGGCGCGTGACAGCTTGGCGTTCGCGCGCTTCGCGATCTCCATGAACAGGATCACCGTCACCCACTGGGCCGACGATCCGACACCCTGGCCGGCGAGCAGCTCCATGTACAACGATCCAGGCACCATCACCAGGGCGATGAACATCACGCCGAAGAAGGTTGAGAGCGAGAATCCGTTCTCGAACACCGATGGCACTGACATCAGCTGGCGGTATTGCTCCAGTTCCTTGTCGATCCTAGCCAAGGGACACCTCCGCCGTGCCGAATGAGCGCGCAGCGATCTCCTGGTAATGCTCGGTGGTCGCCAGCGGCAGCGAGCGCCAGAACAAGAACTGATTGCGCAGGTCGTTGATGAATTCGCGATTGCCGCGCAGCCACGTGCCAGGCGCGCCGTTGATGCGCGTCAGCTCGACCACCACCTCATCGATGCCCTTGATATCCGATGGGCGGGTGCTCAGGACGAAGCGCTGCAGCACTCCGAGGTCGAACGGAGCGAGCGATACGTCGGCGGAGATTCCCGTCGACGGAGGTCGCCCGGCGGAGCCTTCGTCACGGAAGATGCGAATGTCGCGCGCGGAGAATGCCCCGAGCGTCGCGTCTCCGTGGTTCTCGAAATGCTCGCGAATGAAGGCGAGGATGCCGCCGATGCTCTCGGCAGAGACGGTGAACGGGAATGTGAAAGCGATGCGGTCGCCCTCGGGCTTTGGCATCTTCCATTTGCGCGCGACGCCGGGGTTCGCCGACCGGCCGGCCATCATCGCCGGATAGATGGTCGATAGCATAATGGTCAGCATCACGATGAGGATGGTCGCGATCGATGAGAGCGAGGAGAAGTTCAGGTCCGGTACGTCGGCGAGCCCATGGGCCGAGAGCACCATCAGGCCCTTTGCGACCACCTGGCTGATGAGGTACCCGCCCATGCCGCCGAGGACCGAGTACACCGCCGACTCGGCGAAGAACAGGGCACCGACGTCCGGTGGAGCGAGCCCGAGCGCGCTGAAGGTGTAGATCTCCTTCTGACGATCCACGATCGACCCGAGGAGCGAGCTGAAGATGATCAGCCCGCCCAGCAGCAGCGGCACCAGCACCTCGATGAATCCTGAGCCGGCGAACGCGCGTGAGAAGATGTAGCGGTTCGTTCCCTTGCCTGCGACGGAGGCGCACACCGGGCCATCGACGTACGAGGCGATCTCGCGCGCAGCGGTATCGACATCGACATCCGAGGTTTTCGGGTACATTACCAGGTAATTGTCGATCCGGCCCAGCTTCGCCATGCCTGCGAAGGTGGTGACGCCGACCATGTCCGGCGTACTGTAGATGAATCCGGTGAAATCCAGGCTCTTGAAGAAGTTCTGCATCCGGTCCTGGTTGTCGGCGCTGACGCCGAGACTGGAACTCGAACGATCGAAATCCGGAGGAAGCATGCGCGATGCGTCGACGTTCTCGATGCGCTTGAGCGTCGGGCCGTCGAACGTGCCGGCGAGACGATAGCTTTGACCTCGGACGGTGACGGTATCCCCGATGGCGAGGCCCACCTTCTTCGCCACCAAGGGCGACAGCAGGATCGGCGGGAGATCGGAGTCCGATGGCTGCGCCAACGGAGCGAACAAGGGGTCCAACCTCGGGACCTCGCGCTCATCGACGATCAGCATGCTGTCAAGGCGCTGGTATTTGTCGCCCTTGGGGTTGAAGGCGACATTCACGATCTCATCACGGGTGCCGACGTTTCCCCAGACCTTGAACGAGCCTGCTCGACGATAGACGTCGAACCGATCACCATAGACCGCCGAGATGCTGTCGAGCAGCCGATCGGGGATGAACATGAACGATGGTGTATGGAATTCGATGCGATCCGGACCGCGAGCGGCTCCGACGAAGGTCGAGACGACGCCGACATTCGAGGTGAACGAGGCGAACACCAGGATGGTGAAGGTCAGCAGCACCACCGTGGTCGACGTCAGAAAGGTCTTCAAGGGCCGGTTGCGCATGCCCGAGATGCCGATCACCACCGCCGCGAGCGCGGTGCTGCTCTCCCCCTGTCCGCCGTGGACTTTCGAGGATAACCCCTGGAGCGCTTTGAGCTCCTGCTTGAACTTGCTCATCACTACGAAGATCACGAAGGTGCTCAGCAGGATGATGATGAACGCCAGGAAGATGACGATCGGGGCCGAGGCCAGCGAGAACGCGGGATGGGTGGCATACAGCACGCCGAAGGTGGCGAGGAAGATGCTCAGAAAGCCGATGATCTGCCGATAGATGGACGCTGCGCCGATCATCAGCCGTTCGCATGCGAACGAGAATGGGATGCACAGGAGCAGCAGGATGATGACCGCCTGCACCAGGTCAGAGGCGTTGTCGCGAAGCGGCTGATGCACCCTGTTACCGATGATCGTGGCGATGGTATCGTGCGCGATCGCTGAACGGATTTCCCCATCCTTGCGCGACGAGTCGCCCAGATCGACCTGTTCTTGCGCGTCAGCCTGCAGCTTCTCGAGTGATTTGTTGACCAGATTGCGTTCACGCAGGGCCTTCAACCGCTGCAGATTCAGCGCCGAGTAGTCGTGTCCGGATCGACGGGTGACATTCAAGCCGATCAGGTCCGTCGACGTGATCGGGATCCCCACGCCGTGTCCGAGCCCCTGCTCGATGCCGAGGATGTTCATCCCATTGCCGAGGTATTTGAAATTGACGGGCTGATCCTGGTAGAAGACCTCCAAACCGCGGAACCACGCCGAGAACTGACGCTTCGGACCGCTGTCGGTCTTGGCCACGAGGAAATCGCTGCGATTCACGAAGATGTAATCGTTGGGGATGAATGGCGTATAGAACGATCCGCCGAAGGCATAGAAGAGCTTCAGTCGGCTGCCCCCGCCCTGTCCATTCGGAGACGTGCGCTCGATCCTGCCATCAGAGGTGAAACCGAAGGCGTTGACGTAGTTGCCGGTTGGGTCGTAGTCCGGTTGCCTGATCACGTTCGGCGCGAAGACGCGGCCATCCGGAGTCACGCGCGAGAGCACCATGTTGATAGCGCCGAGCTTGTAGGGCGGCTCGAAAGAGGCGATGTTGTGCGGCATGTAGCCGACCGTCGCCACCGCATTGCGCGCGAGGCCCTGGACGTCTTCAGCCCCCTTTGCCTGATCGACGATCTCGAGACCGGTGAGGTCCTCGCCCGAGGCCGAATACTGGAGCGGAGCGAAGTACTCCGTCGGCAGGATCCCGGTCTTCACCGGCAGATCATCGACCGCGGCCAGCGATCTCACCCAATCCGCGAGCATCGGCGCCAGGGGCGCGAGCTTCCACTCGCCGAGCACCGGCATTTCGTCGTGGTCGAGGGGATCGGCGAGCGTCATCAGTTCGAATCCGGCGATCCCGAGTGCGACCGCAGTGGCCGATGGGATGGTGCGGCTGTGCGGAGTGCTCAACGCGTCCCAGCGGAAGGGCGCGTCATTGCTCGGGACCCACAATCCGCCAACGCCGTCCGTCCGCGGTTGCATCGACTCGAACGCGTTCTTGTAGGCCGTGACATGCTTTCCGAGCGCGCCCGGCCATATCTCCTCGGCTCGTGACCAGCAATTCTCACCGAAACAACAGAGCATCCACGAACGATCGGAGGACGAAAAATCGAACGACAGGTGGCCGATGATGGTCTCGCCTTTGAGCGACCCCGCCAGCTCGATGAAAGTCGCGTTGTGGGCGATCATCCGTTCCAGCCACGCGCGTTTGCGTTTGAGCCGCTCGCGGATGACGTCGATATGCTTGGCGATCGCGGCCTTGTCGCTGAATGCTCCTTCGGCCAGTTCCCCGCGCAGGACGTTGACCGCCGACTTGGTGGTCTTCAGCTCCTTCTGCTCGGCGACTTGCGTAGCGATTGCATGCTCGAGTTCAGGAACGCCCTCCGCCAGATCCTTTGTGCGCGTCGACGACATCACCGCAATCCGCTTCTCGAGCGCGCTCTGGGCGATGGCCGATGCGCGCATATCGTAGTTGATGTCGTTGACGATACCCACCAGGTGGTTTTTCAGCTGCAGACGGACCATGACCGCATCGCGTGTCGTCGAGCCCGCGAAATCCTCGCGGTCGAGAAGTGCGGTATATCGGTCCACCTGCTCGAGCTGCATGCGGTAGACGGATTGATCGCGATAGGCCAACGTATCCCGATCGGTCGCGCCCTTGCGATGCTTATCGACCACGTAATAGAAGAACCGCGCGCCTTCCTCGGCGGAGTAATGGCTGCCGAAGAAGACGATGTAGACCTCGGCCTCCGCCTGCTCGCGCTGGAGGCGTGCCGCGACTTCCGCGAGCAGGGCGCAGTTCGCGGCCCAGCGCCGTTGCGGGCTGAGGTCCGGAACGGACCCGAACGTCCCCATATTCGCAGACAGCACGAAGGCGTGCCGAGGGGTGGCGGTCTCCCCCTCTGCGACCTGCGGGCGCGGCCTCTTGGATGGCACCTTGGCCCAGACATTGATGCCTTGGACATCTTCCCAGGCGGTCGAGACGTCGAGGGTGGCGGTTGCGGAGCCATCGGCGCTCAGCATGCCCGCGCGCTCGGCGACCGGGCGATCGACATAGACGCGCGGCACGATCGCAGGCAACGAGGTGAAATGCTTGGCCACCGACCACTGCGTCGCGGTGTCGTTGCCGACGAATACCACGGCGCGCGCGCCCTGGGCGAAGACCTCGTCCATGTGCGGTCCGCCGAACTCCATCACCGCGATGCTTCCCTCGATCGGCTTGCCATCCATATCGGCTGGAGATCCGGAGCCGACGTACACCAGGGGTCCGGAGACGGGAGCACCCCAGGTTCCGGTGGGAGCAACACCATTGGGAGCGAGCGGATGGACCGGCGAGATGTCCGCTCCGCCGATGGACAGCGAGCATGTGAGCGTGCGCGGGACCAGCGTATCGAACGTCTGCCGATGGGGCTCGAGCCCGGATGCGCGCAGGACCTTCTCGAGCTCGGCAATGCTCGACCGGTACGCTTCGCTACCGGGCAGGCGCTGGTCATGGCGCGAGAACTCCGCCATCACGGCATCGTACGCGGGATGCGCCTCGGCCGCGGTCAGCGACACCACGGCGCAGCACGCGATGAACAGACGCATGATGCGGTCACCCATGGTCGTCACCCAGGCTGGCGCGTTCGAGGCGCACATCCGAACTCAACGAGACGCGCTCGATCTGGCCGTTCGCGATCCAGATCATGCGGTTGCTGACCTCAAGCATGTTGTGGTCGTGCGTCGCACAGATGATGGTGACGCCGTCATCGCGATTGAGATCATGCAGGATACGGTGCACCTCCTTGCCTGAGACCAGGTCGAGGTTCGCCGTCGGCTCGTCGCACAGCAGCAGTGACGGGCGATTGGCGAGTGCGCGAGCGATGGCGACGCGCTGCTGCTGACCGCCCGACATCTGCTTGGGCCGGTGCAGCCAGCGGTCGCCGAGCCCGACGCGCTCGAGCAGCTCCATGCCTCGACGCCGCGCCTCATCAGAATGGACGCCCGCGAAGGTCATCGGCAGCGTGACGTTCTCGAGAGCGGTCATCACCGAATTCAGATTGTAGGACTGGAAGATGTAGCCGATCTTGCGGCACCGCAGAAACGCCAGCTCATGGGCGTTGAGCTGGGCCATGTCGACCTCGTCGATGAATACCCGGCCCGCCGTGGGTGAATCCAGACCGCCGACCATATTGAAGAATGTCGATTTTCCGGAGCCTGACGGACCCATGACGCAGATATATTCGCCTCGGTAAATCTCGAGGTCGATGCCCTTGAGCGCCTGGGTGACCTCGGCCCCGCGGACATAGGTCTTCTGCACGCCATGCGCGCGCACGAGGATCGATTTGCCGCGACCATAAGCGATCGGATCGAACGTCATCACTCGACCCTCATAGCATCCATCGGGGCCATCCGCGATGCGGTCCACGACGGATAGATTGAGGCGAGGGTGGATAGAAGGACTCCGGTCGCGATGCAGATCGCCGCTGCGATCAGGACATCGACGATGGGGAAATATCCATAGAGGTAGGAGCCGTACACGACCGATCCCTTGGCCACGGCCAACACTGCACCGATGACCATGCCGACCGCCCCGCCAGCGAGCCCCTGGATGCCCGCCTCCATCAGGAACTGCTGCAGGATGAAGCCGTCGGTGGCACCGAGGCATTTCATGGTCGCGATCTCACGGAAGCGCTCGGTGATCGCCATGAGCATGGCGTTGGCGATGCCGACCATGCATACCACGAACGAGATGGCCATGAGGAACGCCTGACGACCGTTGATCAGCGCATCGCTGCGCTGGTCGGGAATGCGCTGGGACACCACCTTCTCGAGATTGGCGACCTGGTGCTCATGATCGATGCCCGCCGCGACCGCAGTCAGGCGCTCGTGGCTCCACCGCCCCTCCAGGACCCGCTCCACCCGCTTGTCCGCGATGAAGCCCATCTTCTGGTCCGGAGACGGATCGTTCAGGAAGGTCTTCTTCCAAGCGACGACGGCCTTGTCCGAATCCAATGCAGCGGCGATCTGGTCGCGCACCTGGGCGTCGGCCAGACCTTGGCGCACGCGCGCGACAATCTCGAGGGTATCCCGGAAGCCATGCCGTGCCAGCAACGCCTGGACGGTTGCGAGCTGTCCGGCATCGGCCGACACCAGCCACGCGCGCCACCCGGCTTCTTCGGTGGTTCCGGCGATCGGAGCGAGCTCTGCGGTGAAACGAGAAACACCGGCCTTCCATGCGGAGGCGAAGGCATCGAGATCGCGAATATAGCCCGGATAGCCATCGATGAACGTCTTGATCTCGGGCAACGGCAGTGGCAGCGAATAAGCGTGGACCTGACGCACGCCCTGGGTGAAAGCCTCCCATCCCGCTGGATCCGAAAGATGCGTGAACACCTCGCGACCTTTGACCTTTCCGATCAGCACCGCGCGACTGCCGGCATCCATGGTGGCGAAAAAAGCTAGGAGCCTCGCCTGTCGATCGCTTTCAACGACGAGGTGCTGCACGTGGGCGTGCTCGACTCCCGATACCGCGGCGAATTCGTCGATATCCGCTTGCGTGGCGGTGGCCAACCGAGTCGCGAGCAGGACCTGCGATGGCTGCGAGAACCAAATCTTCGCGCGCCGCTCGGGGATGCGCTGCTCGGCAGCCTCGGACATGACGCCTCTTCCGATCGCGCGCGTGAAGGCAGCTTCGCACAGCAGAGTCATGAAAAACGCCACGGCGAGCACGATGACCATCAGCGTCAGCAGCGAACGGAACAGGCGATGGGTGATACCCTTCAGGCACAGCGTGGTGGCCTTGGCCAACGGGATCGTGTGCTGAGCGCGAACGTCGATGCCTGGAGCGCTCATGTCACCAGATCCCGATCGTCTTCGGCAGCAGGCCGGTCGACCAGTAGTAGAAGGCTCCACAGACCAGGGTCATCGCCACCGCCACGATCTCGCCCATGATCAGCCCGAGGAAGATCGGCTTGAGCGATTGGTAGCTCCGCCCCCCGCCGAATCGCACGATCAGCTCCTTGATGCACCATCCGAGGAAGAAGGAGAACCATGTCACGCGCGACGCGCTGGTGCCCCAGACCAGGAATGCCACAGGGTGCAGCGGCCACCACGCGAATCGGAAGCGCAGCAGCGAGAATGCCAGCACGAAGAAGGCGCCTAATCCCATCCACTTGATGATCAGCCCGTTGCCGACGTTCTGCGGGATCAGGCCAAGCTTGGCCAAACCGTGGGTGTTCGCTGATTCCGCCAATTGCTCGGTATCCTTGAGGATCGCGAGCTTGGTGGTCGCGTTATCCAGGGCCCAGATCGACGGCGACACCACCCACATGTTGTTGCCCGACCCCTTGGCGTAGAGCCCGTAGGTCCATGAGAAGAAGCAGAGCGCGAACGCGATGGTCATGCCCGCGAAGGCGACCGTCAGCAGGCGCGGCCTGCTGACTCCGACATTGTCGGCGGTCTTCAAGCTGGTCGCGACGTAGGGCATCAGCGCCTCGGTGGTGTCAGTCTTGATGATGCATGATAGGTAATAGATGACGACGAGCGCGCCTGGACCGACCGCAGGCGCACCCAGGAGCGAGGTGATGACATTGATGATGTCGACACCCGCGGCCAGGAACGGCAATCCGGTTTCGCAGATGATGCGGGTGAACACCAGCATGAAGAGCATCACGCTGCCGGCGTAGATCAGGGCGATGAACCAGTCGAGATCCATCACCGTGATCAGGAAACCCACGAAGCAGGCGAACGACAGGACGAAGATGCGCGCCGCCCAGACGGCCTCCATATCCTCTCGTTGGGAAATGGGCCGGACCGCCTTGTTGAAGACCTTCCAGTAGAAATGGCGCCCCGTGTAGACCAGCAGGGCAGCGTAGGCCACATAGCTGCCGGCGCGGATGTTGGCCATCTCGCCCCAGCCCACAGGCATGCCGCCGCTCATGATGTAGAACTGGGCGGTGAACACGCTGACGAACAAGGAGGCCATACCCAGGCTGAGGCTGATGTCCGATGCGATGAAGTAGGCGATGCCGATGATCAGGAAGCTCACCTTGATCGAGGTGACGTGGGTCATCGAGTTCTTCAGCGACGGGAAGATCTCCTTGAATTCCCCGATCAGCTCGGTGGTCAGCTTGATCTCCGGCACGTACAGCGGAAACCACGCGTGCAGATAATTGAACAGGTGGATCGCAAACACGGGTGCGAACCCGAACCAGAACAGCCGGGAATAGAAGATGTCGGAGGTGGCCCGAGACCCGGTCCGCGCGATCAGCGCGGTCGAGACGATGGCCAGGGGATAGGCGAGCTGCTCGTGATGCGACCACTGTCGATGCACGAGCAGGATCAGCGAGATGACCGCGATCGACACGAACAGCAACAACGGAGCCCACCGCATCATCGCGGGCAGCCATTCGCGATACGGGGCTTCGGTCAACCCCAGCTTCTCGTCCCCGTGCGGGATGCCTTGCGCGAAGCTCTCGTAGACCCGCTCGTAGGCTTCCTTGTCGGCCTGGGTGGACCCGCGTTCATGCTCGAGCGGGAACAGCTCCTTTGGGAGGTGCGACAGCGTCTTGTGGACCTCCCAGTCGGGCTTGCCGGCGGCAACCGTCCACGGGGTGATGATCGCCCGCTGGAAGAGCATGTAGAACCCGCTCATCGGCAGCCAGCAGGAGATCAGCATCATCGCCAGCACCACGGCGAATTCGCGCGTGCTCAAGCGCAGACGGCTCGATACCTTGCCAGCGAGTGGATTCCATAGGGTCGCCAGGACGAGGATGATGAAGAACGGCCCGATCGGCAGCTGGTTGCCGATGATCGAGCTGAGCTTGAGGATCTCGCTGTTGAAGTTGGCATACAAGGCGATGAATCCGACGCCGGCCAGGCCGAAGAACACCGACTTGAAGGTGATCGAACGTCCGCCCCCTGCGTCTTGGCCACCGGCGCCAGGCGCTCGGGCATCGCCAGCCTCGGGCGGTGCGGCCGGCGTGGAGGGAGGAGCGGAGTCCGGTTCGCTCATCGGCGTCTGGCTGCCATTCCGGACCCGACCGGTCGATCGCGCAGCATCCGACTCGTGGTCATGCCCTGAACTCCTGGTGGCACAGCGATACCTCTGCTCGCAGACGCGAGCGCGACAGCACACATGATCGCAGAATAATGCAACAACGGCTATCGTTGCGAACGGTGACCTGATGGTTCACCCAAGCGGCTGGCCGCTCAGCGCTTCCAGTTCTGACGACCTCGCAGGGATCAGAACAGCGCGGATTCACCGGATGGCCCCGGACTGAACTGGTCCTCCTCGCTCGACGGCTTGTCCTGCATGCGTTTCCGCTGCTGGTGCTTGTGGGCCTTGTGCGGCACCGAATCGAAGGTGTCGCCTTCGATCTCCTCCTCGACCCGCGACGGCACGAAGCGCATCTTCGACGGGTAGAAGTCCATCGCTGCCGCGCCCGTCGGTCCGAAGCGGTTCTTCGCGACGATGATCTTGATCTTGCGCACCTCGCCTTCCTTCGACCCTTCCCCCCCGTCGACGCGATGCATGAACAGGACGGCGTCCGCGTCCTGCTCGATCGATCCGGAGCCGCGCAGATCGCTCAAGCGCGGATCGCGCGGAGTGCTCCCCACGCCCTTCTCGCTGTCGCGCGACATCTGCGACAGGGCGAGCACGGGGATCTTCAGGTTCATCGCCATCAGCTTGAGGACGCGGCTGATCTCGGACACCTTCTCATATTCGGTCGCGTCGGTCTTCTGGCTGTTCAACAGCTGCAGGTAATCCAGCACCACGAGCTTCAACTTGCCTTGGCTCTCGAGCACCTGCCGCTTCACCACCGAGCGCAGCGCATGCACGGTGAGGTCCGAGACGTCCATCAGGTGCAGGTTCCAGCTCTTGCAGCGCTGACCTGCCTCCTCGACCAGGGCGTATTCCTCGGGCTTGATGATGCCGCTGTCCAGTGCCTGGAAGTCGACGCCCGTCTCGGCCGCCAGCAGCTTCTTCAACAGGTCGACGCGATCGACCTCGAGGCTGAAGAACAGCACACCTTGCTGGGCATCGACGTTGCTGGCGATGTTGGCGACGATCTTCAGGGCGAGCGAGGTCTTGCCCACGCCGGGTCGGGCGGCGAGCACGTACAGTCCGCCCGGACGCAGCGAATTCAGGCGCATATCCACATCCTCGAGGCCGGTCTTCACCGCGTGCTCGGGGTTCGCGTTCTGCTCGGTGATGTGCTTGAGCGTCTGGTCGACCACATCCGAGATGCCGAACACGGTGGCCATCCGGTTCATCCGGTTCAGGTCCAGGATCGCCTGATTGCCCTCGTCCAGGAGCTTCGGGAACTCGTCCGGCGTACGGTAGGCCTTGTCGCACAGGCTCTGAAGCCGCGAGATCATCCGCCGCTTGAGGTAATAGTCCCAGAGCAGATCGACATTGCGCTTCATCCCGGCCACCGGACCGAACGCCTGCATCAGGTCGAACACCGCATTGGGGCCCCCGAGGGCGGCCAGGGCGCTGTCGGCGAAATCGGCGGACGTATCCCCGGCCGTGCGGCGGTAGAGTTCACGCAGGCGGCGACGGTCCAAGCTATCGAGCTGCTCGCTGTCGAACAGGATCTGCTGCTGACGGAGGCGTTCGATCATCGCCTGGAAGGGATATCGGCTGAGCAGTTCGAGCACCGACTGCGCATCGACGCGGTGACCGTCGTCGTCGAGCTCGAGGCAGGCCAGGTAGACCATGCGGTGGTCGCGATGGAAGAAGGCCATGGTGTGCTCGACCACCGCGCGGGCCTGCTGCATCGCCACGGCATGGCGTCCGTCCAGCAGGACGGCGAGCACGGCCTTCTCGAGCTCGAGGTTGTGTGGGAGCTCGCGCGTCGGGATCGGGGTGGCGTCTTGCCTGGGTTTGCTCACTGGGACCCCTCTCGAACGGCCACGGCCATGGACACGGGCCAGCGATGATGTTCGCCGACCGGGGACATGTTTGGCGTCTCCGCTGGCAGCGACAAGAGCAGGTTTCAGGTCTTTGCCGACAAGTTCTCCACATTTTGGGATTTTGCGGGCTTTCCGACGGGCGCCTGGCGGACCGGGGCTCGGCATTTCCGGGATTCTCCCAGGAATTCCGCCTGGATCTGGCACCGGTCCACCATCCGTTTTCCTGCATCCCCGTCTTCAGCCACTGGACGCACCCACGGCGTCCTAGCCAGAATCGATATTCCGAGGCCCCCGACGACCTGTGAGGCATAGCGGGACCAGCCGGACCGCTTTGGCGACCTGTATAGCGCATTGCAGAGACGGAGACGCCGATCCAAGCCGGTTGCCTCGCCTGTCGATGCGTGGGTCTTTCCATCCATCCATCATGGAAACCGCACCGACGTCCCGACGCAACCGCGGATCCCAGCGCAGATGGGCACGCTGCCCGATGATCGGATCATACCGCGATTCAGAGAACCTCTCCGAGCCGGGTGGCCTGTTCTCAGCGGTGATCGGGACCAGGCACGGTGCCAGGATCGTGTCGTTGTGTGCCCTCGGATCCATCCTCTCGTCAATTGGTCGATGGTTTCCATCGCCGATCCATGGCTCCACCATCCCCCGACAAGCCGTCGAGCTCGCGACGAACCTGAGCGATTCGTGCGGTTAAATCCACGGTTTCGAGGTATCGCTGACGCTCGTCGGTCACACGTATGAGCAGCGCCCCGAGACGATCCACCAGCAGACGGTGCGCAGAATCGGCCGCGAGCAGCAGAGACAAGCCGAGTGCGTCGAGGTCGATGCGATCTCCGAGGCCGGCGAGCTGATCCAGAAGTCCCTGCATCGCAGCCGCGCTGGCGACCTCCGGTCGATCCGCCAGGGCCTCTGCACGGGCCAGGCGGTACGGCTGGAACGAGGTGATCTCGACCAGCCGGATCCGCGCGATGCCTTCGACCAGGATATGATATTCGCCACCCGGCCCCTCCTCGATGCGCCGCACCAGGGCTGCGGCCGCAATCGGGCGGACTGGCGGTGATCCCTGGTAATCAGCCTCCCAACCGGGTTCCAGGCATGGCATGGCCAGCCAGCGCTCGGCGGAGGAGGCCTGCAGCAGGCCACGGACCAGGGCGAGGTAGCGCGGCTCGAAGACCCGGTAGGGCTGCGGCAGCCCGGGAATGAGCACGTGGTCCGGGAGCGGGAATAGGGGCAATTCCGCGGGAAGAACGCTCACAGCGGACCCCCTGCGCGCAGGCCCCTCGTCGTCATTTTACGCGGGTTCTCCACAATTCGCAGAGTCGCCACGGCTCAGAACAACCGGTTCAGCCCGTTGAGCGCCGCCACCCGGTAGGCCTCGGCCATGGTCGGATAGTTGAAGGTCGTGTTGATGAAGTACATCAGGGTGTTGGCCGACCCGCGCTGGGACATGATCGCCTGGCCGATGTGGATGATCTCGGCGGCCTGCGAGCCGAAGCAATGGATGCCCAGGATCTCGAGGGTCTCGCGATGGAACAGGATCTTGAGCATGCCCACGGTCTGGCCGGTGATCTGGGCGCGCGCCAGGCTGCGGAAGAGCGAATGCCCGAGCTCGTACGGCACCTTGGCCTCGGTCAATTCGCGTTCGGTCTTGCCGAGCGAGCTGATCTCGGGGCTGGTGTAGATCCCGGTGGGGATGTCCTGGACCAGGCGCTGGTCGCAGCTGCCCTCGATCAGGTGGGTGGCGGCGAACCTGCCCTGGTCGTACGCCGCGCTGGCGAGGCTCGGCCAGCCGACCACGTCACCGACCGCGTAGATGTGCTTCTGCGCGGTCTGGTAGTGCTCATTGATGGGGATCTGACCGCGTTCGTTGGGGATGATGCCCAGCGCCTCGAGGCCCATGTTCTGGGCGTTGCCGGTGCGACCGTTCGCCCACAGCAGCACGTCGGTCTTCAACCGTTTCCCGGACTTCAGATGCAGCACCACGCCGTCGTCCATGGTCTCGACCCGCTCGGCGGTCTCGTTGTGCCGCACCAGCACGCCCTGGTCGCGCAGGTGGTAGGCCAGCGCGTCGACGATCTCGTCATCGAGGAACGACAGCAGCTTGTCGCGCGTATTGACCAGGTTCACCTTGATGCCCAGGTTGCGGAAGATCGAGGCGTATTCGCAGCCGACCACTCCCGCTCCGTAGATGGTGATCGACTGCGGCGTGCTCTGGAGCTTGAGGACGGTGTCGCTGTCGAGCACCCGCGGATGCGTGAAATCGACATCGTCGGGACGGTACGGACGCGAGCCGGTGGCGATGACGAAGCCGTCGGCGATGATGCGCTCGCACTTGCCGTTGGCCTGGCCGCTGTCGACCTCGATGGTCTTGGCGTCGATGAAGGTCGCGTGTCCGTGCGTGACCTTGACCTGGTTGCGATCGTAGAATCCGGCTCTCAGCGATACCTGATCGCGGATCACCCGGTCGGCCGTCTTCAGCAGCTGCGGAAACGAGACCTCGATGTTCTCGGACTGGAACAGGGGATTGGAGCGGAATTCCATCAACCGGAAGATGGTGTGGCGCAGCGCCTTGCTCGGGATGGTCGCCCAGTGCGTGCAGCCGCCGCCGACCTCGTTGTGCCGCTCGACCATGGCGACCGATTTGCCCTCCTTCGAGGCCTTCATCGCCGCACCCTCGCCACCGGGGCCGCTGCCGATCACCACCACGTCCACGCGCTGCTCTGCCATGGACATGAGGATAGGATGGAATGCGGGGTAGAAAAGGTTGGTGGTCGGTGGTGGACAGTCACCGGTGATTCGCAGACCCCGATCAGACGGATGTCACCACCATCCACATACCACCAGCAACCATCTGTCCGCTATAATTTCCCGCACTGCGCCAGCAGCGTCGCCAGATGCCGCCACGCGGAGGGCCGCAGGGTGCGCGCATGGGCATTCGGGTCCCAACCGTGTTCCTGCCCCTGGCGGCGCAGCTGGACATTGGTCGCGATGCCGCGCAGGGCCTCGGTCACGGTGTGCGGACCCGCGAAAGCGTGCTCGAGCAGGCGGTCGATGCGCCGCGCTTCCTCGACCGGCGGGGAGGTCGGCACGCGCCGCAACGACCACACGCACAGGCTGACCCGGCTCGGGGGATCGACCTGCTCGCGGGACAGGCGCATCGAGATCCACGGCTTGCCGATCAGCCGCATCAGTGGGCTGGAGCGGGTGTGCGCTCCGTCGCTGCCGCACAGCTTCTTCCCGGCTTCGTACTGCAGCACCACGTCGATCGCCGTCGGCGGATCTCCGGGCGGGTTCAGCAGCCAGCGCCGCACCAGCGACGAGGTCAGGTTGAAGGGCGGATTGGCCACCACCCGCCAGGGACCAGTGAGCGCTGGAGCGATGGCCAGCGCATCGCCGGAATGGATGATCAACGAACCGCGCGTGATCTCCTGGGCGAAGCGCTGCTCCAGGTGCCGGCAGCGTTCGGGATCGCGTTCGATCGCGTGCACCACGGCCTTGGCCTTCAGCAGCGCGGCGGTGAGGGCGCCGCGCCCGGCACCCACCTCCAACACCACCTCGCGCGGGGGCAGGTGCGCGTTCGCGACCACCGCCGCCGCCGCATCCGGGTGCAGGTCGTGCTGCTGCGGATCATTGGGGACGCCCGGCCTGACCGCCTGGACGCGTCGCTCGTCAGACCGCTGCGGTCGATCCGGACGCCGGGGACGGTCGGGGCGCTGCGGACGCGGTGGGCGATCGTGTTGGGTCGGACGTCGATGCGGAGGTTGGGTCACAGGGTGCCGTTCGCCCAATCCTCGACGAAGCGTGCCGTGTCCGCAAGGGTCGCGCTGTGGGCGGCGCGGATGAACGAGCCACTGGTGGCGCTGGCCAGGGCCAGTCGCGACTCCGGCTCCAGGTCGAGCAGCAGCCCTAGGCAGTAGCCGGCATTGAAACGGTCGCCGGCGCCGGTGGTCTTCGCCGGACGTTCGCAGAACGGTCCCGCGCCGCATGCCACCGAGCCCGCGGCCTCGGCGACGGCATTGACCTTGGCGTTGTGGATGACCACCTGCGAGATGCCCAGGGTCGTGCGCAGCGCGGATGCGTGCTCGGCGAGGGACTCCGGCCTGGGTGCGCCCAGGCCGACGATGCGCCCGAGCACCGCCGCCTCGGTGAGGTTGACCCCGAGCACGGTCCGGCACGGGCCTTCGAAACCGCGGACCACCGCGAGCATGTCCCGGACGTCGGCATCGGACCGACTCGAGGGATCGACCAGGTCGAGGAATAGCCAGGGATGGTGCGTGAGCGACGACAGCACGCGCTCGTGCAGCAGGCGCCAGCAGGCGGTCATGTGCGGATAGAGCGTCCAGTTGGTGAACGCCAGCAACCCGGCCTGCGCGCACGCGCGCGTGAACGAGCCGTCGGCGAGGCAGCGCTCGAAGAGCGGCGGATCGAGCTCGGCGAGCTGCTCGACCGCGCTGAACATGAACTTCCCGTCGCCGAATTCGAAGGCGAGCGTGCGCCCATAGGAGCGTCCCAGGGCGGTGCTCGAACGGCAGGCACCCGCGAACGCGTCGAAAGCGGGATGCCGCGGCGAGCCGATGGTCCCGAAGAAGTCGACGCCCACGCCCAATGCGGCAAGACCATCGCCGAGATTCACCGCGCAGCCGCCGGGATCCTGGCTGCGCACCACGATCTCGCGCAGGCTGTTGCGCCCAGAGGCGGCGCTCATCACCCGCGCCAGCTCGGCCATCGATTCCATGCGCGTCCAGGCGTCGCGGCCGGTGCGGGTCCCGACCACCGAGATCATCTCGTCGACGAAGCCGTCGAACCCGGCGACCAGCCGCAGCTGGGCGACGCGCGGTGCGGACGCGTGCAAACGTGCGGCCAACCGGCGCAGCACCTCGACGGGGATCGCGCGGATCGCCGTCATGCCGGGTCGGGGACGCGGACGATGGCGGGATCGGTGAAAACGTCCGCCTCGTCGCGCGAGCGCGTCGAGAATTCGCTGACGATCGCCCCCTCCGTGCCGGCGACGAACCAGTGGGGGGTGTTGGGCTTGAGCGTGTACTGGCTGCCGGGCGTCAGGTGGACGTGCTTGAACACCGTCACGGCATCGCGCTTGTCCTCGGGCACGAGACCGAGCGCGAACGTGCGCTCGGCGCCATCCTTGTGGTGTCCAGGCAGGAACAGGTGCACCTCGCCCTGGCGCACGCGGAAGGTCTCCTCCTTGCCGGGATCTCCGCCCTCGGCGGCGCCACCAGGGATCGGCGGATGCCGGTGCTCAGGGCAGATCTGTCCCGGCAGCATCACCAGCTCCTTGGCGCAGCAGCGCGCGGTGTTGACGTAGACGTGGATCGCCAGACCGAATTGCTCGAAGCGACCGAGGCCGAAGTCGGCGATCTCCACCAGATCGGCTTCGGGATCGGTGATGACGAGGCCCGCTGCGCGCATGGACTGGGTGGCTTGGCGGCGGCGATCGCTGAGGTCGAGAGCGCGCATGAATGGATCCTCCGGTGGAAGCTTGGTGATCGCCGCGATGGTGGCCAGCGCCCCGCGGCCCTGGAGCGAACGCCAGAGCGCTGCCCCCGGATCGTCGGCGGCGACGATATGGTCGCACGCGAGCAGGATGTGGGCGAGGATGGCCTTCGGTTGGACCCCGTGAGCCAGGCACAGGCGTGCGGCACCCACCAGCCGGTCGTCGACGGCGAGCTTGCGCACGGGATCCCGGGCGACCCGCGCGACGGGATCGGCGAGGGCGCGGTTGCGATAGCGTACGAACAGCGCCTCGAGCAGGTCCGTGCACTCGGCGAGCACGCGCGCACGACCCGCGGCCGTTCCGCCATGCGCGCGAGCGAGCGCCTCGCTCGCCTCCTCGCCTGCACGGCGCGCGCCAGCCACGAGCGCGGCGTCCTCCATGCAGTCGGGGATGGTCGCCAGGCCCCGCGCGCATCCGGCATAGGCCAGGCAGGCGTGGGTGAGGTTGTGCAGGTACAGCTTCTGGCCGAGCACCAGGTCGAAATCCGCGCGAGGTTCGAGATGCGGCACGACGGGGATGGCGCCGACGAATCCGGCGCGATCCACCGGCAGATGCGCGTACGGCTCGACCGCGATGTCCAACGCATCCACCTCATCGCCGGGAGGGATCATCCGCCCGATCGAGGTGCGCACGATTCCCAGGCTGGCGCGCGCGCGCGCGCGCTGTTCCGCCGGTAGCGCCGACATCACCGCCTCGCGCAGAATGGCATCCGCCGTCGCGCCGTTCTCGCACAGCAGCACGTCCAGGGTGTCGCGGCCGGCTGCCCAGCGCGCGATCAGACCACGCGCGAGCACCGGACCCAGGCGCGCAAGGGCGTTGAGTCCGACCGCGGTCGAGGCCAGATCGCATGCCGCCAGGACATCGACCACGGCATCCTGGTCGGCCGCGTCGACGCCCGTCACGGGAGCCACCGGCACCAACCGGGATCCGCCGTTGTCCACCTCGGTGACGGTGTAGCGGCCGCGGGTGCGGGCCGCCTCGATCCGGCGGCGATCGATGTCGACCAGGACCACCGACCAGCCCGCCTGCGCGAACGTCGGCGCGATGAAGCCGCGACCGATGTTTCCGGCGCCGATCTGCACCAGGGTGGGCATGGGACCATGGTTCCAGCTCGCGGACACGATCAAGGCCCGCAGCACGGATCGGCAAAACAACGCCAGCGCGATGCAATCGGCGTTGAGGCGCCATCCGCGGCTGGATACTCCGCCATGCTTCCCGAGTACGCCTGCGCGGTCATCGAGGATGCGCGCGGCTGGCTACTGCTGCAGCTGCGGCCTCCGGGTGCCCGCTACGCTCCTGCGCTGCTGACCTGCTTCGGTGGCCGGATCGACGACGCCGAGACCCCGGAACGGTGCCTGGAACGGGAACTCGCCGAGGAGCTCGCGTGGCGGCCACCCGGCTTCAGCCGGTGCTGCGAGCTCTGGCAGGGCGACCGCTTCATTGCCGTGTTCTTCCGTACCGCGCTCGGGCCGGACGAGCGCCCGCAGGCCTCCGAGCGCGGCCACGTCGCGGTGTCGGCACCCTGGGCGGCCCTCCCCGGTCTTCCCGTCAGCCCCTGGCACCGCGCGGTCCTCGCTGCGGTGGCTCATGGGCAGCCACGCGTCGACCTCCGCTCCGAGGCCGACCGCTCCGGAACGCGACCAGGATCGCGCGACGGATGACGCCGGCGTCCTCTCGGAGGCGCTCAGCATCACCAACAGCACCAGCACCAGCACCAGCACCGTGATACGGCCGGTGTGCTGCTGGCTGCCGCATGGACATCGCTACAGCGCGATCGCGACGACTTCCGCTCCACCCTCGGAGGTCCACCGCGACCACATCGAGAGGACGGCGCCGCGCGCGACCTTCATCGACGCGGTCAATTGGCCGTTCTCGATGGTGCACGGCCGCGACAGGGCGTAGGCGCGCGCTATACGTCGATACGGGACGGGTTCGGCCGCATTCGCCGCGCGCACGGCGTCGGCCAGGGCGCTCATCCGATGGCCGGCGTGCGCATCGAGTAGAGCGATGAGCTCACCATCGGCAGCGACCACCGCGTGATGGACCGAGGGATGCGCGAGCAGCGCCGCCTCGATCTCGGCAGCGGCGACCTTCTCGCCATTGCCGAGCTTCAGCACCTGATCCGCACGCCCGGTCAGCACCAGGCCGTGATCCGACCAGCGTCCGAGGTCGCCGCTGTCCAGCCCGCCATCCACCAGCGTCGGCGCTTCGCGGCGGTGGTATCCGAGCATGACATTGGGACCGCGCACCAGGATGCGGCCGGTGTCAGCTTCGACGCCGACCTCGACGCCGGGGATCGGGACGCCGACCACTCCTGGATGGTGGCGCGATCCGGGAGGCGTGATGGTGGCGCTGGGACTGGTCTCGGTCAGACCCCAGCCTTCGTAGACCGGGGCACCCAGGCGCTGGTAGGCGGCGAACAGCTCCTCGGGCAGCGGTGCGCCGGCGGTGAACGCCCAGCGCAGCGCGCGCGCGTCCAGAGCGTGTTCGCCCAGCGCAACGGCGTGCATCTTCGGCACGCTCATGAAGACGGTCGGGCGCACGGCGCGCACCGTGTCGACGAAACGCTGGCGATCACGGCCACCGCCGGGCACGACGGTGATGGTCGCCCCGCGGCACAGCGCCCACAGCCGCTCGGCGAGCGCGCCGAAGCTGTGATGCCAGGGCAGGTAGGACGCGAGGCGATCTCCGGCTCCGATCTCCGGCCACAACTGCGCGAACGCCGCCTGCTGGCTCGCGAGGTTGTCGTGGCACAGCACCACGCCGCGCGGCGCGCCGGTGGATCCACTGGTGAATTGGATGAGGCACGGCGTCCGCGCCGACGCGGGTCGATCGATGCCACGCACCGAGGAGCGCGCCCACTCGAGCACCCGCGCGGTCGAGATGATCTCCGCCCCGGGCGGTGCGCACGCCGCGTGCGCAGGATCGGCGACCACCACGACGCGTGGATCGAGTTCCGCCACCAGCGCGCGCAGTCGCTGCTGGCCGAATCCCGTGAAGATCGGCGCGGCCACTGCCGCCAGTCGCCACGCCGCCAGCTCCACCAGCAGGTGCGCCGCGCCGTTGGGCGCGAGGATGGCGATGCGTTCTCCGGGTGCGACCCGATCCGCCAGCGCGGCCGCGATCCGCCCCGACCACAGGTCCAGGTCCTGCCAGGAGAGCCCCAGCTCGCCATCGACGAGCACCGTGGTGGATCCCAAGCGAGCGACGCATCGGGAGAACAGCTCCCCGAGCGTGGACGGCCGATCGGCGGGCAAGGCCGCGCCGCTGATCCAGGCGATGGACGGGGACATCGGCGCGGAATACGCCCTGGGAACGGCGAGGACACCGGAAACTGGCCGCGCCCCTTGCCCATGCCACCGGCGGCTCGACCCTGCAGTCATGCCGCGCATCGCCGGAACCTCCCTCGCCACGCCCGTCGGCGACCTCGCTGCGACGCTGGCCGCGCTCGATGCCGGCGTCGCCTCCACCGCACCACTGGCGCTGCCGGGGGGACTGGTCGAGACCCTGATCCGCATCGGGAACGAAGCACTCGCCGGCGCTCGACCCGATCTGGTCGTCTTCGCGACCACCAAAGGCGACCTCGGGCCCTGGTGCGACAGCTTGATCAGCGGTGCAGGCTATGCCGGGGGACCCGCGCAGGTCGCGACGGAACTCGGCAAGCACTTCGCGGCGCCGGCCTTCGCCGTGAGCGCAGCATGCGCCAGTTCGCCGATCGCATGCGGCGTGGCGGCGCGCTGGCTCGCGAGCGGTCGCGCCCGGCGGGTCCTGGTGCTGGCGGGGGACCGTATCGGCCCGTTCATCAGCGATGGATTCGCGGCGCTGCGCGCGCTCGACCCGACCGGCAGCCATCCCTTCGATGCCGAGCGCGCCGGTTTGGCGCTCGGCGAGGTCGCTGGCGCGGTGGTGCTGTCCGCAGACGACGATGGCGGATCTCTGCATCTGCAGGGGTGGGGTGCGAGCCTGGATGCCAACCACCTCACCGGGCCGACGCGCGACGGCAGCGGCGTGTCGCGGGCGTGCAACGCGGCGATCGCGCGCGCTGGAGATTCGCCCCTCGCGCTCATCGTCGCCCACGGCACCGGCACGCGCTACAACGACGACAGTGAGAGCCTGGCGTATGCGGCGACCTGTCCGCGCGTACCCGTCACTGCGATCAAGGGCCTGCTCGGGCACAGCCTGGGTGCGTGCGGCCTCGCCGAATTCGCGATCGCCGCTGCGGCGCGCGCGCGTGGCGCGACTCCCGGCACGGTCAACCTGCGTCAGCAAGGCTGCGCGGGTGCGATCACCGTCCTTCCTCCGGGCGTCCACGCGCTCGCGGCGGGATCGATCCTCTCGGCGAATGCGGGGTTCGGCGGCATCAATGGCGTGGTCGTGATCGGCGACCGCCCGGCTCCGGCGCGCGCTGCGGTCCGGGCCCGACTGCGCCGCCGCATCGACATGGACGCGCGCGGCTGGCGGCACCAGGACGAGACCGGCACCTGGCGCGAATTCGGAGACGACGGCCTGCCACGCATGACCGCGCTCGAGATCATCGGCCGCGTCGATCCGATGTGGGGACGCATGGATCTCGCCTGCCGGGCGCTCATCGTCCTGGCCATGGAATCGGGCGAGCTGCCCGCCGACACCGGGGTCGTATTGCTGACCGAGGCCGGCTGCGCGGCCAGCGACCGGTCGTTCGAACGCAACCGTCGCGAGCGGGGCGCCGATCCCCAGCGCTTCCCGTATACGCTTCCGAGCGCGCCGGTCGGCGAGCTGAGCATCCGCCTGCGCATCACCGGCCCGGGGTGCACCATCCTCGGCGCAAGCGACGACCAGGGCCGGGCCATCGCCCAGGACCTGATCGCCGATGGATGTCCAGCCGTGCTCCTGGCACGCGTCGAGGCCGACCGCTCCCTCAGCGCCTGGGCCGAGACCTGGGTCGCTGACCGCTGATCGCTTCCATCCTGGCCGATCTGGCGACACCGAGCGCCATGTCCCCCAGTTGTCTTGCCGACGCCGGACGTACCCTCCGCGCGATGAGCGAATCGCAGCTGAAACTGGCGCAGCAGATCATCACCGGATTGAACCTCGAAGGCATGTCGCCTGCGGACATCGTTCCCGACGCCCCGCTGTTCGGCGAGGGCCTCGGCCTCGATTCGATCGACGCGCTCGAGCTGGCGGTGATCGTCGAGCGCAACTACGGCGTGCGCATCGGCAACATGGATGTCGGCAAGAAGGCGTTCGCGAGCCTCGCCGCGCTCGACGCGTTCATCCGCTCGCAGCCCGCGAAGGCATGATCCTCGACACGCTGGCCAACGCTGCGCGCTACGCGCACCTGCATCCCCTGTTCGCACAGGCGTTCGCCTGGTGCGGGCGCGACGAGGCCCGCACCTGCGCCGACGGCCGCTATCCGCTCTGCGGCGAGGACCTGTTCGTGATCGTCGAGTCCGGAGTCACGCGCGCAGCCGAGGACAAGCGCTTCGAATCGCACCGCCGCTACATCGACATCCAGGTTAATCTCGCCGGATCCGAGATCATGGAGTGGATGCCGATGCGCGACCTCGCGCCCAGCGACGACTTCGCTCCCGATGGCGACATCCGCTTCTACCACCAGCCTCCCGGCGTGCCCACGCGGCTGCTGGTGCGGCCGCAGGAATTCGCGATCTTCTGGCCGGCGGACGCGCACAAGCCCTGCTGCCATCCCGCCGGCTCGGAAGTCCGTTATCGCAAGCTGGTGTTCAAGGTCGCGGCCGCGACGAGATAGGACAACGTGCTGGGTCCTCCGTCCTACGTCCTCCGTCTCCTGGGACTCGATGCAGCGCGCCGATGTCTTGGCGTTCCGATGATGCTGGAATCGGAACCAGCCGGAACCGGTCCGTCTCGATCCTCCCCATGACCGCGGTCTTCGTCCTCACCACGCGCGGGCTGGAAGATGTCGCTGCCGCTGAACTCGGCCGCTTGGCCGTCGTCGGCAGCGTCGGCTACCGCCGTGTCACGGCCACGGTCGCCGGCGATCTCAGTGCGCTGCTGTCGTTGCGCACGGTCGATGACTTGTTCATCGATTGCGCGACCTGGGCAGGAATCGCACGTCCGCGTGCGGTGCTGGCGACCGTGCGGCAGCTGGCGGGACGGCTGGATCTGCGCGCGACCGTGACCGCGCTGCGCGCGGTGCGCGCGCTGCCCCCCTCACCGAGCTTCACCGTCACCGCCAGCTTCGTCGGCAAACGCAACTATTCGGGCGAGGAGATCCGGGCAGCCGTCTCGTCGGGCATCGCCGAACGCAGCGGCTGGAACCATGTCGAGACCGACGACGAAGCCGACCTCAACGTGCGCGTGTTCATCGAGCACGAGATCGCCTATGTCGGCGTGCGTGTGGCAGCGGATCCGCTGCATGAACGGACCTACCTCGGGACGCACCGGCCCGGCTCGCTCAGGCCGAGCATCGCCGCTTCCATGCTGGAGCTGGCCGAGGTGCGCCCGGGCATGCGCGTCCTCGATCCGTGCTGCGGCGTCGGCACGATCGCGATCGAAGCCGCCCTGGCTGGCGCGCGCGCGACCGCGGGGGATCTCGACGGCGATGCCATCAGCGCGGCCCGCACCCATGCGCGATCGGCTGGCGCCTCCGTCTCGAGCGCGCGGTGGGATGCGCGCATCCTGCCATTGGCAGCGGCGTCGATGGAACGGGTGGTGTGCAACCTGCCCTGGGACCGGCAGGTCGGCGTCGATGGCGCACTGCCCGACTTCCATCGCCGCGTCGGACCGGCCATCGCGCGCTGCGTCGCCCCGGGCGGGCGACTGGCGGTGCTGACCATCGATATCGATTCGCTGGTGTTTCCGGGATTCACGCGCGTCTCGACCCGCGAGATCAGCGTATCCGGACAACGCCCGGTGATCGCGGTCTACGCCTGATCCCCGCTCAGCGGGAGCGCGGCCAGCGTGCGGGACGGAGATCGGGAATGGTGCCCAAGAGAGGATTCGAACCTCCGACCTTCGCTTTACGAAAGCGCTGCTCTACCACTGAGCTACTCGGGCGTGGGCGGTGAACGGTACGAGGGACCCTGGGCAAGACAAGCCGGGTCGGTGGAGCGAGGCCGAATCGGTGGAGATCGGTGGAGATCGGTGGAGATCGGTGGAGGTTGATCTGGTGATGGGGACCAAGAGTCGAACCGCCGACCGCCCTCGCTCCGCACGCTCACACCGCGACTTCGACCACACCCTCGCGCACCCGCACCGGATAGGTGCCGACCTTGACGCCCTGCGGGCCGCGCACGACCTCGCCCGAGGTGAGGCTGAACGTCCAGCCGTGACCGATGCACATGACCTGGCCATCGTGGACCGGTCCCTGGACCAGGCTGACGCCTGCGTGCGGGCAGACATCCTTCAAGGCGTACCAGGCGTCCGCATGGTGGTAGACCCCGATGCGGCGAGCGCCGACCCGCGCGAGCCGTCCGCCGTTCGCCGGCCACTCGGACGCGTTGCCGACGGCCGTCCATACCGGCTCGATCGGCGTCGCGGGCGTGGCTCCAGCGGGATTGGGGATCTGGGGATCGGTCATGGCGGACTCCGGACGTGTAGACTGGCAGGATGATCGATCGGCCATGGGCCGATCGCAAGCACATGTCGCAACGAGGGACCTAGGGCGGTTCCTGATCGGTGCGGATATAGCCCAGATGCGTCGTGTCGATCGCTCCGAGCGAATCCGCCCGCGTATGGGTGCCGACGCTGGCGGTGCGCCGCTCGGCCGCTGAGGCGACCAGGCTGCCGACCAGCAGCTGGTTCTGGAGCTCCCACCCGCTGCGATCACGGAATCCGCCGCGCGCCTGGTGGCTGAGCCAGAAGGCCAGGCTGCGACGCGCCACGGCGAGTTCCGCCGCATTGCGCTCGATGCCGACCTGGCGCCACATCATCGCGCGCAGGCTGCGCACCAGATCCGGTACGTCCAAACCGTCCGGAGCGGGCTCGGGCGTGGGCGCGCTGATGCGCACCCGCCCGGGAGGCCCACCGGCGTTGCCGGCATCGTTGCCGGCGCGGATGCCCATCACCAGTCCCTCGAGGATGCTGTTGGACGCCAGGCGGTTCGCTCCGTGCAGCCCGGTGCAGGCGACTTCGCCCGCCGCCCACAGGCGCGGGATGGAGGTCGCGCCGCGCGTGTCGGTGACGATGCCGCCGCAATGGTAGTGCGCGCTCGGATGCACCGGCATCCACGCGGTGGCGATGTCGATGCCGAGCTTGGCGCAGGCCTGGAAGATGGTGGGGAAGCGTCCGCGCAGGAACTCCGCTCCCAGGTGCGTGGCATCGAGCCAGACGTGCGGGAATCCGGTACGGCGAATCTCGCTGATGATCGCCCGCGTCACCACGTCGCGGGGAGCGAGTTCGGCGTCGGCATGGTAGCGCGGCATGAAGCGCTCGCCGACGTGGTTCTTCAAGACCGCACCCTCGCCGCGCATCGCCTCGGTGATCAGCAGGCGCGCGCCACCAGCGATGTAGAGCGTGGTGGGATGGAACTGCATGAACTCGAGATCGGCCAGGGTCGCGCCCGCGCGATACGCCATCGCCAGTCCGTCGCCGGTGGCGACCGGCGGATTGGTGGATTCGCGCCACACCCGGCCGCAACCGCCGGTGGCGAGGATGGTGGTGCCGGCGAGGGCGGCGACGAGCTCCTCGCGGCGGTAATAGATCACGCCCGCTGCGCGGCCGCCGTCGGTGAGCAGATCGATGGCGAAGGCGTTCTCGATGACGGTGATGCGCGGATGCGCCGAGGCCGCGGCCGCGAGACTGCGCACGATCTCGGCGCCGGTCGAGTCGCCGTTGGCATGGAGGATGCGCCGGGCGCTGTGTCCCCCTTCTCGCGTCAGCTCCAAGGCCCCCTTTTCACTCCGGTCGAACAGGCAACCGTGGCGACGCAGCAGATCGATCGATTCGGCTGCATCGCCGAGGATGTCGCGCACCACGTCGACGTCGCACAGCCCGGCGCCCGCGACGAGCGTGTCGCGCACGTGCACCTCGATGTCGTCCTCGGGTTCGCGCTCCGCCTGGTTGAGCACCACCGCCACGCCACCTTGCGCCCACGCGGTGTTGCTGTCGCGCATCGTCGCCTTGGCCAGGACCAGCACCTCCTTGCCATGGTCCGCCGCAGCGAGCGCGGCGCACAGGCCCGCGACTCCGCCACCCACCACCAGCACGTCGGCTTCCAGGTGCGGGCGACGGCGCAGGTCGAAACCGAGCAGGTAGCGCGACGAGCCGGGCCCTGGTCGGACATCGGTGATCATGGCGGATGATTCCCCGCGAAGGGCGTTCCGCCAGCATCATCGGTAATGGCGCGAGCGGCACGGGTGAAGCGCTCGCCCCGGTCCTCGAACCCACGGAACATGTCGAACGAGGCACAGGCGGGGCTGAGCAGGATGGTTCCACCCGCAGGCAATTGGGCGCGCGCCAGGGATACGGCCTCCTCGATCGTCGCCGCCGGCTTGGGCCGCAGGCCGTAGAGGGAGAGCGCGGACGAGATCCGGGGCGCGGTCTGACCGATGACGACCGCCAGGGCACCGCGCCGCGCCGCAGCGGCCGCGAGTTCGATGAACTCAGCGCCCTTGTCCGAACCGCCGAGGATCACGCACAGGGGACCGGTGAGCGCGTTCATGCCCGCGATCGCGGATTCCGGCGTGGTGGCGATGGAATCGTTGACGTAGCGCCAGTCGCCTGCCTGGTGCACGGTCTCCAGGCGGTGCGGCAGACCACGCACCGCGCGCAGACGTTCCGCGATCTCGGCGGCAGGCACGCCGATCTTGAGCGCGGCGCTGATCGCCAGGCAGGCGTTGCGGGCATTGTGGTCGCCGGGCAGCGGCAGGTCGGTGCGTCTGGCGATGACCGAGCCGTCGAGCGCGCGGAATTCGCCGCCGACGAGTACGATCTTCCCCAGCCGCGGCGCGCATCTCAGCGCGATCTGCTCCATCTCGGGCGCGATCGCGCACGAGTCTGCCCACGACAGCACCGCCAGCTTCGCGGCGCGGTAGTGCTCGATATCGGGATGCCAGTCGAGGTGGTCGCGCGCGAAGCTGGTGAATACCGCGACCTGGAAGCGCGGCCGCATCTCGGCGAGGTACCACAGCTGGAAGCTCGACAATTCGCACACCAACGGCGACTGCACGCCGTCGCGCGCCAGGGTATCGAGCAGCGGCTCGTGGCTGTTGCCGCCGACCGGCCACCCCAGGAGCGTCGCGATGATGGTCGCGGTGGTGCTCTTGCCTTTGGTGCCGGTGACGGCTATGCGCGGTCCCTGGTGGGCGGCGAAGAACAGGGCTTCCGGACAGGAGCGCGGCGGATGCTTCAACGGCCATGCGCGCGGCGGGATCGCCGGAGAGGCGACCACCAGGTCGCAACGCCCGAAGGCCGCGTGGCCCGCGTCGCCGATGTGCCACTCCCAGCCCTGCGCCGCAGCCTCGGCGCCCGCTGCGCCGAAATCCTCGCGCGGGCGCTGCTCGAGGATCGACACCCGAGCTCCGTGGGCGGCGCAGTGCCGCGCGGCGGCCAATCCGCCGCCATGGCGGCCGAATCCCCACACCAGCACGGAACGACCAGTCAGATCGGTCATACGCGTCCGGTCAGAGCCAGCGCTTGCGCTTGAACCAGTAGAGCGTGGTCGCGACGGACATCAGCATCATGGCGATGGACATCGGATATCCGAGCATCCAGTGCAGCTCGGGCATGTGCTTGAAATTCATACCGTAGATGCTGGCGATCAGGGTCGGCGGCAGGAAGATCACCGCGCCGATCGAGAAGATCTTGATCACGCGGTTCTGATCCATGGTGATCAGGCCGATGGTGGCATCGAGCAGGAAGTTGATCTTGGATGCGGTGAAGGTCGCGTGGTCCGACAGCGAGTGGATGTCGTGCTGGGCGGCGCGCAGCCGTGATTTGCCATCCGCGCTCATCCAATCCTGGGTCGCCTGCTCCGCGAAGGTGACGACGCGGTTCTTGTCGAGCAGGCTCTCGCGCACCTTGCCGCCGATGTTGCCGCACGTGCCGATCTTGATGATCGCGCGCTGCAGATCGAGCTCGACGTCGCCGACGCGCCGTCGGAAGATCTGCTGCGACAAGTGCTCGAGCTCGATCGAGACCAGCTCGAGCAGATCGGCGAGGCGCTCGACGGTGATCTCCATCAGGCTGACGAAAACCTGCTCGGCATTGGATACGCCCGAGCGTGCGGCGCGCTGGCCAAAGGTGCGGAAGGACCACGGTTCGGCGTAGCGCAGGGTGACGAGGCGGTCCTTGCACAGGATGAAGGTGACCGCAGAGGTCTCGGGATTGTCGGTCTCGGTCTTGATCAGGTGGGTCGCGGTCATGTACGAGACCGGGCCCTCGCGGTACAGCCGGCTCGAGACCTCGATCTCCTGCATCTCGGCCCGCGTCGGGATGTCGATGCCCATCAGCTTCTCGACCAGCAGCTCCTCCTCGCGCGTGATGTCGATCATGTCCAGCCACACCGCCTGCGCGGGAATGGAGTCGACGATCGGGCCTTCGAACTTCGTCAAGCCCTTGTCGGTCGGAATCCAGGCGATGATCATCTCGAGGCATGGTCGGCCGTGATGCCATGCGATGCAAGCACGGCATCGGTGCGCCAGTGGTCGTCCGCTCAGAGCGCTGCGCGCAGCGAGGCGATCGCCGCCAGGCAGGCGAGCGCGATCGGCAACCGCCAGGGACCGGACACCGTCGCCGCCACCACCGCCGCTGCGATCGCCATGGCGAGCGGCGCGATGATCCACCAGCAGGCCACGCTCGCCCCGATCACAGCGACGAGTCGGACCTGGAGCCAGCGGTCCGTCTGCCAGGGACGCCCGCGCAGGTCGGGCTCGCACGCCAACAGCAGGGGAGGGAATACGCAGATCGGCAGGGCCATGGCCACGGCGACACGTAACGCCCAGGCGGCTGGCGGGACCCCGTCCGGCATCGGCCGCCAACAAAAGGCAGCCCAGGCGCCGGCGGCCAGAGCGGCCAGGATCTGCCAGGCACCGATGACCACCCATCCCTGGGCGAGCGGTGCGTCGAGCGATGAGGCGATCCCTCCCGGCTTGAGGAACACGGCGAGGAGCAGCCACGCCGCACCGAGCCCCGTCCAGCCGACGAACCCAGCGGCCCGGCGGCGACCGATGGCCACCAGCGCGAGCGCCGTCGCGAGGCAGAGCAGGGACGGAGTCAGCGCCACCAGCACGACGTGCAGATCGAGATGGCCGGGAGGTGCGATCTGGGGCGCGGGCACGAGGCGCATTGCAGGAGCGGGCAGGTGCGGTTCAACCGGTAACAGGCTCGAGAGCGGCGCTTGCCGGTTGCGTCCCCATCGGAGGACGCGCAACGTCTGCCATGCTCGCGCGCGCGTGGTTCCCGCTGCAATCCTGGTGCCGCCGGCATCCGTGGGCGGCCGGCATCCCGGCGGTCGCGCTGATCGCGGTCGCGGCGGCACTGGGGCATCCGATCATGGGAACCCTGACCCCGGTCGACCTCATCGCGCTCGGAGTCGTCCTGAGCGCAGCGGCGATCTGCGCGCGTTCGCCGGCGACCTGGCTGGCCGTGGTCGCGAGTTCATTGGTGGGCGTATGCGTGGGCACCCTCCTCGTGAGAGGCGACACGGGGACGTCTTCTCCGAACGCCACCTCGATCGCGGTCGGCTCATTCGTCGCCCTGATCCCCCTGCTCGCCGGTCTCGGGGCGACGCGCGCTGACTCGTTCGCGTCCACGGTGTCGCGCGGAACCTCGTTCGCGGTGGTGTCCGCGCAGGTCCTGGCGGCCGGCTCGCTGCCCCAATGGCCCGCATCCGTGGGGATCCTGATCGCCGTGGGCCTTGGCTGTCTCTGGATACCGGCGGCGACGAACCGTTGGGCCCTGGCTCCTGGTCCGCACGCGAACCAACCGCGAGCGCTTCCGCTCGAAGTTCTGCCGCACGCGAAGTCAGTGCTGTGGTCGCGCGTCGCCGTGGCGCTGCTGATCATCGGCGCGGTCATGCAGGAAGGCGTGTTCCGCAGCGATGACATCCTGCAGATCCTCGCGATGGTGGTGATCTGGGGCGGAGCCACCGGGCAATGGGGATTGGCCGTGGTCGTGGTCGCCCTGACCGCGAGCACCGTCGACTGGTCGTGGAAGATCGCGGAGATCGCCTCCGGGACCCCGGTGCGTCACGCTGCGAGCGGCATGCCCACGACCGACTTCCTGGTCGCGGTCGCGGGAAGCCAGACCCTGGCGTTGGTGACGTGGTGGGGGCGCGACCACGGACGGCTGCCGCTGCGCTGGTGCGCTCCCGCTTGCACGATCGCAGCGATGGCGCTGTCTCCGAACCTCGCCGGCACGACCGCGGTCCTCGTCGCTTCGCTGGTCGGTTGGCTGACCGTCACCGCCTGGGTGCGTCGCGATTGGCTGCCGAGTTCCGAGCTGGCGGGTTCCCGTCGCATGTGCGCCGCGCTGGCGACATTGTCGCCCTACTGGCGTTTCTACATGCGGGGCAAGCTGCGTGGCGATCCGGTCTATGGGCAGCTCGCAGCCGACACCGGTACCTGGGGCCGCGTGCTCGATGCCGGCTGCGGACCGGGCCTGGTCGCGGCCCTCTCTGCCGTGCGCCCGGATGTCAGCGGCTACTGCGGGGTCGATCTCGACGAGGACAAGCTCGAGATCGCACGCCGCGTGCTCGCACGTTTGGGCCATCCCCTGAACGATCGCTGGGAACTGCTCAAGGGTCGCCTGCCCTTTCCACAGCAGCTGCCGCCGCGATTCGATACCGTGATGCTGCTCGACGTCTTGCATTACTGGCCTGCCCAGGAGCAGGCGGCGGTGCTCGCGCAGCTGCGCGCGGCATTGCGACCGGGCGGCCGGCTCTTCCTGCGCGAAGGCATCGCCGTGGACGCTGGCGACGCCGGCAGCGTGGCCGCCTGCGAGCGGTTCACCACCCGTTTCGGGTTCAATCCCGATACCGGCACGCTGTGCTTCATCACCGCCGAGGAGATGGAGCGCATGCTGGTCGCCGCGGGATTCGTGATCGAGGAGCGGATCCCAAGCGGTGGAGAGAACCGGCTGTGGCGGTGCGCGGCGGACAGTCCGAGCTCCGAGGTCCGAGGTCCGACGTCGACTACGGAGAACGGACCGCAGACCGGGCGCGCAGAGTGGTGATGAAGTCGTCGAGTTGGCGCGAGACGGCGGCTTCGTCGAACGCGCGGGCGTCGACCATGTCGGCTTCGATGACGATGTGCGGCACGCCGGCGGCCTGGTAACCGGGCACGCGGCGCTTCACGTAGCTGTTCCAGATCCCGCATGAACGGTTCCAGTGCGCGACGATGCCGTCGGCGGCGTAATCCCGCACCAGGCCGAGCGTCCAGTCCAGCACCCACGCGCCGGAGCGGTTCATGGTGTTCCAGGCGTAACGTTCGACCAGGGTCGCCAGCGGCCGCGTCGCATCGAACTCGAACCACCACGAATGCGTGTAGGTACTGGCGACGAAGGCGGCGCCGCGCTCGGCGCAGAACTTGGCGAGCCAATTCTTGCGCGGCCAGATCGGGATGGCGTCCCACACCAGGCGCACCGTCTCCGCGGGTACCGCCGCGTATCCGGCGGTGCTGCGCGCCTCGAGCTCGGCCAGCAGATCGCGGTAGTAGTCGATCGCGGTCTGCGTCCCGCGCGCGATGACGATCGGTGCCATCGCGGTGAAGGCGTCGAGGTTGGTCCACGGCGCCGGCCGCTGGCGCGCGAGCTCGAGGCAGCGCTGCCACAGGCGGTTGGCCTCGGCCGAGCGTGCGACCACCCGCGCGAGCTCGGCGTGATCCAGCGTCAGGCCCAAGCGCCGGCCGATGTCATCGACATGCGCGAGGATCTGCGCCTCGAATCCCGCGAGTTCGGCCGGGGTGTGGTGCTCGGAGCGGGTGAGCGGGGGCGCCTTGAGCACATAGTGCGGGATGTCCCGCGCCTGGGCCCCGAGCCCGTGGAAGTGCCGCTGCACCTCGTCGCCCCAGCGCGCGACGACCGCGCATTGGCTATCGCAGGCGTAGAACAGGTCCGGCGGTGGTAGCCCCCCGATCGGGGAAGCGCGCCCGCCGGTGAGTGCGCCGAGATCGGCGAGCGCGTAGCTGCACAGGCGCGGGCTGCGATAGCCCGAACCCTCTGCGGCGGTGATGGCGGCGCGGGCGTACGGATGGTCGGGGTCGCGAGATTCGGACAGCGCGCCCATCATCGCGGCGTGGTTCTCGGGATAGACCGGGATGATGCCCATCGCCACCAGGACCTCGGCCGGCGCGAACGCTGAGCACCACGCCACCGGACGGCCCGAGGCGCGCACCTGGTCGTACCAGGCGAAGATGTCGAAGGTGGTGGTCAGTCGCATCGCCACCCATGATCGAAGACGACTCGGGAATGGAAAGCGCCGCATTCTCCGCGGATGCCCGCTTTCCCCACGCACACGCGGGACCAGCGAACACCATCGCGGCGCCGTTGACGGAGGACGGAGGACGAAGGACGGAGAACGATGCGCATCCCCGTGTGGCTTCCAATCCCCGCTCCGGCGCCATCATCCCCCGGTATGTACGCCCTCGTCACCGGAGCCAGCCGAGGCATTGGCGCCGCGATCGCCCAGCGACTCGCGCGCGACGGCTTCGACGTCGCCATCAATTTCCGCGCCAGCACCGAGGCGGCGGAAGCGGTCGCGACCGCAGTCCGAGCGGCCGGTCGTCAGGCGGCGCTCGTTCCATTCGACGTCACCGACCGGGTCGCGGCCAAGGCGGCGATCGAGCGCCTGCTCGACGAGCGCGGAACTCCGGACGCGGTGATCGTCAACGCCGGCATCGCCCGCGACGGGCTCCTGGCATGGATGGCGGACGAGGAGTGGGATTCGGTGATCCACACCAGCCTCGGCGGATTCTACAACATCGTCCGCCCGCTGGTGGGTCCGATGCTCAAGGCGCGCAAAGGGCGCATCGTCACCATCGCTTCGGTCAGCGGCCAGATGGGCAATCCAGGCCAGGTCAACTATTCAGCCGCCAAGGGTGGGCTGATCGCGGCTACCAAGGCGCTCGCGCGCGAGATCGCCAAGCGCGGTGTCACCGCCAACGTGGTCGCGCCGGGACTGATCGACACCGACATGACCAAGGGCCTACCGCTGGAGCAGATGCTGCAGGCCGTGCCCCTGGGACGCCTCGGCACGGTCGCTGAGGTCGCTGCGGCAGTATCCTACCTGTGCTCGCCCGACGCCGGATACGTGACCGGCCATGTGCTCGCGATCAACGGCGGCCTCTATACGTGAGCGCTTTCTCGGTGACCGCAGCTCCGACGATCAGGACTGATTGACAGGACCGGATAACCACCAGCCTTCCGCGATGAGCTCCTACCTCAAGCCCTCGCTGAACTGGCTCCTGGTCTTCATTCCCATCGCGGCGTACCAGGAATTCATCGGCCACAACCATACCTGGATCTTCATCGCGTCCTGCCTGGCGATCATCCCGGCCGCAGGTTGGATGGGGCGCGCCACCGAGCACTTGGCCGAGCGCACCGGCGATGGCATCGGCGGCCTCCTGAACGCGACCTTCGGTAACGCGGCCGAACTGATCATCGCCCTGATCGCATTGCATGCCGGCATGTACGATGTGGTGAAGGCCTCGATCACCGGCTCGATCATCGGCAACCTGCTGCTGGTGCTCGGAGCCGCCTGCTTCGCTGGCGGACTGAAGCATCCGAACCTGCCCTTCAACGCCAAGGGCGTCAGCTCCTACAGCTCGATGGTGTTCCTCGCGGCGGCGTCGCTGGTCGCCCCAGCGACCTTCCATCACCTGGGCGGCGAATCGATCCACGACAAGGAGCTCAGCCTGAGCCTGGTGATCGCGATCGTGCTGATCATCACCTACGGTTGCAGCCTGCTCTTCTCGCTGCACACCCACCGGCAGCTGTTCACCGGTTCCTCGGCCCAGGCGGCGGAAGTCGAAGATGAAGCCGCAGGCACGCACTGGAGCGTGAAGAAGGCGATCAGCGTGCTGGTCGGGGCCACGGTCGTGCTGTCGATCCTCGCCGAGTGGATGGTCGGCTCGGTCACGCACGCCGCGACGGCATTCGGGATGACCAACGTCTTCGTCGGCGTCATCATCGTCGCCATCGTCGGCAACGCAGCGGAACATTCGACCGCGATCCTCATGGCCATGAAGAAGCGCATGGACCTGGCGGTGGGAATCGCCCTGGGTTCAAGCATCCAGATCGCGTTGTTCGTCGCACCGGTGCTGGTCTTCGCCAGCTATTTCATCGGGCCGGAATCAGCCGGACCAATGGATCTGGTGTTCACCACCGCGGAGGTCCTGGCGATCATCCTCGCGGTGCTGGTCACCGAGCAGGTGGTCGGCGACGGCGAATCCAACTGGCTCGAGGGCGTCCAGCTGCTGTCGGTCTACATCATCATCGGCGTGCTCTTCTACTTCCTGCCCGAAGCGCTGAGTAGCGGGGCGATCGCGCCAGCCGCTCCCGGGGTTCCAGGTCACTGATCCGACCACAGTGAGCGGGCGAGGTTGACCCGGTTGCTCTTGACCGCACCACCTGCGGACTGCAGCCTGCTTCCCTATGGAATCGCTGCTCCATTTCCTGCAGTTGGACACCTTCGTCCCCGGCGACCTTCTGGTGGTCGGGGTGGTGATCGTCCTGCACTGCCTGCTGTCGTTGGACAATGCGGTGGTGCTCGCGCTGATGGTGCGCGAACTGCCGAAGGAGCAGCAGGGCAGGGCGCTGCGCTGGGGACTGATCGGCGCCTACGTCTTCCGCATCATAGCCCTGATCCTCGCAGTCTGGATCATGAGCAAATGGTACCTGAAGCTGATCGGCGGGGCGTACCTGCTGTACCTCGCCGTGGCCTATTTCCTGAAGAAGAAGCACGTCGAGGGCGAGCCGAAGGCCCCGAGCTGGAAGATCCCCGGGCTCTCGGCGTTCTGGAGCACTGTCGTGGCGGTGGAGCTGGCCGACATCGTGTTCTCGGTGGATTCGATCGCCGCCACGATCGCACTATCCGGCAAGCTGTGGATCCTGATCATCGGCAGCTTCCTTGGCATCCTCGCCATCCGCTTCGCCGCCCAGGGCTTCGTCACCCTGCTGTCGCATTTTCCGCGTCTGGAGGGTGCCGCATTCGCCGCCGTCGGTCTGGTAGGGGCGCTGCTGATCCTCGAAACCCCAGTCGACATCGTGCGCGCCCCGATCGCTCCGCCTGCTGCCGCCTATGCGACAGCAGCCGAGTACGAGCGCTCCGTCGGGGCCACCGCCGAACGTCTGCTCGAGCTCAATCACGTCATCATCGTCAACGCGCGTTCGCCGGCACCTCCGAGTCTCGACATCATCGCCCGCGAGCAGCAGCGGTTGACCGACGAACGCCACCCCGATCTGCCCAAGGACCAGCGCGACCATCTCGCCGCCGAAACGGCGCGGGAGGAATTCCGCCTCGCCAACGCGCAGTGGAACCTGCATTACCGCCCATTCCTCGAGATCGAGAGCTGGCTGGTCAGCCTGGTGGTGATCGCCATCTTCGCGCTCGGTTTCACCCGGCGCGCCAACGCGGAAGAAGCGCGGGCGAAGAAGGAACTGCTACGAGACAGCCTGCATTGAGCGCCTGCCGTCGGGGGACGCTCCTGGGATAGTCGTTGGTGGCTGGTGGCTGGTGGTTGGTGGTTGATGGCCCATGGTCGTTGATCGGCCCTTCACGCGCGCCCCGTACCTGGCTCTCCGTGGACTCGCCCGTCTGCCTCTTACGCTGCCGTCATGGTCGCGCAGACATCCACGATGGTTCCGCTCGGCACTCCGGCTCCGCCGTTCTCGCTGCCCGAGGCCGAGGGCGGGACCCTGAGCCTGCAGGACCTGTCGCGCGCGCAGGCACTGGTGGTGATGTTCATCTGCAACCACTGTCCCTACGTGAAGCACCTCCGCGCCGACATCGCTCGACTCGCGGATGACTACCAGCCACGGGGAGTCGCTATCGTCGGCATCAACAGCAACGATGGAGAGCGGTATCCGGACGACGGCTTCGCCGCCATGGCGGCCGAGAAGCGCTCCGCCGGCTACCGCTTCCCCTATGCCCACGACGCCGACCAATCGGTCGCCAAGGCCTATCGCGCCGCCTGCACTCCGGACTTCTTCCTCTACGACCAGGCACGGAAGCTGTATTATCGCGGCCAGTTCGACGACTCCCGCCCCAAGAACGCTCTCCCCGTGACTGGGAAGGACCTGCGAACGGCGTTGGACTCCTGTCTGGCGGGGCTGCCAGCGCCGTCGGATCAACGGCCGAGCATGGGCTGCAACATCAAATGGAAGCCAGGCGCCGAGCCGGCTTGGTTCCCGGTGGCGCGGTGAGCGGCGCAGCGATCACCGCGACCTCTCTCAGGCGCGAACTCACCGAACTGTGGATCGTGCGCCATGCCCAGAGCGATGGCAACCTCGGCGGCTATGTCACCGGCCAGATGGACGTTCCCCTGACCGCGACCGGTCACCAGCAGGCGCAGCGTGTGGCCAAGCGCCTCGCCGGAATGAGCTTCGCCGCGCTCTATGCCAGCGATCTGCAGCGCGCCACCGCGACCGCGGGATACCTGTCCGCCGCCGTGGCGCTACCGATCCTGATCGACCCCCGTCTGCGCGAACTCGACGCCGGTACCTGGACCGGCATGACCGGCGCGGTGATCGCCGAGAAATTTCCCGAGGAATGGGCGGCCTGGCAGCTGCGGAATCCGGATATGCGCCGCGGCGGCGGCATCGGAGAATCCTACAACATGGGCGCGCTGCGCATCACCCAGGCCCTGACCGACATTGCCGAGCGCCACCACGGAGAACGCATCCTGGTGGTCTGCCATGGCGGCGTCATGGGTCTCTACCTGTCGTACATGATGGGGCTCGACCGCGCGCACACCTGGCATCTGGTGGTGTCTAACACCGGCATCAACCGCGTGCGCCCGTTCGCGGTCGCGGTCAACGGCGAACCCAAGCGTTACGGCCACATCATGTCGGTGAACGACCTCGCCCACCTCGAGCAGGACACCGGGATCGCCGACCACCAGTGACGAGGATGAGGCGACGGCTACGAATCGTCAGGGTTTCGCGAGCGTGTACACGTGCCCATCGAAGGACGTGAAATAGATCTCTCCGTCGCGGTCCTCTCCGAAGGAAGAGATCGCCCCAGCGCGCGCGATCTCGCGGTTGGTCGAGAGCTTGCCGTTCGCGACCGTCGCGCCCCAGATCCGACCGCTCGCGAAGTCGCCGTAGATGTAGGTAGCGACCAGCTCGGGAAGACGCTTTCCGCGATAGACATAGCCACCGGTGATGGATTGACCGGCATCGCGCGGGTACTCCAGGATCGGCTCGATGGCCTTCTGTGCGGTCACCCCGTCCTTGAACACATGCTTCCCCTCCCGCGCGTTCCAACCGTAGTTGCCCCCCTTGATGATGACGTCGACCTCCTCCCATTTGTTCTGTCCGACGTCGCCAGCCCAGAGGTCCCCGGTCGCGCGATCGAAACTCATGCGCCAGACATTGCGTAGTCCATAGGCCCAGATCTCTGGCCGGGCGCCGCCGATGCCGACGAAGGGATTGTCAGCGGGGATGCCGTAGGGCCGCGCGCCATCGGTTTTATCGATGTCGATGCGGATGATCTTCGCGAGCAGGGTCTTCAGGCTCTGACCGTTGTCGTGCGGATCCCCGCCCGAGCCGCCGTCGCCGATGCTCAGGTACAAGAGGCCCTTGCGGTCGAACAGCAGCATGCCTCCGTTGTGGTTCGAATAGGGCTGGTCGATCTCGAGCAGGACGCGCTCGCTCGCCGGGTCGAAGCTCGCAGGGTCCTTCGCGTCGGCGAGGAAACTCGACAGGCGGGTGCGCCGGGGCTTGTCGAGGCAGTAGTAGATGAACACGCGCCGATCGGACGCGAACTTCGGATGGAAGGCGAGGGCGAGCATGCCTTCCTCGTTCCCGGAACTGTTCACCTTGGCGGTGATGTCGAGCGCGGTGACGGCCTGCGGGTTCTTCTCACCCTGGTGGAAATAGCGGATCCGACCGGTCTGCTCGATGAGGTAGAGCGTATCGGAGAGATCCGGTGGATGGGCGATGCACAGGGGTTTGGTGAAGGTCAGCGACGGCCAGGGCGAGACCGGCTGGTAGCGCTGCCCCTCCTCGGCACCCATCGAGGCAGCGACCAGCATCACGGCGGCCAGCAGGTGATGTCTCATGCGTTCAACCTACGGGCCAGGAACCGCGCACCACATCAAGCGCAGCCGCGGAGACGACGCCTCTGGAACCGCGGCCATCCGTCGGTATTCCCTCACGGGTGGACGCCCCCCTCGTAACGCCGGCAACCCCATTCCAGCTCGCCGACTGGGTGGTGCTCGCCGCCTACTTCGCTGTGCTGGTGGTCACCGGTTACCTCGTTTCGCGCCGTCCGGCCACCGCCGACGCGTACTTCGTCGGCGAGCGGCAGATGCCACCCTGGGCAGTGGCGCTGTCGGTGCTCGCGACGGCGCTGTCGGCCGCGACGTTCATCGGCGGACCGCAACAGTCCTACGCCGGGGATCTGACCTACCTGTCGGCCACCATCGGCGCCATCCTGGCGGTGCTGATCGTGGGCTGGTTCTTCATCCCGGTGTTCTACCGCTACCAGGTGGTCACGGTCTATGAACTGCTCGGCCGACGTTTCGGGCCGGGGGTCAAGATGGCCGCGAGTTGGACCTTCGTCATCGGTCGGGTGTTCGCCAACGGATCGCGGCTGTTCATCGCCGCGGCTCCGGCCGCCTTGCTGCTGTTCGGCGACACCGGCATCGATCACCCGCACCACCTGTACATCGCGATCGCGGTGGTCGCGCTGGTCGGGATCGTCTACACCCTGGTCGGCGGCATCGCGAGCATCATCTGGACCGACGTCATCCAGATCATCGTGCTCATCGGCGCGACCCTGGCGGCAGCCGGAGTCCTGCTCCACCGCATTCCCATCCCGGTGACCGAGATCGTCTCGGAGCTGGCGTCCACCCGAGTGGGGGATCACTCGAAGCTCGCAGTGCTGAGCTTCGACCTCTCTCCCGGCACCACCTTCACCGTGTTCACCGCCATCACCGGCTGGGTGCTCTTCAACCTCGCCGCTTACGGCACCGACCAGGATCTCGCCCAGCGCATGCTGACTTGCAAGGACGCGGTGCGCGGCGGGCGTTCGGCGCTGTTCGCAATCCTCATGGGCATCCCTGTGACGATGCTGTTCATGGCCATCGGCCTGCTGCTGTACCTGTACTACCAGCGTCCAGACCTGATGGGCGCGGCCGCACCGACCTATCCGACACCGAAGGCGAAGGATGTCTTCCTGTCCTTCATTCATCACGAAATGCCCCAGGGACTGCGCGGCCTGATGATGGCGGGACTGTTCTCGGTGGCGTTCGCCAGCCTGCTGTCGGCCCTGAACGCGATGGCGTCGGCCTTCGTCAACGATTTCTATCGCCCGCTCTTGAAGAATCGTCCGGATCGGCACTACCTGCTTATCGGCCGGTTGGCGGTGGTCGGCTGGGGCATCGTGCTGGCGCTGTTCGCATGCGCGTGCGTGGCGTGGTGGAAGCACAACAACGAGACGCTGATCGAGTTCGCATTGGGAGTGATGACCTTCGCGTACTCCGGCCTGCTGGCGGTCTTCCTCACCACGTTGTTCACCCGCCGTGGCACGCCATTCACCGCCATCTCCTCCCTGGTCATGGGCTTCGCCATGACAGCCTTCCTGCAGCCGGCGATCTGGTACAATTTCACCTGCTGGATCCTGCCGGATCTGAGCACCCATCAGGGTATCCACCGCCTGGTCCTCGCCTCGCCGTGGCGCCTGCTCATCGCCACCGCGGTGTCGCTGGCGGTGTGCGTGTCGATGAAGGACCCGCGGGGCGGATCGATGGAGGAGGATCGGGACCCGCACCTGCAGCCGCAACCCGCACCCGTATGACCGCGCTCCTGGACCTGCACCCGCTGCTGCTGCCGGCGCCCAAGGCGATCCTCCTGGTGGGCGAATGGCGCGACGTTCCGCACGTCTTCGGTATCCATGGACATCCCGATTATCTGCCGGCGGTCGCCCGTGTCCTGGGCGACCGCGTTGGCAGCGATGATGGCGAGGTCGATGCCCAGATCATTTGCGGCGTGGCGATCGAGCCGCTGAAGAATCCCGAGGCCTACCGGCTCACGGTCTCTCCCTCGCGCATCCTGATCGAGGCCGATGACGCGCGCGGCATCGCCTATGGCGCGCGCACCCTGTCACAGCTCTTGAAGCAGTACGGTCGTCGACTGCCCTGCGTGCGCATCCAGGACCGTCCGGCATTCCCGATCCGCGGGGTGATGCTCGACATCTCGCGCGACCGGGTCCCGACCATGGCCCACCTGCTGGCCACGGTCGAGCGCTTGGCTTCGTTCAAGATCAACCACCTGCAGCTCTACACCGAACACACCTACGCCTACATCGGCCACGAGGACGCTTGGCGCGGCTGGTCGCCGATCACCCCCGACGAGATCCGTACGCTCGACGCCCATTGCCGGTCCCACGGAATCGAACTCGCAGCCAACCAGAACTGCTTCGGACACCTCGAACGCTGGTTCGCCCATCCGCGCTACGCGCCGCTGGCCGAGATCCAGGGTCAGGACACGCCATGGACCTTCGACGATAGCGTGTTGAAGGGTCCTTTCAGCCTGTGTCCAGGGGACCCGCGATCGATCGCGCTGATCGATGATCTGCTCTCCCAGCTCGCCCCCTGCTTCACGAGTCCGCTGATCAACATCGGATGCGATGAGACCTACGATCTCGGACAGGGCCGCTCCCGTGCCGAGGTCGAACGCCGCGGTCGCGCCGACGTCTACCTCGGCTTCGTCGAACAGGTGTGCGCGATCGCGCGCCGTCTGGGCAAGCGCCCGATGTTCTGGGCCGACATCGCGCTCCATCACCCCGAAGCCCTCGGCCGCTTGCCCGAGGACCTCATCGGCCTGGCCTGGGATTACGAAGCGCACGGACGCTTCGAGACCTGGTGCGAACAGTTCCGTACGGCTGGACGCGAGGTGTGGGTCTGTCCCGGCACCAGCGGCTGGCGCAGCATCGTCGGGCGCACCGGACCGCGGCGCGGGAACCTGTTGGCAGCGGCACGCGCCGGCATCGCTGGCGGCGCACGCGGATACCTGGTGACCAGCTGGGGCGATCACGGCCACCGCCAGCAATGGCCCATCGAACTCAATGCGCTCGCCGAGGCAGCGCACCGGGCATGGAGCGGCGAGGCGACCTACGATCCGCGCGCCACCTCGCTGCACGCCTTCGACGACGCCAGTCTGGCGCTCGGCGGCTGGCTCGACGAGCTCGGCGATGTCGATGCGCCCCTGCGCCTGCTCGGCGGCAAGGACGGTCCCGATGGCGTGCGCCGCCCGCTCGGGAACCGCTCCGCGCTCTACCAGGACCTGCACATGCCGTGGGACAAGCCCTGGGTCGGCGAGGCAGCGGACTGGCGGTCGGTCGAAGACCGGCTGGCGAAGCTGTTCGATTCCGCGCCGCTGGACATCGCACACGAACTCACCGCCGAGATCATGCACACGCTGGAGGAGGCCTCGAAGACCGCACGCCGCGCGACGATGCGCCGCACGTCGCCCACCGATCCGGCCTGGCGCCGCACGCTCGCCGAATCGTTCCGCCGGCTGACGGCACGGCATCGCGAACTCTGGCTGGTGCGCTCCCGTCCGGGTGGATTGGATGACAGCGTGCGCGCATACGACGAGATCGTCGCCGACCTGGAGCGGGGATGAAGGTGCGTCTGGGTCGACGCGGCGGTCGCAGCGACGCCCCCGTGCGCGCGCAGCCGCGACCCACTCTGGTGAAGCCGGCCCGACTGGTGCCGGTTCCGCAGCGCCAGACGACGCGCGCTCCGACCAAGGGGCGTCTGGTGGTCGGCTGCATGACCGGCACCTCGCTCGATGGCATCGACGTCGCGCTGGTGCGCATCACCGGCAGCGGACTGGCCATTCGCGCCGAGCTGGTGAGCTGCGCGAGCCATCCGTTGGGCGATGTGCAGGCGCCCTTGCGACGCCTGGCCGAGCAGCAGCCGATGACCGCGCGCGAGATCAGCGAAACCTCACTCGCCTTCACGGCCCTGCATGTCGACGCGATCCGCGATCTCGGCGCCGATCGCATCGACCTGGTCTGCGTGCATGGCCAGACGGTGTTCCACGCTCCCCCGGTGAGCTGGCAATTGTTCCAGCCAGCGCCGCTGGCGTTGGCGCTCGGGGTCCCGGTGGTGAGTGATCTGCGCGCAGCCGACCTCGCAGCTGGCGGGCAGGGAGCCCCGATCACTCCGCTCGCCGACCACATCCTGTTCCGACACGGTTCCGAGGCACGCGCGGTCATCAATCTCGGCGGCTTCTGCAACCTCACCATCCTGCCGGGCGGCGACGATACCTCCCGGATCGGCGGCCGGGACGTGTGCGCGTGCAACCAGGTCCTCGACCACCTCGCACGGCGATTGTTCGATCAGCCGTATGATCGCGACGGGCTGCACGCCCTGGCAGGCAGCGTCGATCGCCGCGCGCTCGATGCCCTGACCGCGAAACTCTCGTTGCAGGCGCGCGCCGGCCGCAGCCTGGGAACCGGGGACGAATTGGCCGCGTGGGTGGATCGCCACCGCGGACGGCACACGCCCGAGGACCTCGCGCGCACCGCCTGCGCCGCCATCGCGCGCGTGATCGTGCAGCACGCGGTGCCCGCACGCCGACTGGTGCTCGCGGGCGGCGGCACCCGCAATCGCGCCCTGGTGGCGGAGATCCGCGAGCGCGCGGGAATCCCTGCCATCACCAGCGATCAGCTCGGCATCCCGGTGGACATGCGCGAATGCGTGGCGATGGCCATACTCGGCGCGCTGTGCCAGGACCGTGTACCGATCACGCTGCCGCAGGTGACGGGGGTGGAGCAGCCGCCGATCGCCGGCAGTTGGACGATTCCTTAAGCAGTTAGGCCGCGCAGTCCCGACCGCGAGCCGTCACCCTGGCTTGAAATACTTCTGCGCCGCTGCGGTCAGGCTCAGCAGCGTGAAGGGCTTCTGCAGGTAACCCACCGGCTGATCCCCGAGGGTCGAGAACTCGCCAGACGACCGCGCATCGTCGTGTCCGCTGACGATCACCACGGCGATCTCGGGCTTCGCCTCGCGCAAGGCGCGGAAGGTCTGCACCCCGTCCTGTCCGGGCATGATCAGATCGAGGAAGACCAGCGACACGTCGTTCGCTTGGAGCATCGCCAGGGCTTCGGTCCCAGAGCCAGCGGTCAGGACGCGATGGCCGGCCTTCTTGAGCATCAGCTTCCCGACCATGAGGATGCTCGGATCGTCGTCGACCATCAGGATGGCAGGCATGGGCGGCACACGACCTCGCGAATGGGGGTTTATGGTTGTGCACGGGGTCGTCCAGCACCGCCGCCCCGGACCATACAACCCCTGGAGCTGCGATCCTGACGCGTACCGTCCTCAGCACATGGCGCTTCCTCCCGATCGAGCCGCGATCCCGACCGAGGGGCGCAATCCCCGCAGCATCGATCTGCATCGCATGGACATCGCTGCCATCGTCGACCTGATGCGGTCAGAGGATCGCCGCGTGCTGGACGCCATCGATGGCGCGCGAGCGGCGACCATCGCTGTGATCGACGCTGCCGAGCCGCGCTTCTGTGCCGGAGGCCGCTTGATCTACGTGGGTGCGGGCACGTCCGGACGGCTGGGAGTGCTCGATGCCTCGGAGGCTCCGCCGACGTTCCAGGTCGGCGCGGACCGGGTGATCGGAATCATCGCCGGTGGCGACGCCTCGTTACGCCGCTCGAGCGAGGGACGCGAGGACGAGTTCGACGGCGCCGCTGCCGAGCTCGCCGCGCTGGACCTCGATGGCCGCGATACCGTCATCGCCATCGCGGCCGGAGGCAGCACCCCCTACGCCCTCGGAGCCCTCGCGCATGCCAAGCGCCTGTGCCCCGCCACGCTCACCGCGCTCATCTGCTGCACGCAGGATCCGCCCGCATCGCAGGCCGATCACGTGATCGCGCTCGCGACCGGACCCGAGATCCTCACCGGATCCACCCGTTTGAAGGCCGGCACCGCGACCAAGCTGACGCTGAACACCATTTCGACGACGCTGATGGTGCGCCTGGGCAAGACCTACCAGAACCTGATGGTCGATGTGCGCGCGACCAATGACAAGCTCCGCGACCGCGCGGCGCGCATCGTCTCGGACCTGACCGGACTTCCCCGCCCGGACGCCTTCCTCCTGCTCGATCGCGCCGGCGGTGCGGTGAAGACCGCGGTCGTCATGCATCGTCGGAACCTGACCCGGGAACGATCCGAAGCCCTGCTCGACTCGTGCGATGGACGCCTGGATCGCGCCCTGGATGGTTAGACTGCAAGCCCGATCGGGATCTACCCGGGAACGTATCCCGGTCCTCGACCCGTCGCTTCCATCACTTGGCTGACAGCAGACGCGCGGCTTCGATCGCCCCATAGGTGAAGATGATATCGGCGCCAGCGCGGCGAAACGACAGCAAGCTCTCGAGCAGCGCACGATCGAAGTCGAGCCACCCGCGCTCAGCGGCGGCCTTGAGCATCGCGTATTCGCCGCTGACGTGGTATGCGGCGACTGGCAGCGTGGTCGCAGCCCGTACTGCGCCGACGACATCGAGGTATGGCAAGCCGGGTTTGACCATCAGCCAGTCCGCACCCTCGGCTTCATCGAGCGCGACCTCGCGCAGCGCCTCGCGGATGTTGGCCGGGTCCATCTGGTAGGTGGTCTTGTCGGCAGGGATGTCGGCATCGGGACGCGGCGCCGAATCGAGCGCCGCACGGAACGGACCGTAGAACGCGGACGCGTATTTGACGCAATAGCTGCAGATGCCGACATCGCTGAAACCCGCGGCGTCCAACGCCTCACGCACCGCGCGGATGCGCCCGTCCATCATGTCCGATGGTGCGACGACATCGGCGCCTGCGCGCGCCTGAGCCACCGCCATCGCGGCGAGGATGGGCAGCGTATCGTCGTTGACCACACGACCGCCGTGGACCACACCGTCGTGTCCATGGGATGAATACGGATCCATCGCCACATCGGTGATGACCAGCAAGCCCGGGATGGCTCGCTTCAGCGCGCGCACCGCCCGCTGGAGCAGTCCCTCGGGATTCACACTCTGAGTCGCGCGCGGATCCTTGGCGGCATCAGCCAGGGCGGGGAAGAGGGCCACTGCCTGGATACCGAGCGCATGCGCCGCGCGCGCGCGCGCAACGAGTCGCTCGATCCCGAGGCGGGCATGACCCGGCATCGACGGTATCGGCGTCTCGGACTGTTCGCCGTCCTGGACGAAGAGCGGCAGGACCAGGTGCGATGTCGAGAGGGTCGTCTCGCGCACCAACGCGCGGACCGCCGGGGATGCGCGATTGCGGCGCGGTCGCGCGAGCATGTCAGGGAACCGCGGTCTCTGGCGATGATCCGGGCGTCGCTGCCGGAACCGGCGTGGTCGAGGCGGTGCGCGGCGGCGTGGCCACCTCGGGACCCCAGACGCGCAGAGGCAGCACCTCGGTGACGTCGTCCCGGTCCATCGCGACGATGCGCAGGGTGTTGAGTCCCGGCTTCAACGTGACGAAGGTCTCATAGACGCTCGATTTCACCGCTGCGTCGGCGCGGTCCTGTCCGGTAGCGGTCAGGACGCCGGCGGATTCCAGATCGACCTTGTCCTCGTCCTGGAACAGCGAGATGAATTTGAGGTTGTCGTCCGTGACCTTCAGCCGGAGCTTGTGCCGGTTGTCGGCTTGAGTCTCGAGGGCATCGAGCACCACCATGGGCTGGACGACCCGTCCCTCTGCCAGCGGCTGAGCGACCGGGATGGTCATGGTGTTGAACAAGGTCGAACGGTAGAGACCCGAGATGTCGTCGGGGAACACTTCCTCGGCGCGTACCTGCAGCTTGACCGATTCGGCGCTGAACGGCACCGCGACGCCGCCGCGCTTGACCTCCTTGAGCACGGTGATGGGCACCTTCGCGGTGACTTCGCCTCCCATGGGGATGCCCGCGTCGAAGGTGAATCGCACCTCACCGAGCTGCACGTAGGGATCATCCGATTTGAACACGTACAGCTTCACCTTCGAGGATGCGGCGTCGCCATCGTTGCGCAGGGTCAGATGGACCCGAGCCGTTTCGCCCGGATCGAGCTGGCCGTCGCCGCTGGGCTCGTCGAGCCGCCACGAATAGCTGAAGTGCGGCCGCAGCAGGCTGCGCACCTCGACCGAGACCGGTAGGCTGGCCAAAGGAGCCGACGCGCCATCGGAGTAGACCTCCACGGTGAAGCGCTCCTGCCCGCTGTACAGGCGCGGCGGCACCTTGAAGGCCATGATGCCCGTCGCCGAACCGTTGGCGGGAACCTGGCCGAAGAGCAGCTCCTCTTCCCAGAAGGGGCTCATCTTGTCCGCCTTCACCAGGCCGAACAGGCGGCCGGTATCGGTACTGGCGCTGTTGGCGATGGTGAACGAGAGTGAAGCCGGATCCCCGGCATTGAGCGTCGCGGGGCCGTTGAAGCTGAGCGTCAGCGAGCCGGAAGCGGCCAGCGATTTGTCGCCCCAGTCGATCGGAGTCGACCGTTTTGAAAGCAGGGTCGCGAGGGCCTGGGCCTCGATCTCGGAGCGCTTGGCGACCGGCGCTTTCATGCGCTCGAGCAGGAACTGGCGCAGCGTGTTGGCCTTGCGCGCGGCCAGTGCGTCCTCGGCGTAGCCCGGCTGGGCGACCGCATCCACGAGGATATCCAGTATCAGCGACGATTCCTGGTCGGGATGGAAATCGCGGGCCGAGATGTTCGATTGCTTCTGCTGGTCCTTGGTCAGGTGCGGAGCGACCCAACCGACCTCGTACGTGCTCTTGTGCTCGTACGGCTTCTTGTTCTCGAGGGCGAAATCGTCATCCACTTCGCGCTCACGGGTGAACGGCACCAGGTCGACGGTGCCGTCTTCGCGCACGCTGTGGCGAATGAGCCGCAGATCGGGAGTGACGCCGACATCCTGGATCGAGACGCCTCCGGGAAGTTGGTACTCCTGGATGGTCAGCTTGAGTTTGCTGCCGTCGTGCAGCGGCTTGACCGCCTGGACCGAACCCTTGCCGAAGGTCGTGGTGCCGGCGACCACCGCGCGGTCATTGCACTGGAGCGCGCCTGAGAGGATCTCGGCCGCGCTCGCGCTGCCGCCGGAAACCAGCACCACCATCGGCACGTCCCCGAGGATGGGCTTCCCCGAGCTCTTGGAGATATCGGCTTTGCCGTCGTTGGTCACTGTGCGCACGATCTCGCGCGCCTTGGGCAGGAAGAAATTGCTGATCAGCTTCGCCTGATCGAGCAGGCCGCCGCCGTTGTAGCGCAGGTCGATCACGAACGCCTTGAGCGGACCCGGCTGCTGCAGCTCTTGCAGCGCTGAATACAGCTCGTGCGCGGTGTTGGCGCTGAAATCGTCCATGCGCAGGTAGCCGACATCGCCGGTCCGGAAGGAGCGCGTCGAGATCACCTGCACGAGATCGCGCACGATCGGCAGGTCGATGGGTTCGGCAACGCCCTTGCGCTCGAGGGTCAGGATCACGGTGCTGCCCTTGGGGCCCTTGATGCGCTTCACTGCCTGATCGAGGCTGAGCCCCGCGGTCTTCTCGCTGTCGATGCCGAGGATGACGTCGCCGTCCTCGACTCCGGCGCGATCAGCAGGGAGCCCGGGCATCACGCGTTCGATGGTGACCACGCCCTCGTCCTGGGCGAGGTAGGCGCCGATGCCATAGAACTCTCCCTGGATGTCCTCGCTGAATTCCTTCGCCGGTTCGGGGGGCAGCAGCAGCGTGTGCGGATCCAGGCTCAGCAACGCGCCGTTCATCAGCACGTAGTCGAGATCGCGTCGTCGCGCCGGTGGGAAATCGGCGGCATCGACGCGGATGCGCACCTGCTCGATGATCGCCATCGCCTCGTCGACATCCTTCGGCTCGGGCGCATTGACCTTCTGCCGGGGGCTGTCGCCGATGTGCAGGACGATGCTCTCGCCCAGCCAGGTGGTATCGATCGACATCTCGCTGGTCTCGAGGGCGCGCAGCGCGCGCTCGACCATGACGCGCGGGTGGAATCGCTTGGGGTCGTAATAGTGCTTCTTGAGCAGCTCGCACACGGCCTTGCCCATGTCCGGGAACGGAGCCGGATCATCCGCACCCGGGGCGGACGTCCCCGACCCGAGCGCGAAGAGGAGGGCCAGGAACACGGCGCGTGTCGTCAGTGCCACGAGGAGCCTTTCTGTGCGACCGTCGACTGTACGCCGTGCACCTGGGGGTGGAAGGCATTGTCCCTGCACAAACTGCGGGCGCCGAGCGGCGGTGGCGGCATACAATCGCCGCAGGCGATGCCGCCATGATGTCGGAGGCTTCCGACGACATCGAGCCGCGACATAGCCCGGGGGGTAGGCGCGCCCGCGCCGTAGGGGCCACAGCCCCTGCACAAACAGACTGGGAGGCCACCGCATCGACCGCTCGGTCCGGCACCGAGGGCACGCAACCGGAATCCGATCCGGAGATCAGCAGGCGACCAGCTATCCGCTATCCGCTATCCGCCATCATCCGAATATGAACCTGCGGCCACCCGACACCCTCATCCCGCGACTGCGATCACCACCATCGTCAGATCATCCTCGTGGATGCGTCCCGAGCACCAGGCGTCGACCGCTGAATTGATCAGCATCATCAGCTCGGTGGGCCCGAGTCCGAGAGCTACCCCCTCGAGCGCGGTCGCGGCGAGGCGCGCATCGCCGAAAGCCTCGCCGCCGGGATTGGACGCCTCGATGAATCCGTCGGTGTAGAGCACCAGCACGTCCCCCGCCGACAGCCGGCGCGGCGGATCCTCGACCAGCACATTGTCGAGCACGATGCCCAACGGCATGCCGCCGCTATCCAGCCATTGCACCTCGCCGTCGTGGATCCACAAAAGCGGGGTCTGTCCCGCCGAGACGAACGAGAATGCACGGGTGGTCGGATCGAGTGCGACCAGCGCCGCGGTCATGAAGCGGCCGCTCTGGGCGTGGCACAGTCCCTCGTTGAGGACATGGAAAGCGCCGGCGATATCCGCGTCCGCATGCAGCTGCTGCTGGACGATGGCGTGCGCCATGGTGGCGAACAGCGCGGCGCCCAGACCGTGTCCGCTGACGTCGCCGACCATGGCGATGACCTCACCCTCGCGCTCGAGGAAGGTGAAGTAGTCCCCCCCGGTCTCATTGCACGGCCGCGACGATCCCTCGACGGACACGCCGCCGACCGCGAGGCCCGTCAACGGGTACATCCCCTCCTGCACCGAGCGGGCGATCGACAGCTCCTGGGTCAACCGCTCGTTGTCGACCATGGCCTTGACCAGCACCGCGTTGTCCAGGGCGATCGCGGCGAATCCGGCGAGGGTTTCCGCCAGCCGGCGCTGCCCCGGAGTGAAGGCGTGGATGTTGCCCAAAAGCACCAAGCCGAGGCTGCGCCCGCGCGCGGTCAGGGGTACGGCCAGCAACCCGCCGAGGTGCACCATCGGGCCCTCGGTGATCAGCGATTCGCGCAGCTCCTCGCGGGTGAATGCGAGCGTCGCCTGCTCGGCCAGGACGCGATCGATCAGCCGCTGCCCGTTGCGGTAGCGCAGTGATTGCACGGCCGCTTCGCGCAATCCCCAGGTCGCGGAGCGAGCGGCTGCGGCGTCGGTTGCGGTGATCATCACCGCGCCGACCTGGGCGCGGACCGCACCAAGCACCGACTCGAGCGTCTTCACCAGCAGCACGTCGATCTCGAGGTGGTGAAGGAGGAGTCCAGCTCCGACGAGGTGCCCGATCTGCTCCTGCGCCGCCTGCAGTTCGCGCGCGAGCGCCTCGCTGCGCTCGAGGTGTCTGAGCGTGGCGCCGACGATCACGCCGTACCGATGCACGGCTTGGGCGTCGCCCGGTGCGCGACCGAAGACCGCGATCAGGCCGATGGTCTCATCGCCCGCGATGAGCGGGAACTGGTTCGCTGGCAGTTCGCCCGGCTGGTCGCCACCGCGCGGAAGGGTATCGATCGGCACCGGCGGGACATCGCTCGAGCATTCGAAGCCCGCCACCGCATGCAGCAGGTCTCCGGTGCGCAGGTAGAGGATCGCTGGCAAGGCATGGAGGTGACCAAGCACGACCTCGAGCCGCCGGTAGAACTCGGCGCGGTCTGCGCACAGCGACAACGACTCGACCAGGTCCTCGATTCCGGGGGACGGTCCGCCCTTCGCTGTCATGACGGAGCCTAGGGTCCACGGCGTAAATGGCTACCGGGGCGACCATGGTCGGATGCGGCGTCGGATCAGCGCGCTCGCAGGCACGGCCGGAGGCCTCTGTGCTTGGTGGTGAAGGCGCTAACATGCGACCATGTCCGAACACTTGGCCGACGAGCTCCTGCGCGCCCTCGCTGCGCTGTACTTGTCGCAGAGCCGGTGGCTGGCCGACATCGGCGACGCGTGCCACAGCGGCGACGCGGCATTCGCCGCGTGCTTCCGCCGGTGGCAGGAGGAGCTGACGATGGTCAAGCTGCAGCTCCATCGCGCCGAGAACCGGCTCCTCCACTTCGTCATGGCGCCGCAGGAGAGCCGGGAGCGGCGAGAGGCCCGCGCGCTCGAGGTCGATGGGCGCGAGATCGCCCGGCTGTGGCGGCTCCGGCTCGAAGACTGGTTCACGCGCATCCACCTGTCGACCTCGTACCGGCGCCTGGAATCGGCGGTCGATCTCGACCAGGAGGCGACCACTGGGGACATCATCACCGATCTCGTCGCACTCGCGGAGGTCATGGAGATCACCGCCCCGCACTTGGTCGAGCTGGCGCGCGAACGCGACGCGTCGCTGCTCGAAGAGACGGCATTCTACCGCGTCATCGGCCCGTGGCGTCGGCTGGGCGTGCCGGCGCTGCACGAGGTCCTGCGCTGGCTGTCGGAAACGCTCGGCGAGCAGGAGGATCTCTAATCTCAGGGGCTTTCGCCCCTGTCTGTGCAGGGGCTGTCGCCCCTACGGCGCGGGCGCGCCTACCCCCGGGCTTTGTCGCGGCTCGATCAGGACTGCAGAGCAGTCCTGATCGTGGCGGCATTGGCTTCGCCAATTGTATGCCGCCACCGCCGCTCGGCGCCCGCTGTTTGTGCAGGGGCTGTCGCCCCTACGGCGCGGGCGCGCCTACCCCCGGGCTTTGTCGCGGCTCGATGTCCGCTGGCCGCAGATGATCGGGGGAACGTTGACGCGGGGGATGGGATGGCCACAACGCGGGGATGCTCGATGGACGCCCACGCATATCGGCAGTGGCATGGGTGATCGGCGCCGCATCGTGCCTGGGTGCTGCCGAGGCGCCGGCGCCGCTCTCTCCGGTCGAAGACACCGCTCTGGTCGATGAGCACCGCTGGGTCGAGGCGGTGTCGCGGCGGCGCCAACGTGTCGAGACCGCGCCGCAGGCGGTGGTGGTGCTCGACGAGCGCGACCTCACGGGGACGCCGGCGATCACCCTGCCCGACCGCCTGCGCTACATCGCCGGCATCGACGTGTACCAGGCGCGTCACGGTCAGTTCGACGTGGGCATGCGCGGCTATGACGGCCTGCTCAACAACCGCGTGCTGGTCGTCGTGGATGGACGCGAATTCAAGCAGGAGGAGTTCGGCTCGGTGATCTGGCGTGGCACCATCGATCTCAGCGACATCGAGCGCGTCGAGATCATCAAGGGTCCGAGCGCGGTCGGCTATGGCGCGAATGCGTTCGGCGGGGTGATCGCCATCCGTGGTCGCGGTCCATCGCGTACCCACCAGGTGCATGCGCTGGCCGCCCTCGGCACGCCGCTGCACCAGGAGGTCGATGCGTCGGCCCGCGGGCCCTTGGGCCCGATCCTGTACTACAAGGTCGGAGCCGGTGCGACGCGGCTGGGCGACCTGCCCGCGGTTGACAGCGGACTCGGGCACGTTCCGGACCCGCATACCGGCGATTCCGGGGACGCGGATCTGGTGGCACGGCGCGCGCATGCGACTCTCGGCGCGCGCATGCCGTTCGATCACCGTCTGGAGGCTCGCTACGAGTGGCACGACGTGCGGCACTGGGAGTTCGTCGACGATCTCGATGCCGGGTCGAACGACACGCGCTTCCGCGATGACGACGTCATCGCCTCGCTCGAGGGACCGGTCCTGCATCTGCGCCACCTGCATCACCGCTCCGACAAGGTTTATCAGACGCAGAAGACCGTGTTCGTCCCCTCAGAAGCGTTCCGCTATACCCAAGCGGGATTCATCAACCGCCAGGACAACACGCGCGCGCAGATCGATGCCATCTCCGCGAGCACCGGCAGCCTGAGCGTCGGCGGGGAATACGACCGCTGGCGATCGCGCTCGAACCTGTGGGGGCGCGGTGGGATCTATCGCGACCGCTCGACGTGGACCCAGGTGGACACCACCAATCGGGCACTGTTCGCCGAAGCCCAGTACCGGATGCTCGCCGATGCGATCGCTACCGGTGGCGTACGCTACGATCGGCACAGCGAGTTCGGAGGTTACCTCTCGCCACGCGTCGCGCTCAACGTCGCACCCGACACCGACTCGTTCGTGCTGCTGTCGTACTCGAGCGGTTACCGGCTGCCCACGCCGATCGAGAGCCGCATCAGCGAATACTACTTCGCCAGCGACCCGGATCTGGGCGCCGAGACCATCCATGCCGTCGGTCTCGATTGGCAAGGCCGCTTCTGGCGCGACGACCTCGCGCTCGGTGCGGCGCTGTTCTACAACCAGAGCAACCGCCAGATCTGGCTGACTCCACTGAGCGAAGCGGAGATGGCGGCGAACTACAACGCGTGGCTGGCTTCCGGGCCGGATCCCGAACGTCCTCCCGGGCCGTTCTTCATCTACCGCAACCTCGACAATCCCGCCGACGTCATCGGCGCCGAGGTCAGTGAACGCTGGCGCCTGCCCGAACTGCCGATCTCGCTGTGGTCGAATGCCACCTGGCAGCACTACCGCCGGCGCCACGACATCGTCTACCGCAGCGCCGGCTTCGCCGATCCGATCTCGGGCGGCACCATCTTCCGCTTCGACCGCAGCATCGGTCGCGATGTCGATGCACCGCCGGAATGGAAGGCCACGGTCGGGGCGACCTACGACGACGACGACATCTTCGGCGGTCTCGCCGCGCGCTTCGTGTCGCCGCGTCGCGTCTTCAGTTTCGGCAACAGCTTCTTCAATCTCGGCGATCCGATCGAGGTGCAGACCATCCCGGCCTACGCCGCCCTCGACGCGAGCATCGGCTACGCCTTCGGTCCGCGCCGATCGCGCTTCGTGCGCGCCAGCGTGCTCGACGTCTTCGACAGTGGGCACTACGAATCATTCCGCGCGAGGCGGTCGACCCTGATCGCGACGCGCGAGCAGCAGTACACCAGCGAGATCGGCCGGCAGATGACTTTGCAGGTCGGCCTGACCTTCTGACCGCGCGATGGCAGGCGTCATTCTCCTCGGGCGCCGAGCGGCGGTGGCGGCATACAATTGGCGAAGCCAATGCCGCCACGAATTCGGCGGTTTCCGCCGAATTCGAGCCGCGACAAAGCCCGGGGGTAGGCCCGCACGGGCCGTAGGGGCGACAGCCCCTGCACAAATAGGGGCGACAGCCCCTGAGCTAACGCCGGGCGATCGACACCTCGATGACCAGCCGCATCCCCACGAACGGGCGCGAGATGTCCGGCGCGAGGCGCGAGCGCCGCGCCGCGCGCAGGACGTGCGCCTCATCGACGTACGAGCCGCCACGGCAGACGCGGTACAGCCCATGGCGCTGCACCGGATTGCGCAGCGGCACCGTCGGGTATTCGCCGTAGCAGTCGTCGCACCATTCCCACACGTTGCCATGCACGTCGTAGAGGCCCCAGGCATTGGCGCGCTTGCGTTTGACCACATGGCTGACGCCAACGGCATTGGCCGAGAACCAGCCCAGCTCTTCGAGGGGATCGCCGCAGTAACGCGCGGTCGTGCCCGCGCGACACGCGTACTCCCACTCCGATTCGGTGGGCAGGCGTGCACGCAGCCCCGGAACCACCCGACCCAGGCGCACACAGAATTCCTGGCAGTCGTGCCACGAGATCTGTTCGATTGGCAGGTCCTCTCCGGTGAAGCGCGTCTTGTGGCGACCGCGCATCGCGTGGGAAATGCGTCCGAAGAGCCCGCCCTGCGTAGCCGAGACCGCGTTCCACAGCGCCTGGGTCACCGGCGTGTCCGCCATCCAGAACGGATGCGAGAACGAGACCTGGTGCTGGGTCTCATCGGTGAGGCGGTCGCTCTCGTCTGGCGGGCTGCCCATGGTGTAGCTGCCCGGACGGATCAGGCGCAGTCGCTGCTTCACCCCTGCGACCGTGACGTCGATCCACGCGGCGCCGTTCTCGAGCTGATCGATGCCCCACGCCGACGCCCAGTCAGGTATCCACGCCGGCTTCTCTGGCAGGTCGCTCAACGGGACCAGCGTGCCGCCCGTTGCGGCGGCGACCGCCGGGCGCGCCGGCTTTCCGCCGATGCGCTTGACCCTGGCTTCGCCCGACGGCTGATCGACGGGCGCTTCGACGACGACATCGGTTACGGGTGGCTCGTCCGACAGCGGTACCCCGGAGTCCGAGAACAGATCGAGGTGTGCGGGTGCGACCAGCGGTTCGGCCTCATCGGCCTTGATCGCGGCGAAGCTCGGCTCCTGCAGCAGGTACGGATCGTCGTGGTCGACCGGTTCGGCCGCGGGAGCCGCATCGATCAGCGGCGCGGTGAGGGGAATGCGCAGCTGTGCCGCCGTATCCTCGATATCCTGCTTCAATGCCGCGGGCGTCGACGGCCGCTGGTCGCGGCGCTTGGCCATGGCCCGGGCGATGAGCGCGCACACCTCGGCGGGCAGTTCGGGCACCAGCGTGCGCGCATCCGGGACCGGATCCTGCAGGACCCGCGCGATCACGGCGTACGAGTTCTTGCCCTCGAACGGTGGGTGCCCCGTCAACAACGCGAACAGCGTCGCGCCGAGCGCGTAGATATCGGTGCGGATGTCGATGTCGTCTGCGCCGTTGGCCTGCTCCGGGGACATGAACGCCGGCGTCCCCAGCGGCTGGCCGCCCGATGCGCCCTCTTCCGCCGCGGCCTCGGCGAAACACGCGAGTCCGAGATCGCCGAGCTTGGCGGTGCCGTTGAGGTCGAGGAAGATGTTGCCCGGTTTGATGTCGCGGTGGATGAGGCCGGCTCGCCCGACCGCTTCCAGGCCCCAGGCGCAGTCGCGCACGATGCGCAGCGCATCGCCGACCGGCAGCTTTCCACCCCGCCGCTTCACCAGACGGACGAGGTCGCCCCCCTGCATCAGCTCCATCGCCAGGTACAGCTTCCCCTTGTCCTGGCCGGCATCGAAGCACGTGAGCACGTGCGGATGATTGATCGCCGCCATCGCCCGCGCCTCGGCCAGGAAGCGGTCGATCCATTTCTGGTTCCGCGCGAGGCGGCCGGCCATGACCTTGAGCGCGACCTCGCGCTGCAGCGAGAGCTGCACGGCCTTGAACACCGACCCCATGCCGCCATGGCCGAGCTTGTCGACCACGCGGTAGTTGCCGATCACCTTCGGCATCTGGCTGCGGTTGACCTCGTCGGCGAGCGCGTTGACCAGGTGCTTGGTCAACATGCCCTTCTTCAACAGCCACGATCCCGCGTCGCCGTCCTTCTTCGAGCGTTCGAGCGCCTCGTGCGCGGACTCGGGCGGCACCAGGCTCTTGGCGAGCGCCGCCTTGATGAACAGCTGGTCGTAATCGGTGGCCATCGGCCCCTGAGCATCACCACTACCCATCGCCTGCAACGGCCGCGGTGCGACGTGCGCGGGCGCCAGGTCAGGAATGCGCGTTGGGATCGACCAGGACGAGGGAGTCGGTGGCGGGTGGCACCGAAGCCGCTGGAGCCTGCGCTGGCTGCGCCGACTGCACTGGCTGCGCTGCTGCAGCCGTGGCCGCGGGGCCTGGATCGACGAAGGCCTGGTTCGGCAGCACCTTCACCCGTCCGCGGACCTCGAACTGGTAGGTGAAGGGCGTACCCGCGAGCGCCGCCTTCACTCGCGCCTTGAGATAATAGACCCCGGGCTGGTCCCAGGCGTATACCCGGCTGATGTCGCCGGTGATGGATCGTTCGTAGCTCGCTGCCTTGGGTTGATCGAGTTCAGGCAGCGAGGCGACCGGGTGGAACGAGCCGCGGTCCTTCTGCACCAGCAGCTTGGTGCGGTGGATGACCAGGCTACGCGCACCGTTCATGATGCCCCATTGGAAGTGGATGCGGCACGGCTGCCCGACGGTGATGACCGATCCACCATCGCAGGTCAGCCGCGCGCGCTGCAGCGTGAACATCTGCGGGGCGGAGGCATGACCGGCTCCGCCGCCTCCCAGGCCACCACCACCGGCTCGCGAGCGCGCGATGAGATGGATCGCGCCCACGACGGACAGGGTCGCGGTCACGCTGACGCCGACGATGACCAGGGTCTCGGCCCAGTTCATGGTGCGGTGACTCTGATCGGCTGATCGCTGGGCGCGCGCATGGGGGCTCCTACGGGTACAGACGCCTCCGACCCTCGGACCATAACCGCGGATCGGACGACATCGGACGATGTCCAGACAACGGTTATGAGAGCCGGCGGTACCCGGTCTATCCCGCATGGACCTCGCCACCGATCTGCTCGATCATCCCGAGTCCTCAGCCCCGGCGGCGCAGAAGACTGCGCCAGCGTCTGCGGAGGTTCCCATCGCGGTCGTCCAGCCCGCTCCGATCCCGACCCTGCCACCCGAGCTGCTGTACGCGATCGCCGAGGACGACGTCGACGCGACCGCGCGCTTCATCGCACTGGGTGCCCCGGTGCGCGCGCGCAATGCGCATGGCCAGTGCGCGCTGGCCTGCGCTGCGAGCCATGGCTACTCCCGCATCGTGCGCCTACTCCTGGATGCGGGCGCCGATGCCAACGGCCTGGGCGTCAACGATCACCCCCTGCTCACCCTGGCGGCCATGCACGGGCACGCCGAGGTGGTGCGGATGCTCCTGAGCGCTGGGGCGGACCCGAACGCCAGACGCCGCCTCACCGGCGAGGCACCGCTGCTCGCTGCAGCCGCCTACGGCCACACCGACACCGTGCAGGCCCTGCTCGATGGCGGCGCCGACGTGAACGTGCGCACCGAAGCCGAGGTCGAGACCGACCTCTTCATCGGTCCGCACGAGGTCTGTGGCGAAACCCCCCTGCACCACGCCGCCGCCCGCGCCCCGCGCGATACCATCGACGCCCTGCTGGCCGCCGGGGCCGATCGCCACGCCCGCACCATCCTGGGCGAGACGCCGCAGTCGTGGGCGCGGCGCGAACGGCGCGATCGCGACATCATCCGCGTCCTGACCATCGGCATGGGGGCCTGCGCTGGGGTGATCCGCTGACGACTCCAGCAGGCTGTTGAAAAACAACAGCCTGCTTAGCGTTGAAGAAACCCCGGCGCGACCTGCGGTCGCAATTTTGCCGGGATTTCTTCAACTTCGACTTTTTGTCCAGGGGGCAAAAAGCCCCCTTCGACCCCCAGCAGGCTGTTTTCAACAACCTGCTAGTGACTCACACACGACGGCGTGACGCTCGACAACCCCGGCGATGCGGGAGCCATCTCACCAGTCAGATATGATGTGATCGATGCCAACCAGGTCCTGACGCAGTACATCACGGCCGCCGACCACGAGGCATTCCGCAAGCTCGTGGGCCTGTACCAGCCGATGGTCTATTCGGTCTGCCGCCGCGTCCTGGGGACCCACGGCGAGGCCGAGGAAGCGACCCAGGAGACCTTCATCAAGCTCTCGCGCCATGCCGCATCGATCCACGGCAATGTCGGAGCGTGGCTCTACACCTGCGCGATGAACGTCTCGCGCGACGCGCGCCATTCCAAGCAGGTGCGCATCAAGCACGAACGCCGGTGCTCGGACCAATGGTCCGACCACGACGACGACCACGACTTCGATGACGAGGAATTCGCGCTGTTGAACCAGTGCATGGCCGACCTCTGCGACCAGGACCGCGAAGTCATCGCCCTGTACTTCTTCCTGGGCATGACCCAGGAGCAGATCGGCGTGCGCTACGGCATCAGCCAGGTCGCGGTGAAGAAGCGCATCGACAAGGCCCTGCGCACGCTGCGCTGCGACCTCATCAGCCACGGCCTTGACATTCCGCTGCTCTCCAAGGTCGGCTCGCTCGACAGCGGAGCCGAGGTCATGGCCTTCGGCGCCGCGCTCGCCGGCTGGTGGCTGTGCGGCTCGGGATGGTCGGGCCAGGCCTGCCAGCTCGCCGGTTGCACCATCGGCGTCAGCTGGGGCATCGAATTCGGCGAGCGCAGCGCGAAGATCACCAACGGCATGCTCATGACGACGCCCGACCGCCTGGCCGGACGGTTGCCGTCGGTCTTCCGCCTGACCACGCCGAGCTGGAGGAAGCGCCTCGTCGGCATCGCAGTCGATGTCCTCTGCATCGGCAGCGAGGCCGCGGTCATGGCGTATCGCGTCGCCGGTTCCGCGGTGATGCGCGTGGTCGGGGCGCTGAGGCCAGCCAAGACCGTGGCGCGTTGGGTCTATTGAAGGACTCGTGATGGTGATCGGTGATCGGTGATCGGTGATCGGTGATCGATGGCTGCCACCAATAGCTATCAACCACCGACCCCAGACGCCTCCTCGATCAGCACGGTCCGCACCTCCCAGGGCCGCATCGCCAGCACGACCGCTCCATCCTCGACCCGCAGCCGGGTCTGTCGCTCCTCGAGCACATTGGTCTGCCAGACCGTGGCGCCGGCCGGCACGAGCAGGCGCGGCGATGAGGCTCGGCCGGCGGTGTCGTACAGCCGCACGATCGTGCCTGCGCCGGTGCGCGCGGTCTTCAGGCAGGCGATCTGCACCGATCCGGCATCCACCAGCTGTGGCGCTGCGGCGCGCTTGGCTGGCGCTGTGGTCTTCTGCGTGCGTCGCGCCAGAAGCGGCTGATTGAATCCCGCGGCCTGCGCGACGACACCGGCATCCTTCCAGCTCCCGACGTGGGGCATCAGGCTGTAGCGGATGCGGTGAGAGCCGATGTCGGAGATCGCGTCGGGGTTGTAGCCGCTGCGGATGAGGTTCAGGCGCAGGCGCGTGCCCAGCGCGTCGTATCCGTACTTGCTGTCGTTGATCACCGCGATGCCGTAGGTGCCGCCGCCGACATCGGCCCAGCGCAGCGCCGGAACCTCCTGGCCGTCGCAGGGCCGCTGTTCGGCAGCGAAGGGCGTTTCGAACCACGCTTCGGCCTCGGGCAGGCGCGCGGTGAAGGCGACGCGCAGCCCGGGGACTCCGGCCTCGTTCGAGCCGACCTCCTGCCAATCGACCTCGGTTTCGAAATCGATGCGCGCGAGGTCGCGGTAGAAGATCAGCTTCTGGCGGATCTTCGAAGCGCGCAGCGTGTGCTCGACCAGCAGCACGCAGCGGGCGGGGCCGCTCTCCACGATGCTGGTCTTGGCGCCGCGCAGGAGCGTGGTCTCGCGGTGCAGCTCATCGAGGTGCCAGGCCGACATGTCGTGCGGCAGCTCCTCGGTGAGGGTGAGCACGTTCATCGCCAGATCGGCGCGCACGCTGTCCTGGTACGAGCTGCCGTGGCGCACGCCGTAGCCCACCAGCTGACGTCCGGCGCGCGTGTCTTCGAGGAAGCAGATGATCCCGGAATCGCGGCGGACCAGGCAGGTGAAGAACGGGGTGGTGACGCCGAGGTATGCCGCGTTGGCCTGTGCGTCCTCCCAGGCCTGGTGCGTGCGCGGATCGCAAGGCGCGAACGCGGGAGCCACGCGCAAGCGGCGGTCGGCCTCGGTCATCGGCTCGACGCGGTAACCGTTCGACGCGAAGGCGCCGACGCGCGCGACGAAGCCGATGCCGTCGGTGGTGCGCTGGCCGACCGCGATGTGGCCGTCGTCGCCGACCAGACGGACCGGGCCGGGGGCGCCTGGGTCCGGCAGGCTGACCCAATCCTCGCGCGCGACGCCCAGCGGATTGGTCACCGCGATGCGCTCGCCAGCGATATGCGACTGCAGGATGGCGAGGGCTTCGTCGGTCACCGCCTTGGTAGCGGCGCTCACCTGCTCGAAGTGCTCGTGGTTGAGGACGTAGCTCTCGTGGATGGCGGCGCCGTCGAGGATGTCGTGGAACTGGTTGAACAGCACGGTGCGCCACGCGGGGACCAGCTGCTTCTGACGATCGATGCCGGCGAGCGCCGCGAGGGTATCGGCGGTGCAGAGCAGGTTCTCTCCCGCGCGGTTGTTCGCCTTGGCATCGGCGTGCGTGGTGTAGCAGCCTTCGAAGATGGTCGAGCTCTCGCCGCGATGCACCGGCAGCTGCACGCCCGATGCGAGGATCTGGTCGGAATACCTCGCCATCGTGCTGCAGTTCGCCGTGGGCATCAGCGGCCGCTTGCCGACGCGTCGCAGCACATCGAGGTTCTGGCGCGCGGGGCCGCCGCCGTGGTCGCCGATGCCATGGAACATCAGGCCGCAGGGCTGGCCGTGACGGCGCGCGCGGTCGGCTGAATCGACGATGCCCGATGCGTTGATGCCGCCGTTATAGCTGGGCGTCGAGATGCCGAGCACACGCGTGCCATCCTTGCCCTCCCACCAGTAGGCGGGCCAGATGTCGGCCTGTCCGGGATTGCAGCGGTGATGGTAATACCGGGTTCCACCCGCGGAGGCCACGAGCTGGGGCAGGTTGCCGGCATGGCCGAAGGTGTCGGG
>JACCZE010000332.1 GCA_013696105.1 Planctomycetota bacterium | reverse complement strand
CATCAGGCGCGCGCGCGCGAGGCCCGGCGAAGCGACCGCCACCCGGCGTGCGTCGGCGATCGCCCGCTGCAGATCCAGGCCGAGATCCTCGGGGCGCAGCGCGCGGTTGAGCCCTCCTGGCAGCATGCGGCCGTCCACCACCTCGAGCGTGCGCGCGAACGCGCGGTCCTCGACGATCGAGATCCAGAGGTGCGTCGCGTGGCGGACCTCCGGAGCATAGCCGTTGTCGTGCGGCTCGAAGCGGTCGAAGAAGAACACCACGCCGGCGTCGCAGGGATAGGCGTGCTCGCCGTGGCCGTAGACGCCCCGGCCGACCAGCGGCAGCAACACCTCCTGATGGGGGTGGGCATGGCTGACCGCGCGCGCGCGGCGCTCGATCGGCTGGATTTCGGTCGGCACCAGCGTGCTGACGAGCCGCCAGCGGTCGGCGGCGGTCAGCACCGAGAGCGCCACGTCAGAGAAGTGCGGATGGGCCACGGACTTACCTCCGAGAGCAATAAAGGTTAATATAGCGCAAGCCCGGTGCTTTGACAATCAGCGAAAAAACCCGACATATTGACCCATGTCCCGACGCGAATCTGCCAAGAATCGCTAAGCCGCCGTCGCCACCCAAATCCTCCGAGGTCCACCATGTCCCTCACGACCACGCTCGCCCTCCACGGAGGCGCTCCCGCCGTCTCGCGCCCGGTCCCGGCTTGGCCGATCGCCGGCGACCTGGAAGCCGCCTGGATGGAGGCGGTGGTGCGCAGCGGCGCGTGGAGCTGGAATGGCCCCCACGAGCAGGCCTTCTGCCGCGAGTTCGCCAGCTTCATCGGCACCAAGCACTGCATGCTCCTGTCCAATGGCACGGTGACCCTCCAGTGCGCGCTGCAGGCGGTGGGCGTCGAGCCCGGCGACGAGGTGATCGTCCCGGGGATGACCTGGGTCGCGACCGCTCAAGCCGCCTTCGACATCGGCGCCGACGTGGTCTTCGCGGACGTCGATCCCGAGACGCTGTGCCTGGATCCCAAGGCCTACGAGCGGGCGATCACGCCCCGCACCAAGGCGGTCATCCCGGTGCATCTCTACGGCGCGATGTGCGACATGGACGCGATCATGGAGATCAGCCGTCGCCGCGGCATCAAGGTGGTCGAGGACGTCGCGCACCAGCACGGCTCGCGCTGGCGCAACGTCGGCGCCGGCGCCATCGGCGACGTCGGCAGCTTCTCGATGCAGCAGTCGAAGGTGCTGACCTGCGGCGAGGGCGGCGCTGTAACGACCAACGACCCCCAGGTGCACGAGATCGTGCACTGCCTCAAGCACGTCGGCCACACCCCCGGCTTCGTCGCCGGAAACCGCTACGGCCACAACTATCGCGGCACCGAGATGCAGGCGGTGCTCCTGCGCGGCGGCCTGAGCCGCCTCACCGAGCAGACGCTGCGCCGCGAGGCATCGGCGGCGCGCATCAGCGCCGGGCTCGAGCGCATCGGCGGACCAGTGCGCGCGGTCGCGCGCGATCCGCGCGTCACGCGTCAGGCCCACTACTGCATGACGCTGTACTATGATCCGCAGCGTGCGGGCGGCCTGACCAAGGCCGAGTACGCTGCGGCGCTCGCCGCCGAGGGACTCCATCTGCAGTCGACCTATCCGCCGGTCTACCGCGCGCCGTTGATGAACCTCTATGACCGTACGAGCCCGGTCCCATTCCGCGACCAATCGCGTCTGCAGGACTACCGTTCGCTCAAGCTGCCCAACGTCGAGCGCGCGGTGGCTGAGACCGCCCTGCTGATGTTCCACACCTACCTGCTGGGCGACGACGCGTATATCGATTCCCTGCTGAGCGCGATCGAGAAGGTGAACGCAGCCATCCCGGCGCTGCTCGCCGCCCGTCCGGCGCAGGCCCAGGCCAAGAAGTCGGCATGACCATCGACGCAGGCACGTTCAGCGGAGGTCCCATGAAGATCGGATTCGGACGCACCGACATCACGCCGCGGGTCGGCGTCGAGCTCTGCGGCTTCGGCCCGTACATCACCCGCCACTCGGTCGGTGTGCGCGATCGCCTGTGGGCGCGCGCGATGGCGGTGGAAGCCGGCGGCGAGCGCAGCGTCATCGTCAGCTGCGACCTGCCGGGAACCGGCAAGTGGATCACCACCGAGGTCCGCGCCCGGGTCACGGCAGCCACCGGACTGCCGGGCTCCGCGCTGATGGTGCACTGCACCCACACCCACAGCGGACCGAACACCATCGATCTGGTCGGCTGGGGCGAGCCCGACGCGCCTTACCGTGAACTCGTGCCCACGCGCATCGCCGAGGCCTGCATCGCTGCGCTCGCCGCGCTGCGCGAGGCGACGCTGTCGCACGCCGAGGTCCCGTGCGTCGGCATCGGCCACAATCGCGAGTACGACCGCGACGGCCTGCCGATCGACGAGGTCATGCGCCCCGGCTGGCGTCCGAACAAGCCCGAACTCACCGACACCACCTGCCACGTGCTGAAGGTGGAAGCCGACGGCCGCGTCATCGGCTTCGTGTCGTACTTCGGCTGTCATCCCGTGGTCTGCTGCCAGCACACCCGCTACATCCACGGCGATTTCTGCGGCGTCGCCACCAACGCGGTCGAGCAGGACCACCCGGGTGCGGTCGGCATGTTCCTGCAGGGAGCGCAGGGCGACGTGAATCCCCGCTTCGTGCACAAGCCCGAGGCGGAATCGCTGAAGGCACTGGACGTGATCGCTGCGGAATACGCCGCCGCCGTGCGCGCCGGCATCGCGGTCGCCAAGCCGATCGCGGTGGACCGCGTGACCTCCTGCCAGCGCAGCGTGCGTTTCCGCCGCAAGGCTTGGACCATCGCCGACCTGCAGGCGAAGCTGCGCGAGCACGAGGCCACGCTGGTCAAGGCCACCGATGAGAGCACGACCGCGGTGCGCATGGCCACGGTCTATGTCAGGACGCTGCGCGCGATGATCGCGCGCATGCAAGCCGGCGAGGAGATGAGCCCGCCCATCGAGGTCCAGGGTTTCCGCATCGGCCCCATCGCCCTGCTCGGCTCGCCCTTCGAGACCTTCCAGGCGATCAAGAACGACGTCGTCGCCGCAGCCGATGCGCCGATCACCCTGGTGCTGAGCTTCGCCAACGAATCGACCGGCTACGCCGCCGATCGCACCGTCGCCGCCCGCGGTGGCTACGCCCAGGACATGGTGCCGCTGATGTACGGATTCCTGCCGTACACCCATGCGCACGACGACCTGGTCGCCGCGCTCGGCGCCGTGGAGCGTGAATTGGCAGAGAAGCCGGTCGGCACCGCGGCTCGCGGCTGACGGAGCACGGAGCACGGAGGACGGAGGACGGCTGTCCCCTTACTCCCCGAGCCGCTTCAGCTTCACCGCGCAATCGCGGGTCAGCTCCGGCAGCGGCAGAGCGAACGCTCCGGCGGGGATGACGATCTCGCGGCGCTCCGGCGGCGTGGTCGACCAGGTGTCCCAGTACTCGACGGCGTAGCGGCCGGGAGTGAGTCCGAGATCGCCGATCGCGACGCTCAGCCCGGCGACTGCGGGAAACAGTGCTCCGGGATCCTTCGCCAACGCGTCGAAGCCCTTCACGCGTCCTTCGTAGGTGCGCATCGCCGTGCCGGCCTGCTGCCAGTACTGGTCGCGGACCGAGAAATCGGTCACCGGCCGGCTGTAGATCCACAGGTAGGCGCGGTCGCTGCCGGCGCGGATCAGGCTCATCAGCTTCTCGGGCCCGATGACCTCGCGCTGCTGCAGGTTCCAGACGACGCCGCGCAGGTCCTCGCCCGCGATGTAGTCCGCGAAGCGCTTGGTGTGGCGCTCGAGGTTGTTGGCGAAGATCAGGTTCCACCACCACGGCATCGGCGTGCCTCCCAGCGGCAGCATCCAGCCGGCCCACGGCCCGTCGTGGATCTCGTGCGCGATCCATTTCTGACTGCCGCCCTGGGCGTGCCCACCGTATTCCTCCAGGATCAGCGGCTTGCCGTACTGCAGTTCGCGGGCGCGCTCCTGGAAGGTGCGCACCAGGCCGGTGCCGAACGAATACGCGCCCATCTGGGTGTATTGGATCTCGGGCGCGCGCCACAGCTCCTCGATGCCGGGCGTGTTGCAGAATTCGGTCGAGATCACCTGCTTGCCCTGGCATTGCTCCTTCATCTGCCGCGCCAGGGTGAGGTGCATGGCCGTGGTGGCCGAGTTGTTGTCGGACACGGTGTCGACCTCGATCCACATCGTCCAGGCGAAGACCGTGGGATCCGCGCCCCAGCGCGCGGCGATGTAGCGGTAGCGGTTTTTGAACAGCCGAAGCGCCTCGGGGTTGGTCATGACCTCTTGCGGACGGGCGAGGGGGCCCTTGTTGCGAACATTGAAGGGGTTGTCGCGCCACTGCGAGTCGTAGGCCTCGGTGAACGGTCCGTGGTGGTTCAACGCGAACTCGAGCAGCACGCCGCGATCAGCGGCGACGCGCAGCAGGTGGTCGAGCCGCCAGGCGTTCTGCAGGTTGTAGACCCCCAGGCCATGGAAGCCGGTGACGTCACGACGCCATTCGAGCGACCCGAACCAGGGCGACATCCAGATGCGGCCGACGGTGACGCTGGCCGTGCCCATCCGGGTGATGAAATCCTCCATCACGTAGCTGCCGAGCGCTTCGTTTGGCTGCGGGATCTTCCCCAGCCGTTCGTCGATGGTGTCGCGCGGTGAACGGATGTTGTAGGTCACGGGATAGAAGAAGGTGCCATCGTCGTAACTGAAATGACGGTTGTCGGCATCGACGCGCACGAAGCCGTGGCGCTGACTGTCTGCCGCGGTGACGGTGGCCGGAGGAGTCGAAAAGCTGCCGCCGGCACGGTCTTTGCCGCTGATGACCCAGGTGTGCCGACCGGCGACCATGGGCGTGTAGCGCACGGCCCAGTGCGGTTCCCCCACGGCTTTCAGCACTTCGCGGACGGGCTGCGCGCCGACATCCTGCGAGCGGTCGTAATCCTGGGTATAGAACGCCGGCACGCGCGCGACCCGCCCGCTGGGATCGGTGAACTCGCCCCACACGTCAACCTCGTCCGGGTCGAACGGATTGGCGTACGTGCGCGAGAGGGCGAAGGCGATCTCGCTCATGCGGAAACGCTCGGCGGTCGACGGAGCGCTGGTGATGCGCGCCTCGAGCGCCGGCGTCGGCGCCGCACCGAGCGCGCGCACATCGACCACCTTCATGCCGCGCTCCGCCGCATCAACGCCATACAGGCGCAATCCCGCGGCGCGCACCCGGCGCAGGCAGTCGCGATTCCAGGGACGCGTGCAGTCGGTGCTCGTCCACGGTCCGTCCAGAGGGAAGGAGATGGTCAGGCCCTTCGCGCTCTCGGTGTAGGTCCGGGATTCGAGCTGGTACCATTCGCCATCCCAGACCTTGAGAAAGGCCACGGCGCGCACCACCGGCCGGGCAGGGGGTTCCACCGGCGATACGACCAGCGATGCGGTCGCCGACGCTGCGGGCAGCGGCGCGAGCTCGACCTCGTACTCGACGCGATCGTGCGCCAGCCAGGACACGTCGAGCTTGCGCTCCTTGTCGATGACCGCGGCGTCCATGCGGATGGCGGCGAACTTGATCTGGGTCGCCACGTCCATCCACACCGGCGTACGCCACGCGATGCCGGCGATCGCGGCCACCACCACCGCGATGGCGAGCGCGTTGGCCGCGCGGCGCACGAAGGTCAGAGGGGTCGAAGCGGGGATGACGATCACCGCCTCTGCCGTACGCGCCCCTTTCAGCTCGACAGCAGCCGGGACCGACCCCGTTGCGATGGAGGCGGCAGCCGCGGCCCTGACCACGCCGTGCGGGGTCTTCTCCCACTTGAACGGCGCGGTGAAGAACTGCAGGAAGCCGCGCCAGGTCGCGATCGACAGCAGCACCCAGTAGAATGGCAGCAGCAGCGCGAACGGCACCAGGTTGTGGAAGCCGCGCCCGAGCGCGCCCAGCAGATGGATGAGGATGAACACCAGGTTCGACAGCAGCAGCGCGACGGTCGCCACCACCAACGCGACCGTCCACGGTTGGTTCGGATCGAACAGCGGCCATTGATGGACGAGCCAGGCGGCACCGATGACCCAGCACAGGGGATTGATCAGCAGGCTACCGACCTGTCCGCCGACGGTGAACAGCATCAGCGCCATCTTCCAAGGCCCGAGTTCGCGCAGGCAGGCGATCGGCTCGCGGGTGTGCACCAGGTGCGTCTGCCAATAGCCCTTCATCCAACGCGAGCGCTGCTTCAGCCAGGTGATCCAACGCGAGGGGGCCTCCTCCCAGGTGGTCGAGTCGAGGATGCGCGTGCGCCATCCAGCACGTTCCAGACGCATGCCCAGATCGCAGTCCTCGGTGACGTTGTAGGGATCCCAGCCGCCGAGCGCGCGCAGCACCGCGGTACGGAAGTGGTTCGAGGTCCCGCCCAGCGGGATCGGCGCGCCGATCGCATGCAGGCCCGGCAGATACAGGTCGAACCACGCGGTGTATTCGAGGGTGAACCAGCGGGTGATGAGATTCTTCGATCGGTTGTAGCAGTTCAGCTTGGCCTGCAGGCAGGCGATCGTCGCCGGCACACGCCGGAATGCGGCGACCGCCTTCTTGAGTTGATCGGGCTCCGGGCGGTCCTCGGCGTCGAAGATCACCAGGAACTCGCCGCGCGCGCTGATCAGTCCATGGTTGCAGGCGCGCGGCTTGGTCTTGGGCGTGCCTGGGGGCACGACCACGATGCGGATCCAGTCCGGCAGCGTGAGCGCGCGCGCGCAGGCGATGGTTTCGAGGTCGTCCTCCTCGAGCAGCAGCTGCGCATCGATACGGTCGCGCGGATAGTCGAGACGCTCGAGCGCGGCCACCAGATCGGGGAGCACGGCGGCCTCGCGGTACATCGGCACCTGGATGGTGTAGAGCGGGAGGCTGTCGTCAGCGAGCGCGCGCAGCTCGGCGCTGTCGACCACCAGGGCGTGCCGGCGCACCAGGCCGCACAGCACGGCGATGACCTTGGTGCCGACGATCGCGGCGTAGAGCGACATCAGGGTGACGCTCGCTCCGACCAGGAATCCGCGCTGGTCGTGCCACCACCACACCGCCAGTGCCGGCACGATCAGGCTGTAGCCGATGCGCTGGGCCCAGCTGCACGGGCGGCGTGCGCTCAGGCGTTCGGCTGATGGGACGGCGACGATGTCGGACAGGTGACCCCCGGTTGTCGATGCGAGACGGCCCCAGGCCGAACGCCATCAGCTAGGAAATGTACCCCGTTGGAAGCTGTGACGCCGCTTGGATTTCGGCAGAAGCCGGGGAGGGTGACCCCGCACCCCCGCCCGCAATCGCAACCGCGACGTATTCGTCAGGTCGAGTCACCTTTCGGCGGCATCCTCGGTCAACGCGCAACCATCCCCATCGGAGACCCCATGAGCTACGTCGACGGCTTCGTCATCGTCATCCCCACCAAGAACCTGAAGGCCTACCGCCGCATGGCCACGCAAGCGGCACGGGTGTGGATGACATACGGCGCGATCGATTTCAAGGAGTGCGTCGCCGATGATCTCGCGGTGCCGATGGGGATGCCCTTCACGAAACTGGCGAAATCCAAGAAGGGCGAAACCATCCTGTTCTCGTTCATCGTCTTCAAGTCCCGGGCGCACCGCGACCGCGTCAACGCGCAGGTGATGAAGGACCCGGTGCTCGCCGAATTCTGCACAATCAACGACATGCCCTTCGATCTCAAGCGCATGGCCTACGGCGGCTTCAAGGTCCTGGTCCAGGGCTGAGACGTCAGGCGCAGCGCTCGGGCATCGGCCGCCGACGCCGCGCACCCGCGAGCCAACCGGCTGCAGACATGAGCGCGATGACCGCCAGCCCCGAACCGGGCCCGCACGAGCGGCCGCTCGCAGCGGTGGGTTCGGCGGCACCCAGAGCGGTCGGCTGGTAGCTCACCTGATTGTCGGGGGTGTTCGCGGCGAATGAGGGCAAGCCGCCGCTGCTCGCCGCTCCGAGGGGGATGTCGGCGAGCACGGTGCCGGAAGCGGTCAGGCCGCTCACCAGTACGGTGTAATCCGTGCCGCTGCCCGTGACCGTCGCCGTGGTCGCCCCTGCGCTGCCTGTCAGCAGTACGTCCGCGGCGGTGAAGTCGCTGACCGGCACGCTGAAGTGAACCGCGAACAGCACCACCGGCGAGCGCGTGGGATCGGGCTGGCTGGGATGCTGCGCGATGGTGACGCTCGGGCTGCCCAGTCCCGGCGGCACGAAGACGATGCTGTTGTCGGTGCTCGTGCTCGCCGCCGAGGGATGGCCCCCCGTAATCGCCGCGTCGGCGGCCACGGTCGCGACCACGGTACCGCCGCCGGTCATGCCGCTGACGTTCGCGGTCCAGGTGGTACCGCTTCCGGTCACCACCGCGGTGAACGTGCCCGGTGCGGTGCCGCCCGCGAATCTCAGGTCGCTGCCGGTGAACCCGGTGACCGGCGCGCTGAACACCACGCGGAAGGCGAGCGGGCCGCTGATCGCGGGATCGCTCTGGCCCACCGCCTGGTCGATCGTCACCGTCGGCCCGGAGGTGTCGTAGACCCGCGAGAAAATCGCCGCGTTGCATGCGAAGCCTCCGGCATTCGCCGCGCCCGACGCCAGGTCGACGCGGACCGGTCCCGGCGCGCCAGGAACCAGCGTGGCGGTGTACGACCCGCCTGCGCCGGCGAAGCCGGTGATTGCACCGTTGGTCACCGTAAGGTCGGTCGCAGCGAAGTCGGCGACCGCGGTCGAGAACGCGATGGTCAGCGTGATGGCACGCGACCGCGTGGGATCGGCGGTGGGGGACGTGATCGAGGCCACCAGCGAGCTCTGGGCGAGCACGACGGTGGATTCGGGGAAGGCGCCCACGGTGAGCGTACCTACGGATCCGACGTAATCCGCGAATCCGGCCGCGTGGACGCGCAGCGAGCCGATCACCACGTTGCCGATGACCAGGCGGTAGACGCCGAAGGCGACCTCGGTGAACGGCAGCGCGTCTGCCGGCGTGAGCCCGAACGAGAGGGACGCGCCCGAAATCTTCGCGCCCGTGCCATCGCGCAACGTCACGTATGCGCCGCCGACGGTGAGATCGAGGTCGGAATTGTTGACCATCGTCAGGTGCACATACCCGAGCTGACGGTTGGGAGTGCCCGGCGGACTGCGCGAGTAGGTGAACGAGTCGGTGGTGTCGCCGACGAACGTGCGGGGATGCACGCGCAGGGTGCCGGCGGAATCAGTCAGCGCGGTGTCGGGGACGGTGATCTCGCCGGCGTCGGCGCCCGCCGACACCTGCTGGATCTCGGTGTTGGCATCGCGCGGCAAGGTCACCACCCAGGCGTTCGCACCCAGGATCACGTCGCGGTATTCCGTCGGAGGGAAGCCCGCGGTGTAGTCCAGGCGCGAATAGATCACCGGAAGCGAATAGTTCGGCGGCAGCGCCCAGGTCACGGTCGCGTCGGTGCTGGTCGACGCGCGCGTCGGCCGGCCGCCGCTGACCGCGTTGGCGGCGTCGGCGGGGATCGACGCGGTGATGGTGCCGGGACCGGACATGCCCGACAGCTCCAGGGTGTAGCTCGGGCCGGAACCGGTAAGCGTGCGGATGATCGGCTGGGGCGTGCTCGCCGAGAGGACGATATCGTTGGCGGTGAAGCCGGTCACCGGCGCGCTGAACGCGATGGCGAAGCGGACCGGGTACGAATTCGCGGGATCGGCCTGGCCGGGGGCCTGGTCGATCGTGACCGTCGGGCCGGCCGCGTCGGGAGTGCGCGTGAGCACGTTCGATGCCGCGTTGGCGACGTTGGCGCGATCGCGGACCACTCCGGACGCCACGGAGACCTGCACCGATGCGCCGGTCGGACGGATCTGCGCGACGTAGTCCTGCGGTCCGCCGTCGAAGCTCTGGATCGTGCCGCCGGTGACGGTCAGCTCGCCCGGCAGGAAGTCGTTGATCGTCGCATCGACGGGCCGATTGAAATGGATCGCGACCGGGATGGGATCCGCACCGGTGGTCGGCAGCGCGCTGGTAGTCAGCGTCACCGGTCCGGCGGAGGGATCCACCATCGTGCGAGCGAGGCTGCCGAAGGCGCCGGCCTTCACCGTGGCGGTGAACGAGAGGGTCTGGTAGCCGCTCTTCGTCACGGTAAGGGTTGCGGTCGTGGTGGCGTTCGCGGTTATGCGGTATTGTCCGGTGCCGACCTCGGCACCGGGCACCGTCGCGCCATTGAACTGGACGGCCGCTCCCGTGATGGCGACACCGGTCGCGCGATCGGTCAGGAACAGATGCACGAGCCCGGGATCGGCGACGGTGTCATCGCGATCGATGCGTATCGTGCACAGGCCATAGTGGCGGTTGGGATTGTAGGTCTGGTTGTTGGGGTCGATGGGGATGTCGCAGAAGATGAAGCTCGTGACCTGATCGACGGGGTCCGAATAGGCGAGCCAGGTGATCCCCGCTGCGGGGTTCTCGACCTCCTCAGGCGGGTTCATCGGATTGCCGTTGGCCTGGTAGATGAGCGAGCCGCTGAGGGGGGTGCCGTCGACGACGCAGCAGGTCGGCAGGTTGCTCAGCACGATGCTGCGCACGACCGAGGGGTTGCTCCCGGGGGTGTACGTCGCATCCACGGTCACCGGCGGGAGCGTCAGGTCATACGCCGACCCGCGCGTCGGTGCGATGACGGCGAGGGTGGCGAGCACGGCGATGATCACGAAGCGCGTCATGCGGTCTCCGTCAGAAGTGCCAAGTGATGCCAGCGCGGGCGGTGATGCCCAGGACGCGGGCGGTGTCGTCGAAAGGCGCGTCGACGCCGGCGCCGACACGATCGCCGTAGCGCATCTGCACCGCGGCGTCGTAGAGGATGGAACGCTGGAACACGCTCAGGCCGGCGGTGGCGCCGTAGAACTGGTCGACCGTGGCGTTCACCAGGTCAGGACGCGACGCATCCGGAGCGGCGGTCACGCCGGGCAGGCCTTCGTAGAGCAGGCCGAACCGGGGCACCACCACCAGGCGCGGCAGCAGCCACACGTGCTCGTAGCCGAGGCGCAGCGCGTAGCCGTCGTCGAACTCGCCTGGCGGCACGAACGGGCTGATCGGACTGGTGACCGAGGTGCCGTCGTCCAGGCGCAGCGCGCTCCAATCGGTCCAGGTCACGTCCAGCGCGATGGTGTGGCGATCGTTCGGGCGCCAGGCGGTGGCGACGGTGGCGCTGGTGGGATAGGTGTAGGTCGCGCCACGGCGCGACGAGGTCGCGGTGCTGCTGGTGACGGCGCCGCTGGACGCGTCGCGGAACTCGCGCCGGTCGCTCTTGGCGATCGACAGGTGCAGGTCGTACTGCGGCTTCACCGTCGCGGCGAGGGTCCAGTCGTGGGTCACGTGCCAGAGCGCGCCCAGCACCGCGCTGACGCCATTGTCGACGGTGATGCGCTGATGCTGCTCGGCGGTGAAGGTCTCGTCGGTGAGGATCGTCGCTGGAGGGCCGACCGAGATCGTGGTCAGCCGCCCGCTGCTCGCGGTGTCGCGGTCGTTGTGACTCATGCGCGTGAGGTCGTCGTCCCACACCAGCACGGTCGCGCCCAGCGACAGCACGCTCACCACGTCGGCGGCGTAGCTCAGGCTCCAGCTCGACCACGCGCCGTCGTTGTCGACCGCGTTGTCGGAGAAGCCCTGGGTCGTGAGCGTCGGCCCGACATCCTGGAACACCTGGCGGCTGCCGGTGGCGCGGGTGAAATCGAACTGCCGCTGCCACGCCAGTCCCACGGTCTGCTGCGTCCCGAGCACGAAGAAGGGGACGATCACGCTCGCGTGATCGAGCGCGAGCGCGCCCTGCGTCTCGCCGCCGTGGTCGGAGTGCGTGGAGCGCGAATAATAGCCGCCGTTGATCGACAGCTCGGGGCGCTCGAGCTGGGCCATGCCCGCGGGATTCCAGGTGTTGGCGGTGGCGTCGTCGGCGATGGCGGTGAAGGCGCCACCCATGCCCAGCGCACGCGCTCCGGCGCCGATCGGGATCGGGCTGCCGTCGAAGGGGACGACGGTGACGTCGACCGCCGAGGCCGCCGTCGACACCAGCACGGCGGCGGCGACCGGAGCGAGCCGTCGGACGGAGACGGAGGAGATGCGCCGGCTCATTCGCTCACCACGGCGCCGGCAGCGGGAGCGACGCCCGAGACGCGCTTCAGGCGCGCGCCGCGGTCGTCGACCTTGTCGACCTCGAGCGTGCTCTGCACGCGCTTCTCGCCTGCCGCGAGCACCTGCCCGGTGGTCGGATCGACGAGGTCCGCATCCGCCTGCACCTGGAAGAAACGCATACGTCCGACCACGCCGGCCTGGCGACCGCGATCGATGATCGGCACGCCGCCGTCGCCCGAGGCCAGCGTCCCCTGCAGCACCGGGAATTCCTGGCGCAGCCGTCCGGCGACCAATGCGAAGAAGGCCTGCTCCTGCGCCGGCGCCACCGCCTCGGCGTAGGCGTCGGCGCTCGCGACCACCTGCCCGGTCTCGGAATGCACCAGGCGCACGAAGCATTCGACGTCGCCCCGTCCGCGGCGCAGCGTGCCGGTCAGCACGTAGCGCGTCTTCAGGCGTTGGCCCGCCTCGGCCGCGGTGACGCGATCCACCAGGCCCGCCTCGACCAGACGCAGCTCGCGTCCCAGCAGCGCGTCGGCCTCGGGATCGACGATGCGGAAGCGGCCATCGCCGCTGACCGAACTCAGCAGTTCCGGGTCGTCCTCGGGCTTCACCCGGCCGCCATCGGTCGGCGCCTGCAACGGGATCACCAGCGCGGTCGCGCGCAGGGAACGGTCCTGATCCGGAGTCGGCACGACGGTGAGCGTGCGGACCTCGTCGACCGACGCGTCGCCCGTGCGCAGGGTGAAGCGCAGGGCGCGGGTGCCCGCGTGCAGGGGCACGGCGATCGTGCCCCCGGCCTGGACGCCTGCGAGATCCTGCCGGGCCAGCTGCGCGGCATCACCATGGCCATCGCCATCGCCATTGACATCGGTCACGATGAGCGCGCTCACGCCATCCGCGGCGCGCGCGCTGAAGCGGTACCAGGCGCGCTCGCCGGTGACCTGCGCGCCATCGCGCGGTCCGTCGAGCAGCAGCTCGGGCTTCGGCGGCGGGATTTTCGGCGTGACCAGCGCAGTGAGCGTGGGCGTCGCTGCTCCGTCCGCGGCCTGAGCGGCTTCCGCGGTCGCCAGGCTCTCGCCCGGCTTCAGCGCGACGATGAATGCCCCGTCGCGGGCGAGCGGCAGCTGCCGCTGCGATCCGTCCCCGCCCAAGGCCCACAGCTGCTGGCCGCCGAGGGCGCCGAAGCGGCCGGCGACGGTGAGCGTGCCATCGGCGGCGGGCGTCACCTGCTGCAGCACCACGCTGGTCTCGACGCGCGCGGTGGCGGCAACAGGAATCGCGATGGGTACGGCAGGTTGTCCGCCGGCGGGCGCCGCGGCGCCGCGCAGCGCGCCGATGCGCGCGAGCAGATAGTCCGTCTTGGCGCTCGGCTCCTGCGACCGGCTCAGACGCATCTCGCGCTCGGCTTCATCCAGCCGGCCCTGTTCGATCAGCACCGCACCCAGTTCCCGATGCACGAAGCACTGCACGAAATGCATGCCGTAGGTGCGTGCGCGGCGGCTGTCCTCTTTGCGCAGCAGGATCGCACGCCGGAAGTCGGCCTCGGCCTCGGCCCAGAAGCCGCCCATCGTCCAGCTCACGCCGCGTTCGTAATGCTGCCACCAGCGGCCGCGGAAGGGCGTGGCGGTGGCGCCGAACGTCTGGCCCTCGACCACCCGCGGCGCCGGACCGGTCGTCGCGCCGCAGCCGGACATGGTCAGGACGGATGCCAGCGCGAGGAGCGCGCCGGCGACGGGCAGCACGCGCGCGCGCGAAGGGGATGTCGACGAGTGGATCATGGCGCGGTACGCTTCGCCAATGCCGGAAGCGCCGAGGGAGCCGGCCCGGCGAGGGTCGCCGTCGCGGTCACGGCGTCGACGGTCTCGACCGTCGCCACCGCGGTCGGAGATCCGGGGTCCTGCACCGTGCCACCATGGATGGTGAAGCGGTCGCCGACCGCGACGCCGTGGTGGCGGCCAGCGCTGAGCCGCCACACGCTTCCGTCGTTGGCGAGCCGACACTGCACCGGCACGAGCGCGAGCGCACGCTGGGTCAGCGCGAGCGCACGCTTCGCGGCGTCGCCCGGAGCGACGACCTCGCTGCCCGCCATCTCGCTGGTCTGGATGATGACGGCGCGCAACGACACCTGCTCGCCTGCAGGCCGCACCAGCAGGGATACGTGTCCGCCGATCAGCTGGCCGGCCTTCACGGCGGTGCGCGTATCGACGACCCGCTCGCCCGTGGCCAGATCGATCTCCTTGAGCAGCACCTGCTCGAGTTGCGCGCGTTCGACCAGCAACAGGCGCGCGTCCACCAACGCGCCCTCGATCCCCCCGGCGACCGCAGCGAGCGCATCGCCGCAGAACACGAAGCTGGCGCGGGTCGGCGATTGCCAGGGATCGGCGGTCCGCGGAGCTTCAGCGGTCGATGCCATCGGCGGCGACGAGGCCGCAGGCGCGGGATCACGGGGAGCTCCCGGATCGCGCGTCAGGGCGATGACCAGCACCGCGATCGCCAGAGCCGCGGCGCCAGCGATGAGCCAGCCGAGCGACCGGGACGTCGCCGGCGGCCGCGCAGCGGGAGTCGGCGAGGAGGCCCCAGGGGCTCCTGCGCCGGCGATGGCGGCGCGCAGCTCGGACGCTGCGCTGTCGCCGTCTTTCGGCCGCGCTTCGGGAGACTTGTCGAGCATGCGCCGCACCACCGCGACCACGCTCGCCGGCACATCCGCGGCGATCGCCGCGAGATCCGGAACCGGCTGATTGGCATGGGCGAGCAGCATCGCGGTCGTGGAC
>JACCZE010000308.1 GCA_013696105.1 Planctomycetota bacterium | reverse complement strand
TCTTCCGCGGCGTCGACAGCAAGGCCCATTGCCTGCGTCTGCGTCGGGATTGGCGCCACCAGACGCTGGCCGACCTCGGTGACCTCGGCGACGACCCGCAGCTGTCCAGCAGCGGTGGCGAGGGCGCGGTGAGCTATCGCAGTGCCGAAGGCCAACGGCGCTGGGCGCGCTTCAGCGGCGATCCCACGAAGGCGACGATCGCAGAGATGCCGGCCTGATGCGCGCGGCATCTCTGCGGTGATGGCGATCCTGGCCTGATCGTGTCCAAGCCTGGCGCGAAGGAACGTGCCCCCTTCGCGAGCCTGTCGGTTTCCGGCGGGATCGTCGACGCGCAGCCGTCGCTGGCCGCGGAGCGCTCCTCCTCAGCCGTCTTCCGGTGGCATCCCGACTTCGGCTGCTAGGTTCCCGTCCTCGGAGACGGCTCATGGGCAAACGCGACAAGCAGGAGCGCAAGCGCAAGAAACGCGAGGCCCGCCTCCGGCAGGAAAAGCACCTCCGCCACTCGGCCCCGGTCGCCTGGGCATCGAGCGACGTGGACCCGGCCTGGGAGGCCGATGCGGATGAGGACTCGGATGCGGATGCGGTTGCAGATGCCCGGTTCGGAGACGGGTCCGCGGTGGGCGGCGGGTACCTCGCTGAACGCGCGGCGCGCCTGCTCGCGCTGCGCAGCCGCGAAGTCCCCTTCGCCGATCGGGCGGCTGCGGAATCCTACCAGCGATCGCTGATCGGTCGCCGCATCGATGACGTGGTCGCGGAACGCGCCGATCCGGCCAGCCGCGCGCAGGAGCTCGCCTACCGCTCGCTCGAGGAACCGGCACCGGCAATCGCGTTGCGACTGGCTCGCGAAGCGGTGGCGCTCGATGCGTCCTGCGTCGATGCGATGGTCCAGGTGGCCGTGCTGGCCAACCAGCACGACGTCGCCGCTGCCATACCGCTGCTGCGCGCGGCGGTGGCCACGGGCGAGGCGCTGATCGCCGGCAGCGACAACCAAAAGGGCGAAGCGTGGGGAGCGGTGCTGTCCCGCCCCTACCTGCGCGCGCGCTACCAGCTGGCGAACGCATTGGGAGTCGCAGGCGAGAACGCCGAGAGCGTGACCCACCTGCGTGCGCTGCTCGATCTGGATCGGGGTGATCATCTCGGTGCCCGCTACCTGTGCGTCGGGACTGAACTGCGGCTCGGCAACGGCTCCGCTGCGCGCGAACTGATCGCGCGGTTTCCGCACGACCCGCACGCGGTCTTCCCCTGGGCGCTGGTGATTGAACGGTGGCTCGCAGGCGAGCGGGCCGCAGCCGCAGCGGCTCGACGGAGCGCACGGGAGGCCAATCCCTTCGTCGACAGCCTGCTCACCGGTGCGGACAAGCCGCCACGCTCCAGCGGCCTGTGGCGCCCGGGAAGCCGCGATGAGGCGGGTTTCGTCTTCGTCACGCTCGGCGCCGCCGCGCTCGCCGCCGCGGGATTCATCCCCTGGATGATCCACGGAGGACACGCCACCACCGCCGAGGACCGCGCGGCCGCGCGTGCGGCCTACGCGCTGCCGGTCGCGGCATTGCTGACCTTGGGCGAGTGCGCGAATCAGCGCGTATCCACCGTCGATTATCCATCGCGCTTCGGGCTGCGCCCAGCGCATCGCAGCGAACTCGTACGCATGGCGACGGACACCGCCCTGCACGAGAGCGACGGGGATCCGGCGCTGTGGGCTCCGGTGCACGCCTGCCGCGCCCTCGCCCATATCCCCTACCCCGAAGCAGCCGAACGACTCCTGCGCTCGCTCGCCGATCTGGGTGACGACGACTGGATGGGTCACGAGATCGTCGAAGCGATCGCCCCTGCTGGCGCTGAAGCCATCCCCGGATGCGCCCGGGTGCTCGCCGACGAGGGCATCCTCCGGGACGTGCGCCATTATGCCGCCGAAGCGCTGGGCGAGATCGGTCAGCGCCACCCGGACTGCGCACCCATCGTGATCGAATCGCTGCGTTGGACGCTCGAACGCTACCGTGACAACGATCCCCGCCTCAACGCCTTCCTCATCTGGCAGCTGATGGATCTGCGCGCCACCACCGCCGCGGACCTCGTACGCAGCGCCTACGCCGCCGACGCGGTGGACGAGAGGGTGATCGGCAACTGGGAGGAGGTCGAGGAATCGTTTCTGGGCTGAGGCGGATGGGG
>JACCZE010000297.1 GCA_013696105.1 Planctomycetota bacterium | reverse complement strand
CATCCGCCCTGTCCGCGCTCGCGATCCTCTCGTCCGCCCTCGCCCTGGCAGCGTGCGGCAAGCCGCACGCTGCCGCGCCGGCCGGCGGCATGCCCCCTCCGCCGCAGGTCGGCGTCGCGTCCCCGGTGAAACAGATGCTGCCGGTGGTTCGCGAGTTGACCGGACAAGTGGAGTCGGCCGCCGTGGTCGAGCTGCGGCCACGGGTGCACGGCGTGGTCGAGCGCGTGCTCGTCGCCGACGGCGCGGAAGTAGCTGCCGGCCAGGCGGTCCTCCAGCTCGACCATCAGCCGTTCGACGCGGCGCTGCAGGTGGCCGAAGCGAATCTGGCGCGGGCAGACGCGCTGCTCGCGCAGGCGCGGCAGCAGTTCACGCGCGCAGAGGAGCTCATGCCCCAGCGCGCGATCGCCCAACAGGAATTCGACGACCTGCGCTCGACCCTGAAGGCGGTCGAAGCCCAGCGAGCGGCCGCGGACGCTGCGATCCTGACCGCCCGCCTCGATGTGGGCTATACGACGATCGCCTCGCCGATCGCGGGCCGCATCGGCAAGATCAACACCACCCTCGGCAACCTGGTGCAGAGCGGGCAGTCGCTGCTCGCGACGGTCGTGGGCATGGATCCCATCGAGATCGCGTTCGACATCGACGAGAAGACCTGGCATGCCGTCTCGGCGCGCCTCCGCGCGGCGGAGGCCGGCGGCGCCAAGGTGCGCGTCTGGGCGGGAATCGACGGCGAGAGCGGGTTTCCCCACGAAGGCGCCGTCGGATACGCGGAGAACCGCATCGATCCGGCGAGCGGTTCGATGCGCCTGCGCGCGCGCTTCGCGAATGCAGACCGTTCGCTCACACCGGGCGCCTTCGCGCGCGTACGCTTCGAGGTCGCGCCCGAACGGCCGGTGCTGGTCATCAACGACCAGGCGCTGCAAAGCCAGCTCGCGCTGCGCTACGTGCTGGTGGTCGGGGCCGACGGGGTGACCCAGTTCCGGCCGGTCCAGCTGGGTGAGCCTGTGGGTGGCAATCTGCACGTGGTCGCCTCGGGCCTCGGTCCGGACGATCGCATCGTCGTCACCGGCTTGGCCAAGATCTTCTTTCCTGGCATGACCGTCGTGCCCATGCCGGTGTCGATGCTCGATCCGGTGCCCGCACCAGGTGCGCACGGAGCACCTGCGGAGGCGCCTCACGTCGACGGATCCGCCCCCACCGCTGGTTCCGCCACCGCAGCGTCCACTGGAGCCGGGCACAGCGGCGATGCGTCTGCGCCTGAGGGCAACGGAACGACTCCATGAGATTTCCGCACTACTTCATCGACCGCCCGATCTTCGCGGGCGTGCTGTCGATCCTGATCGTCCTGCTCGGCGGCTTGTCGATGCTGCGCCTGCCGGTGAGCGAGTATCCGGAAGTGGTGCCGCCGACCCTGGACATCCGCGCGACCTATCCGGGGGCCGATCCCGAAACCGTCGCCGCGACCGTCGCCGGCCCGCTCGAACAGCAGATGACCGGCCTGGACAACCTGCTGTACATGCTCTCGCAGAGCACCGGCGACGGCGGCATGAGCCTGACCCTGACGTTCAAGATCGGCACCGATCTCAACCGCGTGCTCGTCGACGTGCAGAACCGCATCCAGCAGGCCACGCCCCGGCTGCCGGAAGAGGTACGTCGCCTCGGGGTCATCGCGCACCGCCGCGGCGACATGCTGATGGTCGTGCACCTGCTGTCGCCCGACGACACCTTCGACACGCTGACGCTGGTCAATTACGCCAAGCTCTATGTCCGCGATCGGCTGGCGGCGATCCCGGGCGTCGGCGACGCGGTGGTCTTCGGCGCCGGCGATTACAGCATGCGCATCTGGCTCGACCCGGACCGCCTGACCGCGCGCGGCCTGCAGCCAGGCGACGTCGAACGGGCGATCCGCGAGCAGAACGTGCAGGTCGCAGCGGGCACCCTGGCCCAACCGCCGGTCGCCGGCTCGCCCGCCCTGCAGCTGCAGGTGACGACACGTGGGCGCCTGACCGACGTCGCCGAGTTCGAGAACATCATCGTGCGTCGCGGTGCCGAGGGCCAGCTCGTGCGCCTGCGCGATGTCGCGCGCATCGAGCTGGGTGGAAACACCTATGCGCTGCGCAGCCTGCTCGACAACAAGCCCGCCGCCGCGATCCCGATCTTCCAGGCCCCGGGAACCAACGCGATCGCCACCTCGACCGCGGTGCGCGCGGAGATGGCGAAGCTCCAGGAGACGCTCCCGAAGGGAATGACCTACGCGATCGTCTATGACCCCACGACCTTCGTCCGGGCGTCGATCGACGAGGTGGTCGTCACGCTGCTGGAGGCGATCGCGCTGGTGGTGCTGGTGGTCATCGTCTTCCTGCAGACCTGGCGGGCGTCGATCATCCCGCTGATCGCGGTGCCGGTGTCGCTCATCGGCACCTTCGCGGCGATGCACCTGTTCGGGTTCTCGATCAACTCGCTGTCGTTGTTCGGCCTCGTGCTTGCGATCGGCATCGTCGTCGACGACGCCATCGTGGTGGTCGAGAATGCGGAGCGGAACATCGCCGACGGGCTCGACCCGCGCGCCGCGACCAAGCAGGCGATGCGCGAGGTCTCGGGCCCCATCCTCGCGACCGCGCTGGTGCTGGCGTCGGTGTTCATCCCCACGGCGTTCATCAGCGGACTCACCGGACGGTTCTACCAGCAGTTCGCGCTGACCATCGCCTTCTCGACCATCATCTCGGCGTTCAACTCCCTGACCCTGAGCCCGGCGCTGTGCGCGCTCCTGCTCAAGCGGCACGAGAAGGACCATCGCCCGGGCGGCATGCTCCTCGGCTGGTTCTTCCGCGGCTTCAACCGCGTGTTCGGTGCCGGTGCGCGCGGCTACGTGTCGGTCGCGCGTCGCGCCATCCGTCTGAGCGCGCTGATGCTCATCCTCTACCTCGGACTGCTCGTCCTCACCGGCTACACCTTCACCAAGACGCCCTCGGCGTTCATCCCGGGCCAGGACAAGGGCTTCGTGGTGAGCATCGTCATCCTGCCCGATGGCACGTCGCTGGGTCGGACCGAGGCCGCCGTTCGCCAGATGACCGACATCGCGTTGAAGCATCCCGCGGTCGAGCACGTGGTGGCCTTCCCGGGCATGAGCCCATCGTTCGCGGCGAATTCGGCCTTCTGCATCGCCTTCATCACGTTGAAGCATTACGATCAGCGGCCAGGCCCCGAGAACGCCAGCCCAGCGGTGGCGGGGATGCTCAGCGGTCAATTCCAGGGGATTCCCGATGCGCTCTGCTTCGCCTTGCAGCCGCCGCCCGTGCTCGGCCTGGGTCTGGGCGGTGGCTTCGAGCTGTACCTGCAGGATCGCGGCAACCTCGGGCTGACGGCCCTGAACGGAATCGCCCAGCAGGTGGTCGGAGCGATGCACCAGTCCAAGCTCCTGGCGCAGGGACGGTCGCTCTACACCATGAACGTGCCGCGCGTGGTCGTCGACATCGACCGCGACAAGCTCGAGGCCCAGCACGTCGCCCTGCGCGACGTCTTCGATGCCCTGCAGGGGTATTTCGGTTCCAGCTACGTGAACGACTTCAACCGCTTCAACCGCACCTGGCAGGTGACCGTCCAAGCGGATGCTCAGTTCCGCATGGGGCTGGCATCGATCGAGCGCATCAAGATCCGCAACGCTGCCGGAGGCATGGTCCCGCTCTCGTCGTTCGTGACGGTGCGCGACACCTCGGGGCCTTCGCAGGTGAACGGGTACAACACCTTCCCGAGCATCGACCTCTCCGGCGCACCGGCCATGGGCGTCAGCGGCGACCAGGCCCAGGCGGAGATGGTCGCGATCCTCGAGCGTGTGCTGCCGCGCGGCGTCGGCTACGAATGGACCGGCCTGACCTACCAGCAGATCCTCGCCGGCAACACCGTGATCTACATCTTCCCGATCTGCGTGCTGCTGGTCCTGCTGGTCCTCGCCGCGTTCTACGAGAGCCTGACCCTGCCGCTGGCGATCATCCTGATCGTGCCGATGTGCCTGCTGTCCGCGCTGGTCGGCGTGCACCTCGGCGACAGCGACAACAACATCATGACCCAGATCGGCCTGATCGTGCTGGTGGGTCTGGCCTGCAAGAACGCCATCCTGATCGTCGAGTTCGCCAAGGATGCCGAGGTGCTGAAAGGCATGGATCCGATCGCCGCGGCGATCGAAGCCTGCCGCCTGCGTCTGCGGCCGATCCTGATGACCTCGATCGCATTCATCATGGGCGTCTCGCCGCTGCTCACGGGCTTCGGTGCCGGCGCCGAGCTGCGACGGGCCACCGGCCTGGCGGTGTTCTCGGGGATGATCGGGGTCACCATCTTCGGGCTGCTGCTGACTCCGGTGTTCTATGTCGTCCTCAGGCGCGTCTCACGCAATCGGCCGTTCAAGCGGCACGACCACGACGAGTGATGGCCGGCTGCGCTCAAGCGCGTCGCGACGGCAGCGTGGCGCGAATGGCGCGAATGCCGCTCGGATTCTGTCCGGTGACGCGCTTCACCAGCTTCGAGAGCGCGAACGCATCGCTGAAGCCCAGCTCCTCGGCGATCGAGGCGAGCGGCCGGTCGGTGTAGAGCAGCAGCTCGGTCGCGCGGTCGGCCAGGCGACGTGACAGCCAGGCCGATGGGCTGATCCCCAGGTCGCGCTGGAATTTCCGGCTGAAGCCCTCGCGCGTCATGCCGATGCGTCGCGCGCAGCCCGCCACCGCTCGACGAGCCCCCGCGCGTTCGAGGTCGGCGAGCACCGCACCCCAGCGGCGCTGCGCGAGCACCGCCGCTTCGACCGCCGCCCAGCTCGGCTGCACCAGCGCGGCGAGTTCGCTGCGCAGCACACCCTCGGTGGTCAGCCACGAACCCATGTCTGTTCCCGCGAACGCCCGCCAGGTCCGCTCGAGCAGCGCATGGTCTCCGGCGACGCGCTGGAAGCGCACCGCATCGCCGAGCACATCGCGTCCCGGCACCACCTCGATGCGGAAGTGGTAGCCGATCAGATGCAGCCCGGGCGCGAACTCGAAGCGGTAGCGCCGGGACGACGGCAGCAGCAGAACGCTTCCAGGCGAGAGCGGTAGGCTCCTGCGTGCGGCGACATCGACGACGCGTCCGCCTGGGCCTGGCGAACGCGCGGGCACCAGGAACAGGCGATGCAGGGCGATGGCGTTGTCGCCGACCAGCCCATCGACGAACACGTCGCGCCGCGCGTGCGGACAATGGATGCGGAGCGCGCTGCGTGCCCACAGCATCCGGTCGGCGGCGTCGCTCATCAGCGACTGACTGCAGGCGACGCCAACGGTGCGATGGTCACGTCCGAAATCGTCGCCTCTCCGCCGTGCGCCGCCAGACGCAACCGTGTCCCCGACAGGTCGGGGCGGAAGCAGATCAGCGTGCGCCGCCGATCGATGCACGCATCCAGCACCCAGCCGTCGCGATCGCGCCAGCAGATGATCTCGAGCGTGAACGGCCGATCGAGTCCCTCCACGTCGTCGATGACCACGTTGCGGCCGTGGAACGGCTGCTCGACCGGCATCGGCGGAAGCGCGCCGCCGTCCGGGGTGGCCCACCGGGCGCAGGCGTTTGGACCTTCGAGCACCAGCTCGGCGCCGCCGCGCTGAGCGCCGTCGGCGCCGACGGCGATGGCCAGCGCGCGCAGCGAGGATCCCGGTTCGATGCGACAACTCAGGCGCCACGAGCCCGCGGGCAGGTCCGCGAACGCGCATGCATCCGCCCGCAGCAGCGTAGACGCGGGCCGCGTCGGGGCGGAAGCATCCTCGGAAGCGCTGTCCCTGATCCGCAACGGCCGCGCGCGGCCGGCCTTCGGCAGCATGTCCTCGGCCCAGCGCATCCCCAGGGTGCCGTCGGCCTCCTGGATCATCTCGCGCCACACCAGCACGCCTCCCCAGTCGGCGTCGCCGCGCACCCAACCCGCGAGCAGGCAGCGCTCGCCGTGCACCGCGAGCATCGGCACCATCAATCCGTCGTAGGGCGACCACCTCGGGACCGCCACCAGCGCGGGGTCGACGTCCGGCGCGGCCCAGAACGGTCCCAGCGGGTCGCGCGCCATCCAGAACCCGGTCCGTCCGAGCAGCGCGTACGTCCACCCGCGCCAGGTGACGATGCAGGGGCACTCCTCGCTGTTGCCGCCCGGAGCCGCGTGTCCCGCCACCGGCAGGAAACGCTCGTCGGCGAGCCGCCACGAGCGCAGGTCGGTGGACTCGCGCCGCTGGCCGGAGTTCACCAGGTGCCAGCGATCGTGCGCCCGATACACGGTCGGGTCGCCGACGCCGCCGCAGCGGAACGCGTGCGCCTGCCACTGGTCGCCATCGACGCTGGTCGCCGCCCACACGCCCTTGAGCGTCGAGCCTTCGTGGGTGCGCTCGCCGTGCAGCTGATAGATGCAGTGCCATCCGCCGTTGGCATCGACGACCACCGCGCCAGTGCCGAATCCTTCCCAGGGCCGTTCGATGCGCAGGGTCGGCGGGTGGTGACGCCACTTCCTCAGATCGCCGCTCGAGGCGTGGTAGAATTGATGCGCTCCGGTGCCCCATTTCGCGTGGTGGCCCTTGCGGTCGAACAGCCAGAAGAGGTGCAGCCGTCCGTCGTGGTGCATCAGCATCACGTCGCCGACGTTGGTATCGTGGCCCGCCGGGCGCCAGTAGGCGGGATGGAAGGTTCCGGACCGGACCGGATCCACCAGACGTCCGCCGTGCCAGCGTGCGAGCACGCCATCGTCGAGCCACCGCGGACCGGCCCGCCACCGCCGCACGATCGCGGTGCGCTGCGGTGCGGGTGAGGGGCACAGCGCACCCATCGGCCATTCCTCGTCGACCAGCAGCGCGTCGATGTGCAGCTCGAGGTGCGCTCCGTCGTAGCGCAGGCTCACGGTCCGACGCCCGGCGGCGATCGGTGCACTCACGCGGGTCACTCCGGCAGCGAGATCCCCGCCCGCGGACTGCGCGCCGCGCAGCGCCACCGTCCCGTCACTGGGTACGACGCCGAGGGTAGCGACCAGCCAGGTCCGGGAATCGCGCGCTTCGAGCACCACCGCGAGCGCGCCGCCGGCGCCAGGGGAGCCCCAGGAGCAGATCGTCAGCGGCGTCGCTGGGGCGCTGCGTGGGACGGACAGGATGAGGAGCCAGGTTCCGGCGATGGCCGAATGGGCCCATCCTTGGGGAACCTCCCCCGACGCGGTGGACCTACGCGGCATCGCTGTGCTCCCCGGTCCCGACCGTCGGCGCGCGGATGAGGGAGGGCAGATTGGCAGCGATACAGCGACTTGCGGCGCACGCGGTGGACGTGGCCGCGATCAGGAACAGGCCATCGGTGACCGCATCGGGCGTATCCCGGCGCTGGGGTGGCATCAGCCGACCGTCGGAACCGCAGCCCCACACCATGGTTTTAGTCCAGCCGATATCGATTCCGATCAGGATGTCGCTCATGACCGCAGCCTAACATCGCAGCGACGATAGCCATGTCCACGGAACCATCACGGCATGTCCATCGGTGATCGATGCGGTGCCTGAGAAGACCAAAGACCATGGCCGACGGTCAGGGCCTCCTGCGGGCGACCGCGCGCTTCAGCGGGCACACCGGACAGCCGACCTCATCGCACAACAGGGCCGTGCTGTCCCGCGCGAGCAGCGCCACCGCGCTGGCGAGCAGCTGGCTACCGCTGACCGCGATCGTCTCGGCCTGTCCGATGCGTCCGCGCCGCAGCAGCCCGTCGCGTTCCATCTCGCGCTGCAGGACCAGGAACCCCGCACTGTCGCCGGGATTGTCCCGAGGCGGGCACACCTCCCGGCGGCCATCCTCGTGCACCAGCACGATCGGCCGATCGTATCCGGGAAAGGTGATCTGCGCATCGTGGTACGGCAGCGGAGACAACGCCTCGGCGACGTGGATCAGCGACGACGACCGCAGATCGCAGCCGATGTGCAGGACGATGCCGCCGCGCTTCGCCAGCTCGTGGAAGGGCGAACCGACCCCCAGCGGTGCCGTGCCGATGTGGGTCGCAACGATCGCCGCGGCATCTTTGCCGAACACCGCGACCCGGTGCGTGTGGTTGGGCGAGAGGTGCACCCCCGGGTAGGTGCGAAAGGTCTCGGCCACCAGCCCGAGGCGGCACGGCGTGTCGCGCACATGGCATTCAGCGGCCGGCGCGGTGAAGCAGGGCATGAGGACGGTACCGAGTCCTGGTCCACCGACCGCTTCGATCAGCGCATCGATCAGCGCGACCGGGCCGCCATCGACCCGTCCGATCGACTTCATCGACGCGTGCACCGCGATGGCATCTCCGGGTCGAATCGCGAGGTGGTCGCGCAGGTCGCGCACCAGGTCCGCAGTCTGGAACGCTGCCATGCCGGATGGTCGCGGCCCGCCAGAGACGACAAGGTCAGGATCGGCCGGTTTCCGTGGACGATCCTCCAGGACACCGCCCGCATCCGACGCCATTGCCGCAGCGTCCCCCGCACTATCGTGCGGCTATGCGATTGATCGTGAGCCTGCGCGTCAGCGAACGTCATGGCAGCGCCCGCTCGGGCGAAGCGGTGAGCGTGGGCATCCCCTTCCCCGAGCATCTCGGCATCGCTGATCCCGCACGGCTGTGCGTGGTCGATCCCAATGGCTCCGTCGTGCCGTCGCAGATGCGCGTGCTCTCGCGCTGGGGCGACCTCGCCGACGCGACCGCGGCCATCCGCTGGGCGCTCATCGATTTCGCGGCAGACGCGCCGGCGCGAGGATCGGCGCTCTATCGCCTCGCGCTGACCGACGCTCCTCCGGTCGCGCCCGCCCGGTTGCGCATCGACGCTGACGCCTCGGGCATCCGCATCGACACGGGTGCCGCCCGCTTCGTCTTCAGTGCCGAGCGCTTCGCGCTGTTCGAGCACGTCATCGTCGACGGTCGCGAGGTGGTGTCCCCCTCTGGTGCGAACGGCTTCGTCGCCACCGGACTCGACGGCGTGCGCTATTCCACCGCGCTCGATCGCCCGCGTGAGCTGCGGGTCGAGGAATCCGGACCGCTGCGCGCGGTCGTGCTGGTGCGCGGTGGATTCAGGGATGAGGCGGGCAGCCCGTGGATGGGCGGCAACACCAGCCCGGAATGGCGCAGCGAAGTCCCCTCTGCCGAGACCGCGAAGACCTACGCCTGGGGCGTCGATGTCTTCGGCCGTGCGGCCGAACAGCGCCCCGAGCACGATCCGCGCTGGTGGAACTACCGCTGCGACACCCAGCCGGAGCGCATGCTCCGGCCGCTGACCTACACGGCGCGCATCACCCTGCGCGCCGGAAGCTCCGACGCCGACGTGTCCTTCACGCTCGAGAACGAAGGCGACAGCGTCCGCTTCCTGGTCGCCCACATGTCGGTCGGGCTCAACGATGTCGCCTTCGCCAGTCTCGAGGCGCGTCTGCGCGTCGAGGTTGGCGCCGTGGCCCGCGCTGCGCTGGAAGGCGTCGCCGTCGATCCCCGGGACGGACTGGCGGAGTTGACGCAGGAACATGCCGCGGTCGACCCCGCAGATGAAAGCCGCAACTTCGCCTGGCGCGTCACCCAGGGCGGAGCGGATCGCGGGTCCGGTGCGCGCGCCCGCGGCTGGTCGCACCTGGCAGGCGCCTCGGGCGGAGCCGCGCTCGCGCGCGCGAACTTCTGGCAGGATTTCCCCCAATCGCTGGCCATTGACGGATCGACCCTGGTGGCCGGATTGTGGCCGGCCTACCGCCGTCCCGACGAGTGGGGCGAATCGCACCACGTGTTCGCGCACGGTTGGCACAAGACGCACGTGCTGCGCTGCTCCTTCGGCGCGAGCGCGGCGGACGCAGCCGGTGCCGATCGCGCGGCGTTCGCGTTGAGCGCGCCGCTGACCCTCGTCGCGGATCCGCCGAGCTGGTATGCCGACAGCGGCGCGTGGGGCATGATCGGCCGCGCCGGCGTCCAGGTCGCGGATCCCCTCCTCGCCGAGGCGGTCGCGCGCTACGAACAGGAACGGCGCACGCTCGTCGACGCCGCCGAGGCCGAGGACGGCCTCAGCCTGCCGCGGCTGCGCGAGACCCAGGGAAATTGCTACGGCTGGCAATACCACGGGACCTTCCTCAAGGAGGCGGAGGTCCGCTGCTCTGCATGCCACTACGATTGGGGCGGCAGCGCCTGGATGCATTTCATGCGCACCGGTGACGAGCGTTTCGCCGACGAGGCGCGGGTGCTCACCCGCCACCACGCGGATCTCGACCAGTACCACGTCGCCAACGATGCCTGGCACGATGGCATGCAGGCCTGGGAAGGCGTCGGTTCGCACTATCCCGGCAAACGCCCCTTCCACGCCGCGACGGTGCGTGCCGATGGCCCCTATACTCACGTCCTGGGCGCGGCCCAGTGCTACACCCACACCTGGAGCGGCTCGTTCGCGCTGGGGTACCTGCTCACCGGCGACCGGCGCCTGCTCGAGGCCCTGGAGCGTACGCTCTCGGGCGCGCGCGCGTGGTGGTGGGGTTACATGAAGCTCGGTGGCGAGAAGCCGGTGCCCTGCGACCAGACGCGCTCACAGGGCTGGTGCATCCTGCATTTCCTCAACCTCTACCGCATCACCGGCGAACGCGCACTGGTCGAGGACGCGTACCGGCTGTTCGCCCACAGCCTGCTCGCCACCGAATGGAAGAAGAGCGGCTGCTTCGCCATGGGGGATGGCCGTACCATCCAGACCTTCTTCATCTACCCGATCGAGCCGCTGGTCGATCTGCATTATTGGGCGACGCGCGCCGGCATCGACACCAGCGAGCTCACCTCTTTCCTGCGCCGCTGGTGCGATTATGCACGCGATCGCTTCTACGCGCCGCCGCGGATCACCGCTGACGGCCGCTACTTTCCCTGGCGCAACAACTACGGCATCGACCTCGATGGGCGCGCGGATCCCGACACCGCGTTCTGCCTACGCTTCCATACGATGTCCTGCTCGGCCTTCGCGTACCTCGGCTGGTTGCTGCGCGACAGCGAACCCGACGCATCGGCGGGCTACACGCGCATCGGACGCGAACTGTTCCGCGACCATTACCTGTATACGCCCACGCAGCTGCCGGCCGCCAGCGGCGATGCGGCCAAGATCAACTTCTACGGACAGGCAGAGCCCGGCGAACGTCCCGCGCCGGTGGATCCCGCCTACCGTTACCCGATCCGCTTCCGCTACAGCATCCAACGGGAGCTCGAGAAGGAGCAGGGTTGGGCGCTGCGCGGCAGCCAGCCCCTGCTTTGGACGCTGGCGCAGGAGGCCAAGGGCGCGAATCCGGGATGAATCGTCCCAGTCACCCCGCGACCATCACCTCGGCGAACGCGTGGAAGCAGGGAGCGTAGCTGAGCGCGTGTCGGCGATGGACCTAGGCCCTGGCGGCCAAGGCCTCGCGGATCGGACCGCGGTTGGCCGCGATGCCGGGATTGGTCTGGATCCACGCCGATGCCGGATTCCACGCGCGCGCGAAACCGCGTGCGCACGAGCACGGCTCACGGCAGGCGCGAGCGGGCGCTCCTGAATCCGGCAGGAGACACGTGGTGGTGGCGCTTGAAGGCGCGCGAGAAATAGAACGGGTCATCGTACCCGCACGCTTGGCTGATAGCGCTGATGGCGATCTCGCTGTCGACCAGCATGCCCGCGGCCCGGTCCATGCGTCTCTGCGCAAGGAAGGCATGCGGGGGGATCCCGAACGCACGTGTGAAGGAACGGCGGAAATGCACCGCGCTCATGCCTACCGCGCGGGCGAGCTCGGGGATCGGGACGGCTTGGGGAAAGCGCCGCTCGGCCAGGGTGAGGGCTGGAGCGAAGCGCGAGCGCTCATCGGCCGTCAGGGACTCATCCGCAGGGACCCGAGCGATCACCGCAGCAGCGACCGCGAGAGCGAAGGAGTGGACCGCCGCTGCGAGCGGGGTGCCTCCACCCGAGATGTGTTCGGCGATGCGCCGGTACGTGGGCCGCCACCACCGCCACTCGGCTTCAGGCCATGACTCGAGCGAACGCACGCGTGCCAGCCGCTGCGCCATGGGCACCGCATCGGCGGTGAAGTGCAGCCAATGCACGTCCATGCGGCCGTTGCATTCCTGGCGATTCTCGGCGTGCGCCGGGATGACGTAGAGCCGGCCTGGACGCACATCGGTCCAGGTATCGCCGATGGCGTATCGGGCGCGGCCGGACATCGGCACGTAGATGCGGTGGAATGCTGCGCGGTAGCGTTCGGCCCTGGTCCAGCGCGGATCGCAATGGTACAGCCCGCCGGCGATGACCGAGACCGAAAACGACGACATCCTCTCAGCCTCTTCTGCTGGATCGATAAGTCCAGGTGGTTGTCTCCTGCGTCCATGGCTATGATCCTGCGATGCGCCTATCCTACTCAGGAAGGAGCACAGCCATGACCACCGCAGCTGGCGTCGAGAGGCGCGTCTTTGCGTTCCATCCTGCATCCGACCGTCCAGCCAAGCGACTGACGGCCAACCAGCGTAGATCCTTCGACGAACGCGGAATCGTCGATCGTATCCGGGTATTCGATGCGACCGAGATAGCGGACATCCGCTCGCGTATCGATCGTTTACTCCAGGTCTTCAAACAGGCGGGCAAGGACAGCTATTCGATCGATGGCTACCAGACCAGCTGCGCCACGATCTACGACATCGTCCGCGAGCCACGGCTGCTCGACTTCGTCGAGGACCTGCTCGGTCCCGATTTCGTGTGCTGGGGGACGCACTGCTTCTGCAAGATGCCCGGCGACGGCAAGACCGTGAGCTGGCACCAGGATGCCCCCTTCTGGCCCCTGTCGCCGACGCGCACGGTGACGGTCTGGCTGGCGATCGACGATGTCGACGCCGAGAATGGCGCGATGCAGGTGATCCCTGGTTCGCATCGTCATGGCGCGATCCCGATCTCGGCGAGCAAACCCGAGGAGAACAACGTGCTGTGGCTCACCACCGAAGGCTACGAGAGCTACGGCTCCGCGGAACACGTCCAGCTCACGGCGGGTGAGGTATCGATCCATTCCGACCTGCTGCTGCACGGATCGGAGCGCAACCATTCCCCACGACGGCGCTGCGGGATGGCGATCCGATACGCCACCGTCGATGTGCGCACCACATCCGATTGGCGACCGAAGAGCATCCACTGCCGCGGCACGGATCCCGCCGGTTACTGGCCGGACCACCCACGCCCCGAAGCGGACGCGCCCGCCGGTTTGCCTGCGCCGTCCGGCGAATTGTCCAGCGTGCGGAGCCCGGCGACCTCCCAGCGATCGGAATGATGGGATCGTCTCCGACAGGCAGTCACCATGCCTGCCGTGGCTTCAGCGCACCGCGCTCGGTGGCTTGCCGAAGCGCGCGCGGAACTGCCGCGCGAAGTAGCGCTGATCAGGAAACCCGCAGCGCAGGGCGACCTCTTTGATGGTGAGGTTGCGGTCCGAGAGATAGAAAAGCGACCGCTTCAGGCGCAAGCGCAGCACATAGGCGATCGGAGAGACGCCGAAACAGCGACGGAATTCCGCCGAGAATTGCGACGATGACAATTGCGCCCGCTGGGCGAGCTGGACGAGCGTCAGCTCCTGCGCCGGATCGCTGTCGATCGCCTGACGGACCGCGAGCATGCGCGCCGGGATGCGGGCGCCCGGTGCGGCGCGATGCACGCAATCGCGGAACGCCTCCCGCAGCCACAGGGACAGCAGCCCTTCGACCACGTGTGGATCCGGCGGCTGGAAACGCGCGAGCTCGTCGTGCATCAGGCGCAGGTAGCGCATCGCCATCGCCGCGTCGCTCTGCGCGATCGGCTCCTGGAGGTTCAGCCCGCTCGCTCCGATGCAGCTCGCGATCCGCGCTCCTGAGCACAGCAGCCAGGAATGGGCCCACGTCTTCGCGCTGCCGAACCGGTGGGCGGCTCGCGGCGGCCAGACCACGAAGGTGTGGGCGGGATGCTCGCGCATCTCGCCATGGAGGAGGATCTCGACCGGGTCGTGGAAATGGATCAGCAGATGATCGGCGGTTCCGTGCGGTCGATCGACGTAGAGGCCCGGCATGCGTTCGCCGATGCCCATGCCGCGGACCTCGGCGCCCGCGGCACCGTCCGCATGCGCTGACGTCCACGTCGCCGGGCTGTCGGCATGCCAGAGGGTGATGGAGCGTGGCATCGGAAGATCATCCACATCTTCTGCAAGTATCGGCCCTTGTAAACCCACGCGTGGTGAGCGTAGGATCGCTTGAAGATTCCCCGCGCTTTCAACCGCCTGGGCCCTTCCCCGATCACCATCCCTGCGAGACCGCCATGCTCAGCCAAAGCACCGCATCATCCCCATCCGCCGCGGGGTCGACCTCATGGAAGGGAGTGCCGGTGCAGAGCCTGAGCTTCGATGGCGAGCGCGTCGTGCTCGCTCCGGGCATGCTCGGCGCGCCCCCGGCGGGCCATGTGTGCATCCGCAGCGAATGGACGCAGGTGTCGATCGGCACCGAGACCGCCTGGATCCGCGAGCATGCGGCTGCACGGCGGCCGGTCGCACTGGGCTATTCGCATGTCGGCATCATCGAAACCATCGGACCCGATGTCACCGGCTGGGAAGTCGGACAGCGGGTATTGAGCTGCTCTGCCCATGCCAGCCGGGTGCACGCCCGCTGCGACGAACTGGTCCGCGTCCCGGATGGCCTGGGGGCGGATCTCGCCTGCATCGGGGTGATCGGATCGATCGCCTACCATATCGTGCAGCGCGCGGCGCCACGGATGCTCGAGGCCACCGCGGTGATCGGCCAGGGGGTCGTCGGTTCCCTGGTCCTCCAGGTGGCGCGGGCGTGCGGCGTCGATCCGCTGATCGCCATCGATGCCGATGCCTCACGCCTGGTGCTGGCTCGCCGACTGGGTGCCGAGACCATCGACGCGTCGCGCGAGGATGTGGTCGAGCGCGTGCGCGTGATCACCGGTGGCGCCGGCGTGTCGTTGTGCATCGAAGCGGCCAACACGGCGAAGGTCTTCGCTTCCGCGATCGCGATGCTCGCACTGCGCGGACGATTGATCACCACGTCGACCGTGTATGCGCCGGTGCCGATCCGCATCATGGAGGACATGATCGAGCGCGAACTGACCATCACCGGGGCGCACCAACCGAAATGCCCGGCAGTGGCGAACGCCTACCATCCCTGGACGCAATTGGGCAATCGGCTCGCAGCGATGCGCGCCATGCGCGATGGAACGCTGACGGTGGATGCGCTGATCTCCCATCGCGAGCGCCCGGCCGATGCGCCCGCGCTGTACGATCGGCTGATCGCCGGAGACCGCACCATCGTCGGTGCGCTGATCGATTGGCGATAACGGCCTCGGTGCGCCACGGGCGGCCACACCTCGCTCGAGGGCGGACGACCGGATGAGATGCCGCCATCCTTGCGCCCCCTCCGCGGCTCGTACACCGGCAGCCGCTTCCATGGGCGATCACCCGGCATCCACTCCGACCGCTTCTGAGCCGGCGATCGACAGCCGCGGGATCGTCCCCTTGCGGCCGTGGGTGGTTCCGATCCTGCCGGTGGCGATGGCGTTCGCGGCATTGTCGCTCGGACGGCTCGCGCTGTGGAAGATGTACCCGGCGACCTTCTCGACCTTGGAAGCATCCGCGATCTCCGCAGCGCTGCTGCGAGGATTGATCTTCGACGCGTCGATCATCGGGGCCACGGTGGCGCCGGCCGCGCTGATGTCGGCTCTGCCGCTGCCGGAGGCCGCGCGGTGGTGGTGGCGACGATGCTGGGGTTGGGCGGCGTTCGCCGCGGTGGTCGCGCTGGTGGTGGTGGAGGTCGCCGACCTGGTCTATTTCGGCGAGGTCCAGCGCCACGTCGGGGCCGAGGCCTTCGCCGCGGGCAACGACCTCGATCTCGTCGTCGCGCACGCGATCACCCGCTGGCCGGTGGCCACCTTCGCTCTGCTCGCACTCGCTGCGGCCGCCTGGGGCTGGAAGCGCGTGCTCGCCAGACCCGAGCGGCCGTGGGGAATACCCCCATGGCTCGGCACGGCGGTCGCCATCCTGGTGATCGGCCTGGTGGTGGTGGCCATCCGCGGAGGCGTGACGCGAAAACCCGTCGCCGTCATCAATGCGATGGAGGGGACGACCGCCGCCGGCGGATACCTCACCCTCAACGGACCGTTCGTCCTGAGCCATACCGTGGGCGGCGCGCGCGCTGTGCCCGCATACCTTCCTCCGGATGAGGCTCTCGGCCTCGTCCGCGACTGCCTGGTGTCGGACCGCGACCGCTCCGTGTCGAGCGACTATCCGATCCTGCGTGCCCATACCCCCCCGACGGTGCCGGACCGGAAACTCAATGTCGTCGTGCTGCTGCTCGAGAGCTGGGACGCCACCCAGGTCGACGCGTCGCGGGTGGCCGCCGGGCTCGAGCCGCTCGGCACCACTCCGCGCTTCGACGCGCTGTGCCGCGAAGGGGTGTTCTTCACGCGCTTCTACGCCAACGGACAGCGCAGCCTCGAAGGCATCTCCTCGACCCTCGCGGGAATGCCGGTGCTGCCGGGCCTCCCCTTCCTCGGCCAGGGGATGGAACTCTCACCGATGCGCTACCTCGGCATGATCGCGCGCGAGAACGGCTGCTCGACCTCGTTCATGCAGGGCAGCCGCCGATCGTCCCTGCACGTCGATGCGATCGCCTCGCTCGCGGGCTTCGACAGCTACGCAGGCGCCTCCGACATCCAGGTGCGCGAGCCGCGTCCCGCGCGATTCGGTGCGTGGGATTCCGATCTGCTGGCGCACTGCAACGACACGGTCCGTGCGGCCGCGCGACCGACCTGCTCGGTGGCCTTCACGCTGACCACCCACGGACCGTGCGAGGTTCCCGAAGCCAAATGGCAGCGCTTCTCGGGCGAGCCGACGATCACCGCCTTCCGCGACAGCCTGCATTTCGCCGACGCCGCCGTTGGCCGGTTCATGGATAGAGCCAAGAGCGACGGATGGTTCGCCGACACGGTGTTCGTCCTACTCGGCGATCACACGTCGTTCTTCCCCGCCCATCAGGGCATGGATCCGGAGGAATTGCACCACATCCCCTGCTTGATCATCGCGCCAGGGTTGACGCCAGGCGTGAGCAGGCGGGTCGGCAGCCAGGCTGACCTGCTGCCGACGATCATGGATCTCGCGGGATGGAGCGGCGCCCACACCGCCCTCGGCCGTTCGCTTTTCGATGACTCGATCCCCGATGGAGATCGCTGGGCGGCGTGCGCCGAAGGCATGTCGGCGACGTGGATCGGCGACCGGGGCTGGGTGTCGGCGCTGGGAGAACGGCGTCTATCCACCTCGGAGGGTCTCGCCGAAGACAGCGCCGCGGACTACCATCGGCGGCTGCTGGCTCTGCAGCAGATCGCCAACGCCCTGATGCGAAGCAACCGCGTCGCGCCACCGTGAGCGGGCAGGCGATCCGCATCGGCCCGAGCAAACGCCTGATGCACCATGTGAAACATCGGACCTTCCGCTACTAGTCCCTATCGAAGCCCTCCCGTCGCACTGGCACATCCATCCAGCGATCGCGGTCGTAAGATCCCTTGGACTGGGCCAACGATGCCTATCACAGTCCCTCCATCGCGTTGTATCCACAACGCTCAACCTCCGGATTTCCGGAAAGGAATGTCTCGATGAAAATGTCTCAAGTTCTGCTGTTCGCCGCCGTCACCGGCATCATGACCGGCGCCCAGACCTATGGCGAAGACAAGGCCGACAAGGCCGCCGACAAGGCCGCTGACAAGGCTGACAAGGCCGTCGCCGACAAGCACGCCTGCAAGGGCATGAACGCCTGCAAGGGCAAGGGCGGCTGCAAGACCGAGGCGAACGCCTGCGCCGGCAAGAACGAGTGCAAGGGCAAGGGCGGCTGCGCCACCTCGAAGCACGAGTGCAAGGGCCACAACGACTGCAAGGGCCAGGGGCCCGGCGGCAAGAACGAGTGCAAGGGCAAGGGCGATTGCGCCGTCCCCGCCAAGGCCGCGAAGTAATCGTTTCAGGTATCGACCGGAGGACGGCTTCCGCGCGAGCGGAAGC
>JACCZE010000293.1 GCA_013696105.1 Planctomycetota bacterium | reverse complement strand
CATGTTCGATACGCCGACGGTGGTCTTCTCGCCCGAGCTGCTCAGGCCCGAGCTGCAGGACCGCGAGGCGTTCGCCGCGGGCATGGAGCTGATCGTCGAATCGCAGCGCCTCGCCGCCCAGGCGTATGTCGACGACGGCAGCATCGAGGAGGCGTGTCCACCGCTGGCGGCGATCCTGACGGTGATGGCGCGTGGCGATTGGCAGGGACGCGGCCTCGACCATCCCGAGCTGCGCCTCTTGTTCACGCGCGAGCACCTGCTCGCCAGCAGCTGGTACCGCCAGCGTCTCGAGGTCCAGCAGGCTCGTGACGTCGCGCTCTGGCGCCGGCACGTCGCGGATCTGGAGGCCTTCATCGCGCGCCCGAGCCACGGCGACGAAGCCGTGCGGCTCGGACTGGCCGATCGCCTGGCGCAGGCACGCGCGATGCTGGCCACGGTCAGCGCGCCCGAGCATGTCGTCCGGTTGCAGGGGACGATCGGAGCGGATCCGATGGGGCAATCGAGGCCGGAAGAGCGCCTGACGAAGCAGGTCGAGAGCGCGAAGCGCTGAAGCGGACGCTTCCTGGCTCCGTTGCTGCGGAGAGTCGTCGCTCGCCCTCAATGAGGTACCGACTTGACCGCTGCGCGCGTCCGCCACCTTCACCCAGCGATGGCCGACGAACCCCTGACCCGCGACGCGCTGTACGACCGGCTGCGCGCGGCATTCCCGGCGCTGCACTGGGGTCCCAGCGAAGAAGCCGGGTGGCTGGGCGGCTACCTCGTCCATGTCGAACCGGACGATGACGACGACCCCGATACGCTGCGGGACGCCGAGGGCGACGGACCGCGGCCCGAGATCACCAAGGCGATCGCCGCCGCCGGCTGGCGCATCCACCGCTACGACGACGAGAGCCAGCTCTGGTTCCTCGCGCCCGCGGACGACGAGGACGCTGGGCTCGAATGACCATGGCCGCGTGGCTGCTGTTGCGACCGGGCGTGCGCGCATGACCGCCGACCGCCGCGGCCCGGTGCACACGCTGGTCGATGCGCACAACCTCATCCATGCCGATGCCGGGCTGCGCGCGCTCGCCGGGGATCCGGCAGCTGCGCGTGCCGCGCTCGCGCGGCGGCTGGATGGAACGGCGCGCATGCACCTGGTGTGCGACGGAGGTCCCGGCGGCATCGCGCGCACGGTCCTCCAGGGCACGGTCATCATGGTCTACAGCGGTACGGCCTCGGCCGACGACGCCATCGTGCGCTGGCTGCGCGAACGCGCCGACGCGCGCGCGGTGGTGGTCAGCGACGATCGCGAGCTCATTGCGCGGGCGCGCTCGCTCGGCGCACGGGAGGTGCGCTGCCGACTCTTCCTGCGCGGGCTGCAGGCACGTGGCGAAGCGGCGAACGATCCGCGCCGCGGGCCACCGCCCGCCCATGAGGTCGAGATGTGGATGAAGACGTTCGGGATCGAGGATGAGGAGGCCCGGTGACTACGGTCCGCGCGCTCGTCTTCGACATCGACGGCACCCTCGCGGCGCTGGGATCGCACCCGACCCCCGCCACGGTCGCCATGATCACCGCGTGCCGGGATCGCGGCGTCGCGTGCTTCGTCGATACCGCGCGACGTCCGGCGTCAGCAGCCGTCGCGCTGGGTCCGCTCGCGTGGCTGGCCGACAGCGGCATCTTCCACGCCGGAGCGCTCGCCCGCTGCGCGCGCACGGGTTTCAGCGCGTCGAGCGAGCTGCCGGCGTCGATCGTCGGCGGGATCGTCGCCCTGGTCGAGGCCTCGGCGCCCGAGGCCACCATCGGCATCCATACCGCCGACGGACATGCTGCGTTCGGGCCGATCGTTCCACCCGATCAGGTGCTGCGCGGCTGGGGCTGCAGCGCACGAGACCTGCTGCCGTTCGCGCAGGCGCGCGCGGAACCGGCCTGCAAGCTGGCGATCTGGAACGGCGACGGCTCGGCCCTGACGGAGCTCGCAGGGCTCATCGGGGTGCGCTGGCCGCAGGCCGTCCATGCGCAGCTGCTCGATCATGCCTGCTTCGTCAATCTCGTCGCCGCAGGCAGCACCAAGGCGACGCTGCTCGCGCCGCTGCTCGCCGCCCACGGTCTCTCGCTCGCCGAGACCGCTGCGTTCGGCGACGACATCAGCGATGCGCCGCTGCTGGCCGGGTGCGGGTACGGGGTGGGCATCGCGGGCGGTCATCCGCAGGTCCTGGAGCTCGCCGACGAGGTGGCCGAGGGCCCGGAGGCCAGCGGAGTGGCGCGCGTGCTCGAGCGGATGATGCGCGACGGCTGGATGTGACGGCGGGCGATGATGTCCACGTTCACGAAACAGCCTCCCATGTCTGCACACCGGATGCTGATCGGCGGACCGCGCAGCTACAGCGGACTCCGCCTGTGCGATAATCGGTCGACTGCAACCGACGTCCATCCTGTCGGCTCCAGGCAGCGGCAAGGCTCGTGGAAGCCCCGAGGCGTGCGGGGCAGCGCGGGCTACTCCGCCCCGAGCTGCTCCAGTCTCCAACGCGCGAAGCGGTCGGTTATCGGATCCACCTCTGCTCCCCGTCGGTACAGGGGGATGTCGAGATACCTGCGGTAGGCGGCACGGGCGGCGGTGCGATCGCCGGCCAGCTCCGAGCGCACCCCTTGGCAGATCGCGAGCTCCCCCGGCGCGAAGTGGCGATGCGGTTGCGCCAGGAACTCCGCGTCGCCGATTTCGCCCAGCAGGTACCGCGCGCAGTGCCAGGGATGCTGCCCCAGCGACCAGCGGTGGGTTGCGACCACACCCGTGCACCAGGACGAGACGGCGCCGACCTCGCCGTTCAACTCGCGCAGGAAGGGCACGATCACGAACTGGGACAGCAGCATCCGCGAGCGATGGAATTCGACCCCGGGGCGCACCGCGAACAGATCCAAGGCGCGCACCCGATCGCCGGCGATCCACGCATCCAGACCGGCTGCGTGGCGCACCAAGGTGGCGTTGTGGTAACTCGACCCGTACGCGCGCAGCGCCTCGGCATACTGACCGCGCGCAACCATGACGCTTGCGGCAGCGGTGTCCTCCGGATCGGTGAGTTCATCCTGCCGACCGAGCAGCATCAGGGCGTATCGGCGATGCGACCGGGTCGCGCGGGGATGGTCGAGCACCTCCTGCAGACGACCGAGATGCTGCAGGGGATAGACCCAGTCCGGATTCGCCGCCAGCAGCGCCGCGGCCTCGCCGCGTTCGATCGCCCCATCCGCGACCCAGGGAGGGGGATTCTCCAACGATCCGGTGATCTCGGCAGTGCGGCCGCTCGCGAACAAGGCCATCGCGCAGAGCGACGGACGGTCCTTGAAGCGCTCCAGGATCTCGAGCGGGCGTCCCAGGCATATCAGCGCGCGCGCGACGTGTTCGATCTGGCTCGGATAATGATCGAGCACCTCCTGCTGGCGATCGAGCACGATCAAGGCCTCCGAGGCGGTGCGGTCGGCGATCTTCCGTTCGGGGAAGACGCGGTCATGCAGCGCGATCAACTGGTGCAAGGCATCGAGCTGGGAGGCATCTCCATCGGACGCGGCCTGCGTGGTGGCATTGGTGAAACGGGTCCAGGCGATGACGACTCCCAGACGGGCGGCCTCGTCGCCGCTGCGATAGAGAGACTCCATCTGCTCGATCAGACCAGCGCGCTCGCCCTGGTCGAAACGCCGATGCAGGCGCTGCATGGCGATCTCGTTTCCCCATTCGCCTCCTTCCAGGCTCCGCCACAGCGCAGCCGCCTCGTCCGCTCGCTTCGCATCCGATTCGCCTTGGCGGAAACGGCACAGGCCCTCCTTGTAGGCTGCTTCGCGCGCCAGCGCAGTCCCACGGTGCGACACCGAGACGCGGTGGTACTCGGCAGCCGCCTCGTCGAACAGACGCCGGCGCAGGTACGAATCCCCGATCTCGGTCGCCGGGACCTTCTGCGCGATCCCGCGCGCGAACACGCGGATGTTTTGGAACGAGTGCCCGCTGTAGTAGCTGTAGAGGGTGACGAAACCGCCCGATAACGGCAGCCGGTCGGTGTAGGTGCACAGCATGCGACCGTCGACGACCATGCGCACGGTCGAACCTTCGACCTCCATGCGGATGCGGTAGGTGCGACCGGCCTCGAGGCGCAGATCGCTGTAGGCGTAATGCGTGGTCCCCGGTCCGGTGATCGCGCTATAGCTGTTGCCGAAGGCGCCGACCTGGACCTTGACCACATCGCCTACGACATCGCGTCGCGTTCCATACGGCTCGCTCGTCCAGAAGATCGACAGATCGCCGGGCAGGCACTCCGGTTCGATGATGCCGTCGAACTCCACGGCGACATCTCCGGCGAGCGGTTCGCGCAGGGTCACCCAGCTTTCGCTCCCCCCTGTCGAGCGCAGCCCGCCCTCGACCGGTTCGAAACCGCCGGCCCAGACCGTCCAGCGATCGCGCCAACCGGGCTCGCCACGCTCGACCAGCACCGGTGACCCCCAGGTGGCGATCTCCTTCAGCCGCTCGCCATAGAGGATGCCGCCGAGTACGACGATCGCCGTCACCGCGGCCGCGGACGACCAGAACACGCGAGCGTGACGGCGGTGCCAGCGTGCGACCGCCTCGAGCCAGCTGTCACGGTGCGCGCTCACAGCCAGTCCCGCCTGATACCGTTCCAGGTCGCTCACCAGATCCTCGGCGCGTTGGTAGCGGTCCCCTGGCAGCGGAGCGAGCGCCTTCAGGGCGATGTCGATCAGCGCCGCGGGCGCGCTGCTGCGCTCCACGTCGGTCGGCGGACTCACACCGCCGGTGCGCTTGAGGCGCCAGAACTCCTCCGGGTCGTCGCTCCAGGTCGGAGGACGCAGGATCAGGGCATGGAACAGGGTCGCTCCCAGGCAGTACACGTCGCTGCGCACGTCGACATGCTCGAGCCGGGCCTGCTCGGGAGCCATGTACAGGGGCGTGCCGTAGAGCCGCTGCTTCGGCGCGTCGATGCGCGTGGCGCTACCCCAATCGACCAGCAGCACTTCGCCGAAGCCGCCGAGCATGATGTTGTCCGGCTTGATGTCCTGGTGGACGATGCCGCGGTGGTGGGCGTACGCGAGGGCATGGCCGAGCGCGATCGTCATAGACACCAGGCGGTTGATCTCCAGCGCCTCGTCCCGCCGCACGCGTGTCGACCCGATGATCGCCTCGCCGAGCGAACGCCCGTCGATGCGCTTCATGGTGAAGTACACCTGACCGGCGTCCGTGATGTCGATCTCGTGCACGGGAAGCACATTCGGATGATCAAGTGCAGCGGTGGTGCGCGCTTCGTCGACGAAGCTGTCGATATCCTCACGCGGCGGATTCGCCCCCGAGAGCACCTTCACCGCGACGTCGCGCGCGAGGTTGCGGTCGCGCGCTGCGAACACCTGACCGGTGGCGCCGTTGCCCAGCAGCGCGAGGATCTCGAAGCGCGACTCACCGCTCGCGTTCGATTTGGCCCCACTCAGACGCTCATCGAGATGCGTGCCGCGCAGCACCAGGCGTTCGGGGTCCGTGGTGGCGTCGGAGCGTGAGACCCGAGCGGGTGCCGGTACGCCGCCGTGGGCGTAGTCGTCGCTGGGGAGCGTCGCGTTGAACGGGTTCGCAGGGGGACTATCCGACATCGAGGGGAGTATACATCAGAGAGCGAGCAGGCGGCGCGATCGGTGAGGGCAGGGGTCGCGCAGCGGGGAACAGAGTCGGCGGAGGTCAGATTGAGGCTGCTGGACTCCGCTGCCACGCTCGTACGCCGTGGCAAACGACAGGGTTGGATTTTGTGACGCGGTTTTCCGGGACCTTCCCGCGTGAACTTGAGGC
>JACCZE010000274.1 GCA_013696105.1 Planctomycetota bacterium | reverse complement strand
CGACTCCGGGGGCAGACCCACCACCATCACCACCACCATCGTCAACGCGATGGATCGCGTCGACCAGTACGCGTGGCTGTACATGGAGGTCGCCGGCAATCCGCCGCGTCCGTATGCGAGCATGCTCTCGCCCCCGGGCAGCAGCATCCATGCCGCGACGCAGGAATGGGTGGACGCGGTCCGCGCCGGCTGGCTGCTCGCCCATGAGGAACGCTCCACATCCACATCCGAGCCCGACCCGAGGGGCGGCAACAGGAACTGCGGCCTGGGGGCCGGCACGATCGCGCTCGTCCTGATCGCGTTGGCCCGCCGCCGCCGTTGAGGACACGTGGGCGGGCCTCACGCAGCGGGCATGTCATGCCCGCTGCCGACGTTCTGACCGTGCTGGCGTTGAGCAACCCTGATCCCACCCCGCGATCGGCTGGCGTAGGACTTTCGCGGGCATGGATCGGTGTCAGGGAAGCCGCGATGGGCCGGCCTTACGGCGTCTCACACTCGCCTGGCCGGTTCGCGACCGGGCTGTGATCGAGCGCGGTGGCCGGCGAATGAGGGATGGAGGCAACCATGATCCGCATCCTCATCGCCCTCTCCGTCCTGATCATTACCGGTTCCAGCATCCACGCGGCGCAGCCGGTGGTCTGGGCCGTCGACAGCCTGACCCGGGTGGGTCGCGGCGATGCGCCAGGAAGCAACCGCGACACCTCCATCAGCGCCGCGCGCGGCGAGGTCGAATCCTTCCAGGTGGTGGTGCGGGCTCCCTCGGGCGGCCTGACGCGCGTCCGCTTCACGCTGTCGGCATTGACCGGCCCGGCGGGAGCGACCATCCCGGCCGCCAAGTATACACGCTACCGCGAGCACTACGTCACGGTCTCGCCCGCCAGCGCCGATTGGGGCGGCAGCAACCGCTCCCTGGGTGCCGGTTCGTATCCCGATGCGCTCATCCCCTTCGATGATGATGCGGGCGTCGATCTCGCCGGGGCGCTCGACGCGGTGCCGTTCGCGCTCTCGGCCGGGCAGAACCAGCCGCTGTGGATCGATCTGGCGGTGCCGCGCGACGCGGTGCCTGGTCAATACACCGGAACCTGGACCGTGAGCAGCGATCAGGGCCAGGTATCGGGCAACGTGTCGGTGCGCGTGCGTCCGTTCACGCTGCCCCTGAAGCCATCGCTGCGCTCGGCCTTCATGTTCTGGAATGCGGCAGCGGGCCGCGCCGATCGCGTCGAGCTGCTGCGTCACAAGCTGATGCCCACCGCCGCCGTTCCCGCCGAGGAGCGCGGACTGATCGATGCGGAGGGGCTTTCCTGCGCGAACCTCGGCTTCTGGAGCGGAGCCGACATGTCCGGTTCACCGATGTCGCCAGCCCCATCGGTGGCGGCGATCGCGGCGGAGAAGGCGCGCCATCAGAGCGACCTCGCGCTGTATAATTTCACCGCCGACGAAATCGGCGGCCATCCCGAGCATTATCCCGTGCTGAAGCAATGGGCGCGCAACCTGCACCAGGCCGGCATCGACAACCTGGTGAGCATGGCGCCGGTCGCGGAACTGCTCGACGACGGCTCCGGGACCGGACGTTCCGCCGTCGATATCTGGGTGGTGCTGCCGATGATGTGCGACGCTTCGCGATCCCTGATCGCCCAAGCCCAGGCCAAGGGCGATGATATCTGGTCGTACAACTGCCTGGCCCAGGACGGATATTCGCCGAAGTGGCTGATCGATTACGCGCCGATGAACTTCCGCATCCAGCCCGGTTTCGCCAACCAGACCGCTGGCATCACCGGGCTGCTCTATTGGAAGGTCGACGGCTGGAACGCAGCCGATCCGTGGAACCAAGTCAACAATGTCGGGGTGTACAGCAGCGCGAACTTCCCCGGCGAAGGCCAGCTGTTCTATCCAGGCCAGCAGGTCGGCCTGGCGCACATGGTGCCGTCGATGCGCGCGAAGTGGCTGCGCGATGGCGTCGAGGACTACGAGTACGTGCAGCTGCTCTCGCAGATGGGCAAGCGCGCCTCCGCGCTCGCCACCATCCGGCCGGTCGCCCCCGATTGGACCAACTGGACGCGCAGCCCCGCCGCGCTCGCGACCGCGCGCGACCAGCTCGCGACCGCGATCGAAGGCGCGCTCAACCGCGCGCCGCTCTGCCTGGGCGTATCGCCCGCGTCCGGATCCGGACAGACCGCGCGCCTGGTGTGCACCTTCTCCGATCCCGACGGGACCGTGGACCTGGCCGGTGTGACCGTGCTGGTGAACTCGACGGTCGACGGCCGCAATGCCTGCTGGATCTACGTCGACAGAGCCGCGCGCACGATCTCGCTCGCGTCCGACGACACCACCACCTGGTCGCCTGCCAAGACGCTCGGAACCGCCGGAGTACTCGAGAATTCCCAGTGCCGGATCGACGTCGGCGCCTCGTCCAGCTGCGATTGCACCACCGCCGCGACGGTCGAGCTCGCGCTGACTTTCAAGCCCGCATTCGTGGGCATCAAGAACGTCTACCTGCGCGCCGTCGACCGCGCCGGAGCGATCGCCGACTACGCCGCCAAGGCGACCTGGACGGTGACCACCTCGGCGAGCGTCGTGGTAGACCCGCCGGCCGCCGTTGCTGATGGCGATCCTGCTTCGACCACCGCCGCCGGCGACGAACGCGGAGCCTCTGGCGGCGGCTGCGGCCTCGGCGGCGGAGTGGCGCTGCTCCTCGCCGCCTTCCTCGCTGCTCTGGCGACCCTGGCACGGCCCGCTCCGCATCGCCGCCGAGAGGGATGACCGTGCGGCCCGGCGCGGCGCGGGGAACACCGACGCCCGCTCAGGACTAATTCCACACTTCGTACCGAGGGTTGAAGGGGGGGCGCTCAGCACCCTTGGACACAGCGCGCGGCCTGGGGAATCTCGACCCGATGGCGACCGCGTGTCGCGCGGATCCCTCAGGTCGTCCGGCCGCCGCAGCCCGATCCCTGCCCCGCCGTGCATCCCAGGCAGTGCTTCGCGGTGCGGATCGTCCGGCCCTCCATCAGCTCGCGCCGGTAGGTGAAGATGGTGCGGGATCCTTCAGGAGCGACCGGAAGCTCGAGCATCTGGTTGAAGTCGCAGTCGTAGAGCGCCCCATCCCAACCGACGGACAGGGTGTTGAGGCACATCAGGCCTCGCACCGCGGCGGGGTTGAATGCCGCACTGAGCTTGGCCAGGTACGGCTCGTAGTTGCCGCTGGCGAGCAGGTATTCGAGGTACCGGTTGATCGGCATGTTGGTCAGCTCGATCAGATCGTTGAAGACGATGTCGTGGCGCGCGGAGAGCAGTTTCTTGAAGCGCGCCTCGGCCGATGACTGCTCCGGCGGCAGGAAGGCTCCCACCGGGTTGCTCATCAACGTCAGCACCAGGCCGGAATCCGCGCGTCCATAGCCGAGTCCGTTGAGCCGTCGGATGGCGGCGATCGAGCGCGCGAAGACGCCGTCGCCGCGCTGGGCGTCGGTCTGCTGCTGATTGACCGCCGGGAGCGAGGCGACGATGCGCACGCGGTGCTCGGCCAGGAACTCGGCCAGTCCCTGCTGCGACGGCAGCATCAGCACCGTGAGGTTGCAGCGGTCGATGATCTCGCGCACTCCCAACGCTCGCAGCTCGGTGACGAAGCGGCGGAAATGCGGATTCAGCTCGGGCGCGCCGCCGGTGATGTCGACCGTGGGCGGATTCGTCGCGGCGATCACCTCCAGGCAGGCGGCGAAGGTCGGCCACGCCATGTTGGCCTCCAGCTGGTGCGGACCCGCATCGACATGGCAGTGGTGGCAGCGCTGATTGCAGAGCTTGCCGACGTTGACCTGGAACACGGTGGTCGCCCCGGCCGACAGCGGCGGCAGGTGCGCTCGTTCCAGGTGTGCGTCGAAGTCGGCAACCGGCGCGGTCGACAACAGGCGGTTCTGCTCGTCGACCGGCAGGCGCGAACCCGGGACCGCGATCACATCGACATCCGCTCGGCGTGCTTGCGCATCTGCACACCGTGGACCAGGGCCGAACCGCCCTTGATCGCGGCGGCGACGTGGACCGCTTCGGTCATCTCGCCGGTCGAGCAGCCGCTTTCCAGAGAAGCTCCGGTGTACGCATCGATGCAGTAGGGGCACTGCACGGCGTGCGCCACGGCCAGGGCGATGAGGTTCTTCTCGCGCTTGGTCAGTTCGCCTTCGGCGAAGACCTTGCCGTAGTAGTCGAAGAACGCCTTCGCGAGCTCGGGCGCGTCCTTGCCGATTTCAGGGAACTTGCCGAGGTCGGTCGATTCGTAGTAGGTCATGCGTGCTCCGGTGGCGGAACCTCACGCCGAACACCGCGACGCACAAGCGCGAAGTGAGGCCGGTGCCACGCGCTCAGCGGCAGTGGCGCCACGGCAGCCACAGCAGTGGCGGATGCGGCAGGAAGAAGGGGACGTGGTACGACACGCCGACGTGCGGCCGATGCCAGTGAGCATACGGGCTGATGACCACGGACGCGCCTGGTCGCTCATGGTAGTGATGCTCGACGATCATCTCGCGTCGCAGCTCGGGCGCCGAGCCCGTCGGCTCGGTCGGAGGCGAGGCCGATCGCACGGGCGGGATCGGCTCGACGACGAAGGTGCCATCGAGCACGCGCGCGAGCGGTTCTGCCACGTTCAGCGCGTCGCCCCACCACAGGACCACGCCGCGCTCGTCGACGAGCAGGGTGCAGGGAGCGCCGACCGATGGAGCGAACGGCGTCAGCGATGGGACCACCGCGATCGGATAGCCGACGCGGCTGCCCATGCCCTGGACGAATACGCTCGCTGCCTCGGGGTCGCCGGCGCACAGGCCGAGCACGCGCACGCGATCGGCATGGCGCTTGGCCAGGTCGGTCAGCCGCGGCATGGTCGCGCGGCACGCGGGATTGGTCGGCGACCAGAGGTCGATCACCGACACCCGGCTCGCCGCTTCCTGGGATGGCTGCGATGGCGCAGCTGGCGCCGATCCCGAGATCCAGGTCGCGTCGTCCATAGCCGGGACCGAGCCGCCGACCTCCAAAGCCGCGAGCGGAAGGGAGAACACCAGCGCGAGAAGGGCCAGGGCATACGGCATGACGTGCATGCTAGCGATCCGCGGCCGATGAGGAAGTCCGGCGCGGAATGCTGCGTATGCGGCCGTAGATGCTGGAATCCTAGCGCTCGAGCTTCTCCAGCTCTTCGCCTGCCTTGCGCCGCTCCTCGTTCTTCCCGGCATCCTCGGGCGGTTTCAGCGCGGGGTCAGACGCCTTCTTCTTCCCACTCGTGAATCCCGGCATCAGCGCGCGCACGAAGGCGTTCTTCAAAACCCCGCCGATGACGGTCATGATATTGGTGCTGGGTGCGTCGATCGAACCGTTGAGGGGGATCTCGGTGGCGAGCTGGTCCTTGGGCAGGTTCTGCAGGATCTTGCCGGTGGCACCGACGATCGCTTCCCAGAACAGATGCAGCGCGCCGTCCTTCTTGTCCGTGCCGAAATTCAGGATGTCGAGCCCGCGGAACAGGGGCTTCACCGTTCCCGAGAGGGCCCCGTCCTTGGCGGCGATATCCGCGTACAGGTCCAGGGAACCACGTTCGATGTCGACGTTGGCGTAGGCCTTGGTCAACTCGTTGATCGCGGGCAGGTCGAGGCGCTCGAGCTTCAAGCGGATGGTGAAGGTGGGTTTCGGGGCGAAGGGGTCGATGTCACCGTCGATCTCGAGCGCGCCGCCGCCCACGGTGCTTCCACGGGCCTTCAGCGTCGACACCAGAGAATCGGTCGAGGACAGCTCCTTGGTGTTGGTGAGATTGGTCACCACGGCGTCGAGCTTGCCGATGTGCACATCGACGTGCTTGTCGACGTTCTGGAAGCGGATCTTCCCGCCGACGATGTCGACGCGGTCGATGCTGAAGGGCATCAGCTTCTGGATCTGCTCCTGCCAGGACACCTCGACCTCGGCCGCCTCGCCTTCCCGGCCGGGTCGGCTCTCGGGCGTGGTCGTGCCGGACTCGGACGGAGGCGGGGCCGATTCACCGCCGGTCTGCTGGTGCTGGGGAGAGTCGCCGTCGGCGAAATTCACCACCGGATGGTCGAAGCGCACGGTGCCGGTGATGGCGCCGTGCAGCAGGTTCTTCCAGCCGATGGCAAGATCGATGGTGGCGCAGGTGAAGAAGGGATCGAGCTCGCCCGAGCCGACGCGGCCGACGACGACGTTGTCGATCGAATAGGCGCCGCGCCACAGGTGGATCCCGACGTCACCGACCCCGCCCTGGTAGCCCGGGGTGCTGTTGATGGTGCGGTCGATGTGCCAGCGGACCGCGGTCGGCGCTGCCAGTCGGGCGGCGATCAGCACCAGGACGATGCTGCCCACGGTCCACAGGATCCAGCGGCGACGGGTGAGCCGCGACCACAGGGTCGGCTTGGTGGGACCGGTCGGATGAAGATGAGCGGCGGAGGTCACGTCCGTCTGCGGGTCCGATGCGAGGCTCTGATCCTGACGCAACGGCAGGATCCGGCTGGTGTGGCCCATGGTCGACTCCGGAGGGGGCGAGTCTATGGACACCTGACTGCACCGGACACATGAAACGTGCAAACCTGCCGCCGGACTTGCCCGCTGGCTCGACCATCGCAAGGTTCCGCGGTGAACGACCGCGAATCGGCGCTGATCGAACTCGGGCGTGCCCTCGACAACGAAGGCTATCGCTTCACCACGCCGACGCCCGAGACCCACCGTCGGGTCAATGCGCGCGCCGGTGCCGAGCGAGCGCAGGACCTGGGCGGCGTCTTCGGCTGGAGCCGACCGTTCGCCGACGGGGTGGTGCCCGCCGCCATGGTCGAGCTGCTCGCGCGCGCGGGCGAACTCGACACCACACCGCACGGCAAGCGCAGCCGCGTACGCTACTCCACCCTCGAGGAGCGCCTGCACGTGCATTCGGCGTACCCGACGCTCGCAGCGGATGCGGTGTTCTTCGGCCCCGACACCTACCGCTTCACCGCGTTCGCGCTCGAGCATGCGCGTGACGCCTCCTGTCTGGTCGAGATCGGCTGCGGCACCGGAGCGACGGCCCTGTCGCTCGCCTCCCGCGCCGGGCGGGTGATCCTCGCCGACATCAGCGAGCAGGCGCTGCGTTTCGCACGCGTCAATGCCGCGTTGGCGGGAGTCTCCCATGCGAGCACCGTGATCAGCGATGTGCTGGACGGGATCTCCGAACCGTTCGATCTGGTGATCGCCAATCCGCCCTATCTGGTGGACGCCGAAGCGCGGTTGTACCGCGATGGCGGCGGATCCTTGGGTATCGACCTCGCCGTGCGCATGGTGCGCGCATCGCTCGCGCGCCTGCAGCCCGGTGGACGCCTGATCCTCTACACCGGCACGCCGATCATCCGTGGTGTCGACCCGTTCTGGGAAGCGGTGCGGCCGGTGCTGGGGGCAGCCCACGCGGACGGGTCGTACCGGGAGCTCGACCCCGACGTCTTCGGTGAAGAGCTCGAGCGCGCGGCCTATAGCGAGGCGGATCGCATCGCCGTGGTGGGTCTGGTGGCGGATCTCCCCAAGCGTCGAGCTGACAGCGCCTAATGACCATGCAAGGGGGCATGCAAGGGGGCATGTCGAATGCTCGCGCCATCGCAGCCGACAGCGAGGGTCCCGCGTGTACGTTTCCCGTCCGGACCATCCCGGCGGAGAATCCCCATGCCACCCGGCGCGAGCGTGACCCATCCGCAGTCCCCGTCGCAGCTCGATTGCCCGCCGGCTCTCGACGCCGACGCCCTGCATGGTCAGCTCGCCTCGTTCAATCAACGCCGCCTGCGACCCACGCTGCCCTCGAACGATTGGCGCCAGACCATGGCCGACGATGCGCGCATGCGCCTGCTCGAGGGCGCGTTCGTCGAGGTCGAGCGCGCCGCGGTCTCTGATGAGATCCCGTTCGGGCCCGATGCGGTGGCGACGGCCGCGGATGCGCTGGCGTGGTTCGATGAGCTCGCGCGCAGCGGCCCAGGCCAGGGTGACCGGCTGTTCCCGTGGTTGTCCGAGCACGCCGATCTGGCGGCGATGCGCTGGTTCCTGTCGCAGGAGATCGCCGGTGAAGCCGGGTTCGACGACCTCGTCGCGCTGACGCAGATCAAGCTGCCGATGCGGGCGAAGCTCGAGCTCGCGCGCAACTACTGGGACGAGATGGGCCGCGGCCAGGAAGCCGGCATGCATGGCCGCATGCTCGATCGTCTCGTGGAGGTCCTAGCGCTGCCGGTTGCGGGGCGGACGGTAGTCGAAGCGACTGCCCTCGCGAACCTGATGGTCGCGCTCGCCGCCGAGCGGCGCTACGCCTACCAAGCGGTTGGCGCGCTCGGGGTGATCGAGCTCACCGCGCCCGGTCGAGTCGCGCTGGTCGCGCGCGGGCTCGAGCGCCTGGGTGTGTCGGCGGAAGGGCGGCGCTATTACGAGCTGCACGCGGTGCTCGACGTGAAGCACTCCGAGGCCTGGAACCGCGAGGTCATCGCCCCACTCGCCGAGACCGTGCCCGGCGCCGCGCATGCGATGGCGGAAGGCGCACTGATGCGCCTGCATGCGGGACGGCGCTGCTTCGAGCGCTACCGCGCGGAGCTGTCAGTCGTTTAGCGGTCGAGCAGCCTTGCGCAGATGGAATGCTTCGCCATCCCAGTGCGCGAAGGGCTTGTCGCCACAGCGGACGACCGCGAAACCATGGCGCTTGGCGAGCGCGCGCACGATGCGGCGGTCCTTGGCGGCGTCGCTGCGATACGAGAAATTCAGGATGACCAGATCCCCGCCGGGGCGCAGCACGCGCGCGGCTTCGCGCAGGTGGGTCTCGACCAGCGCCATGCCGGACTGCACCAGGTATGGGAACGAATCGACGGCGTAGACCAGGTCCAGCGAGCGGTCGGCGTATCGTGCGAGATCGCGTCCGCTGGTGGTCTGGATGTGTACGTTCCCCAGGTGCGCACACCGCTTGCGTGCCGCCCGCACCATGCCTGCGGACAGGTCGATGCCGTGGGCGCTGCGCACGCGGCCCGACAGTGCGACCTGCATGCGTCCGATGCCACAACCGATCTCGAGCGTGTCGCGATCCCGACCGAGGACTCCCCACTGAGCGAACGCGGCGACGATCTCGTGCGTGACCCGCGCCAGCAGCCGTGGACTGCCGAGCGAGCACAGGGCGACGCTCGATTCGGGATTCTGCCGCACCGACCAGTCGAAGAGCTTGCGGCAGAAGGCGATCCCCTCGTCGACCGACGGCAGGGGGCGGTCGTGGTCGACCTCGGCGCGCAGCATGCGCGCGATGCGTTCGCATCCGGCCGCGTGCGCGCGCATCAGACGCGACAGCCTCCCCAGTGCCGCGCGCGTCGTCGCTGACCGCGAGCGTTCGCGCGCTTCGCCGATGGCAGCCTGGGCGATGGCGACATCCGGACAGGCCAACAGCACGTCGCGGGCCGCGATCGCCGGGTCGCCGCGCCGCACATACGCCGACAGGATGCGCCGCACGTCCGCCCACTGCGCTCGCGTCATCGTCGTCATGGCAACCAGCCCAGGCGGCGGAGCGTGGCCTGGTCGCGCGCGACGAATCGCCGGCCGATATCGTCGCGGTAGCGCAGGTTCGGCACCACCACCGTGCGCGCCAGCGCGTACGCGCGCTCTTGGGCGCGTTCGACCGTGTCCCCGGAGCCGGTGGCGACCATCAGGTAGCCGAGCACGCCGCTGGTCACCAGACGGTTGTCGCGCATCGCCACCTCGGCGAGGTGCAGGTTGCGGTTGTCCTCGGCGTCGAGCGGACGGCGGAAGCTGATCGGCAGGCCGCGGGCGGTCGGATCCTCGTCGGCATCTTCACCATCTCCATCATCGCTCGCCGGGGCGAAGCGCGGGAAGGGCGGGACGGTCAGCACCACGCCCACCGCCCATCCGGGGCGGGTGGGGATCGCCACGGCATCGCGATGGACCAGGCGTGCGAGGATCTCGGCCCAGGAGACGTCATGCAGCGCGTCGAGGATCGCGAATCCGGGGTAGCCGAATCGGCAGGTGAACTCGAGCGGCCAGATACCCGCATCGTTGACGATGGTATTGAGGTTGATGTACCCGCAGTAACCGGCGGCGCGCAGCATCGGCTGCATCGGTGCGAGCGTCGCCTCGAACAGCCGCTGCGATCCGCGGTAGGTTACCAGGGTCCCCATCTCGCCGGTGAGCTCGCCGAGATCGCCGGGAAAGAAGCGTTTGTGCTCCCAGTCCAGGCAGACGGCGTCGAGGAACGCCTCGCCGTTGAAGTAGGCGCCCACGCCGATCTCGACGCCCTCGACATGCTGCATCAGGATGAAGCTCGGCCGATCGCTTCCGCGCCAGCTGCGCCGGTAATGGTCGAGCAGGCTGATGACATCCGAGCCGTCGGGCAGCTCGCCGACGTAGTTGTGGGTCGAGGGGAAGCGGTCGCCGTTGAATTTGTAGACGTAGCGGCCGGGCGAGGCGCGGATGAACGCGATGGCCTGATCATAGTCCTGGAACGCGTGCACGGCCGCGGTGCGCAGTCCCGCCGCGCGCATCGCCTGCTGACCGGATGCCCGGTCGCCCTCGAGCTGGGCCCCGAGCGATCCTCCGCCGATGACCTGGTAGCCCTCGGACCTCAAGCGATCGTGCAGGGCTCCGGATTTGGCGTCCTCGAAGACGATGATCCCATCCCGGCCGGCTTCGCGGATCCAAGGCAGGCATGCCCGCCAGTCGTCCACGCGTTCGACCATCCCTGCCATGATGCCATGAGCCCGGGGGTCCCCGATGTGGACCCGCACCTGGTGACCGGAAGCGGCCATCCGCAGGTACATGTCGCCAAGGTCGTTCCAATCGCCGATACCGAGGAATCGCATGAGGTTGGAGACCGGGTTATTCGTGGGGGCCTTCGACGCAACGCGAGATTTGGCAACGAAGTATGTACCCGCGAATCAATGGTGTCAGTGTAGAAGGTTGGTTGATTGCCTTTGTCCGCTGGAGGGCCCTCGTCCAACCTCCGTGATGCTGCGAAAGGGACCGCCATGAACGCCACCGACGCATTCGACAAGAGACTCCTGCTGGAGGCGCTCGGAGCCCTGCGGCGAGGCGATTTCAACGCCCGCCTGCCCATCGAATGGACCGGTCTCGACGGCAAGATCGCCGACACCTTCAACGCGGTGATGGAGCTCAGCCAGTCGATCGCCCACGACTTCGATCGCCTGAGCAGCGTGGTCGGCAAGGAGGGCAAGCTCTCGCAGCGCGCGACCGTCGGCGCGGCCACCGGCTCGTGGGCGGATACGATCACCTCGGTCAATACGCTCATCGACGACCTCGTGCATCCGACCTCCGAGACGGCGCGCGTCATCGGAGCCGTGGCCAAGGGCGACCTCTCGCAATCGATGGCGCTCGAGATCGAGGGCCGGCCGCTGCAGGGCGAATTCCTGCGTACCGCCATCACCGTGAACACCATGGTCGATCAGCTGTCGTCGTTCGCCTCCGAGGTGACGCGCGTGGCGCGCGAAGTCGGTACCGAAGGCAAGCTCGGCGGTCAGGCGCGCGTGACCGGCGTGGCCGGCACCTGGAAGGACCTCACCGACAACGTGAACCTGATGGCGTCGAATCTGACGTCGCAGGTGCGCAACATCGCGACCGTGACCACCGCCGTGGCCAATGGCGACCTCACCAAGAAGGTCACCGTCGACGTGAAGGGCGAGATCCTCGAGCTCAAGGACACCGTGAACACCATGGTGGAGCAGCTGTCCTCGTTCGCCTCGGAAGTGACGCGCGTGGCGCGCGAAGTCGGCACCGAAGGCAAGCTCGGCG